>CAZGSX010000010.1:10987-44423 GCA_964528475.1 uncultured Anaerolineales bacterium
GTCACCTTACGTAGATCGGGCTGCTGAAAATCCACCCACGCCGCCCCAGTCGGTAGCGTCGGTACGCCTCCACCCGGTAGACCCCCGGGCGCGCGGTGGTATGCCGTAGGCTGCGCCCTCCGGTCCGTACAACGATCTCTCCATCGCATATCAGCCGAATATCGGCCGCTACCGGTGTCTCCACCTCGAAGACAGTGGCTCCAGTACGCACCAACTCCTCGCCCACCTCGGCCTCGTTCGCCACACTGCGCGCCCGAAAGCGGAATCCAGATGTGGGGGCAAGAAGGTCATAGCCAACCCAGGTGCGTCCTTCGCTCAAAGCCTTGTAGATCAACGCCTTGTCGTGATCGACTTCACCGTTCAGAGGCACGTGGGTCAGGAGATGGGTATTGACGCATCGAAATAGATAGTCGTAAGGGAAAAGCTGTTTGCTCAAAGGCCCTAGGGAATACGTCTCTCCGTGGGCGTCCGCACCACCGATGACTGCCACACGTCGCCCCTGAGAAAGCAACTCATCCCACTTCTGCAACGTGGCTCGATAGGGACCGCGGATGCCCATCGTCGGAAAGTAGGCATACAGCACTGCGGCCACCTTGCTCCATAACAGGCCCTTGAACTCTGACATGTAGTTCCAGAGTTCAATCCCCGTGTACCCGTCAACGTCCCACGCAGTCCAGGGGATGGCGTCCAGCCCAGCGCCGACCGGACTGCTGCGCTCAAACGGGTGGGCCAGGTAGCAGAACCCGCCTTCCTCGGCAATCCCCTCGATCAAGGTCTGAGCATCCTCCGCTAGGGGGGCGAGCTCTAGATCGGCATTATAGGCCAAGAGGTGGTTAGCCTGTGGCCGAGAGCGGACATTGTGGAGCTCCTCCCCCACCAGAAGCAGGACATCATCGTAGTACCCCTCCACACCCTCCACCCAGACATTGTGATCTGTGACGATCACGAAGTCAAGCTCCGCCTGTGAGGCAGCCTGCGCCACGTCGGCGTGGAGCGCGGTCCCATCTGAGTACCGCGTGTGTATGTGTGGATTCCCGACGTACTCGTAGGTGCTCATTCCAGTCGCTCCAACACGCCCTCCAGGTCCCGGTAATTGTCGAATGCCCCGTGAGCCCTCTCCCGACCGTCGTAGCGCTCACTGACCGCGAGAAATAGAATCGCCTTCATCCCCACGCGGCGAGCCCCTTCAATATCCGTCTCTGGAAGATCCCCGATGTGGGCTGCCTCCTCCGGCTGAGCTTCCAGCTGGTCCAGTGTATGGAGAAAGGGCTCAGCTCGAGGCTTGGCCGCCCCCAACTCATCTGAGAATGTGAGCGCATCGAAATGCCGAAGAAGACCGTCCCGATCCATCAGGCGCCGAAGGACTCTACCCGGCGTCAGGCCAGTGTCCGAGATCAGGCCCAGGCGATACTCCTGCGCCAGCTTCGGCACCACCTCCTGCACGCCTTCCACAGGTCGGGGCTGATCCGTCCGCAGGTAGACCTCCTCAATCTTCCGCCCGAGCTCGGCAGCGGCATCAGGGGTAAGATCGGCCTCCAGATGCGCCAGGACCTCCTCTACCCATCGGGTGATGGAGATTGACCGCTGCTCTTCCCTCCACACCGTGTCCCATACAGACCGCGCGTGGCCGTAGGCAGCGTCCAGTACCTCCCAAGGACGCGACTGTCCGTGACACTCCAACGCTTCGGCCACTAGCTGCAGCCTGTCGCCCCGTGCGTAGGCGTTCTGATACAATGTGCCCCAGAAGTCGAACGTCAGGGCCACCAATGTCGGGTCGTTGTGCCGAGACGGCATAGTGCCTCCGAATGATCTGTCTAGCGAACCGCTATACTATCGCACGCCCAGGCCATTGTCAAGCACCCTGGAAGAAGGTATAATCGCCCCAACAACGCATCCAGGTGGCGCGTCCTCTACCTAGCATTCGGAGACTACCGTCCGTGCTGATGAACCTCAGCTACGGTCTGGGAGCAAGACCATGAATAACCAGCAGGTCGCCGAGATCTTCTCCGCCATGGCCGACATGCTCGACATTCAGGGGGCCAACTACCATCGCATTATGGCCTATCGTCGCGCCTCCGAGACCGTTCAGGCAATGGGAAAGCCACTGGAAGAGGTCTGGCGGGAGGGAACTCTGACCGAATTGCCCGGCATCGGTGATACGCTGGCGTCCAAGATCGACGAGCTCATGCAGACGGGGGATCTGGAGGCGTACCGCGAGCTCAGATCCCAGATTCCCGAGGGCGTCGTGGCTCTGCTGGACATTGAGGGGATCGGGCCGAAGACGGCCGCGCGGTTCTGGAAGGAGTTGCAGCTTACGACGATTGAGGCGGTGGAGGACGCAGCTCGCAAGGGTCGCCTGCGCCAGCTCCACGGCTTCGGCGCCAAGAGCGAGCAGAATGTCCTTGATGGGATACAGCGCCTCCGGCGGCGGACCGGACGCACCCGATTGGGCGACGCTTGGTCGCTGGCGATGGAGATGGTCTCCCACTTACGCGAGGTGCCCGGGGTCGTGCAGGTGGCACCGGCAGGCAGCCTGCGTCGCATGCGGGATACAGTGGGGGACCTGGACATCCTTGTGGCCTCGTCTCAGCCGGAGCCGGTGATGGCTCGATTCGCCGAGCTGCCGCAGGTTAGCGAGGTGATGCTGCGGGGCGCCACCAAGACCTCTATTCGGACCCACGATGGCCTCCAGGTCGATCTGCGACTCTTGGAGCCGCAGCGTTGGGGTACCGCACTCCAGTACTTCACTGGCAGCCAGGCCCACAACATCCACCTCCGCAGCCTGGCGCTAGATCGCGGCCTCTCCTTGAGCGAGTACGCCCTCAAGAGGGATGATGGTGAGGAACTGCTGTGCGCCACAGAGGAGGAGGTGTACGCGCATCTGGGGCTGCCCTTCATTCCTCCTGAGCTGCGTGAGGATCGGGGTGAAATCGAAGCAGCACTGGAGCGCCGACTGCCCGCTCTCGTTGAGCTCGAGGATATCAGAGGAGACTTTCAGTTCCACACGACGGCATCCGACGGACGGCATACATTGTGGGAGATGGCGAAAGCGGCACATGCCAGCGGGCTCTCCTTTGCCGTCGTCACTGACCATTCTCACGGTCTGGGCGTGACCGGGGGCCTCACGGTGGAGGGGCTGCACGAACAACGGGCAGAAGTGACGGCGATCAATGAGCGCCTCGAAGGGGAATTCCATTTACTGGCCGGCATTGAGGTCGAGGTGCGCGCCGACGGCACCCTGGACCTGCCGGACGACGCGCTGGTCGAACTCGATCTCGTGGTGGCCTCGATGCACAGCGGCCTGCGTCAGCCCCGTGAGCAGGTGACCGCAAGAGCTCTGGCAGCCGTCCGTAATCCGCACGTCGACGTGCTGGCCCATCCAACCGGACGGCTGATCGGTGAGCGGGAGGGAGCAGACTTGGACATGGAACCGATCTTACAAGCGGCCGCCCGGACAGGCACAGCCCTGGAGGTAAACGCCCATCCCAGTCGCCTGGACCTGTCCGATGTCCTGGCACGGCGGGCCATTGAGCTGGGGGCCAACCTGGTCATCAGCTCAGACGCCCATTCCGTCGACGGCTTTTCGGTGCTCCGGTTCGGGGTCGCAACCGCGCGCCGCGGATGGGCCACTGGGGCAGACGTGCTGAATACCCGGTCCGTCGAGGAAATCCTGAGCTGGACGCGCCGAGCCTAATGGTCCTAGATCGCACATCTCGACGCACCCCGGCAGGAGGTCTGGCGAAATGAAAGCGAAGTGGACTCTGCTTCTGGTTGCGCTGCTGGTCCTGGCCGCGCTCGGGAGGGAAAACCAGCGGCAGGAACTGGACCTGCACCATAACATCGTGCTCTGGTCCGCCCAGGGCCCCGTGGCCGTGAAGCGGGAGGGCGATGTGCAAGCCCAGTCGGGACCCGGTTACGCCGAGCGTTTGCTTGAAGATCTCCTCCAGGGGCCCACCGCCCAGGAGGCGAGTCAGGGAGTGCGCAGCGCCATTCCAGGGGGAACCGGCGTCGCGGGCGTCTTGCAGCCATCCGACCAAGTTGTGGTGGTCCGGTTCGACATGCCCCCGGAGGCCCTCCGTGACCTGACGCACGAGAGTTTCGAGGTTATTGCCAGCCAAGTAGGCAAGACGCTGCTTCCGATGGACTGGCATGAGCTTCAGATCCAAGTGCGCGATCCCGCGACAGGCGTATTCGTGGCGCTCGCCGACTTCCTTCCCGAAGTCGACGTGCCGGACAAACCGTCAGGCGGTGCCGAGCCGGAGACAACGTTCGAGAGGGCCCAGGCGGCAGCCCCGGGTCAAGCCCAGCCAGTGGGAGCACTGACCGGGAAGACTGTCTACGTGAGCGCGGGACATGGTTGGCAATGGAACACCTATACAGGCCGCTGGAGGACGCAGCGTCCTCCTTACCCCAGTACGTCGTACGACGGGCCGATCATCGAGGACCACAACAACGCAGAGGCCGTGAATCAGTATCTTCTCCACTACTTGTGGAACGCTGGTGCACAGGTCTGGCCCGTGCGCGAGCGGGACATGAACGAGAACGAGGCCCTTGTGGATGACGAGTCCCCCGGGTACTCGGGAACGGGCTGGACAAAGGTGACGCGTGGCTACGGGGGGCACAGCCAGGAGGCCTCCACCGTGACGGGGGCGGCTACCGCGACGGCGCGCTGGCGGGCGGATCTGGCGTCGGATGGACGTTACGCCGTGTACGTCTGGTTTCGCTCTGGTGCCGATCGAGCAGCAGACGTCGAGTACATCATCCAACATGCAGGAGGAGAGACGACCGTGAGGGTGGATCAGCGCCGTCACGGACACACCTGGTACTACATCGGCACCTACGGCTTTCTCGCCGGGCAACCCGCGCAGGTGACGCTCACCAACCAATCGGCGCAATCTGGCAGAATCGTGGTGGCTGATGCGGTGCGCTTTGGAGGCGGTACGTTCGATAGCCTCAGCGGCATCGAGGCCGTGGCGCCGGGAGCCCCCGACAAGCCCTGGTGGGAGGTCTCCAGTTACTACTACACGCAGAAGATGGGCATGAAAGCCCCGTACGGGGATATCACTGCGCGCCCCACCTACGCTCGGTGGGAGCACGCCAACACGGGGGACGACGCAGTGTACGTCTCGTGGCACTCCAATGGATACACGGGCTACGCCCAATGGAACGTAAGTGGCACAGAGACCTACGTTCACAACGGCGAGGGCTTGCCTCGTACCGAGGGCAGCCTGGAGCTGGCGGACGCCATCCACAGCGAGGTGGTGCGCGACATCCGCAGGGGGTGGGATTCGGCGTGGGTGGACCGGGGCCGTAGACAAGCCAACCTTGGCGAACTGCGGCTGCTCTGGGACGATGACGCGTCGAAACGGATGCCGGGAGCGCTCATCGAGATTGGGTTCCACGATCATCCGGGAGATACCGACGCGCTGAAGGAGCCCCGGTTTAATCAGCTGGTAGCTCGCGCCATCTATCAAGGCATCGCCAGGTATTACGATCCGCATGCCACGCTCCTTCCCGACCCCCCCACCCATCTGGCGGTGGAGAACGTGGGCGGCGGGCAGGTGCGCGTATCCTGGAATCCCCCCGCCACCGACGCCCTCGATCTGGGGGGCCATGCGGCAACCGATTATCGCGTCTATACCAGCAGCAACGGGATCGGGTGGTCGAATGGCCGGTCGGTCGGCGGCGCCACCGACTGCCTCCTCAGCGGTCTCGCCAGCGGAGAGCTGCTGTTCGTCCGTGTGACAGCGACTAACGGCGGAGGTGAATCGTTGCCTACCGAGACCCTGGCCGTGCGAGTGGGAGGCGGCGCCCGGATGTTGGTGGTCAATGGCTTCGATCGTCTCGACGGTGGCCTAGGGCTATACGAAGACGACGCCGTGGAGGGGCTCAATGTCCGGATGCTCTTGGATCGCATGAACCGCTACGACTACGTCATCCAGCACGCCGAGGCGATCCGCCGGGCCTCGAACCACGCATTGGACAGCGCCAGTAACGAAGCCGTGGAGAGCGGAGGAATCAGTCTGCGCGGCTACGCCATCGTCGACTGGATCCTGGGAAACGAGAACAGCGCCACCGAAACGCTGAACAGCACAGAACAAGCTCTCCTCCGCGGATACCTCGATAGCGGGGGCAGCCTCTTCATCAGTGGATCGGGGATTGCAGAGGACCTGGATCACCGAGGTAGCGCCAGCGATCGAGACTTCTTCAACCGCTATCTACGGGCGAGCTATGCCGGTCAGGACGTCAACACGTACTCGGTCCAAGGAACTGCGGCCCCCTTCGCCGGCCTCAGTCTTCGTTTTGATGCGCCTGGCATGTACGAGGTTAACTCTCCGGACCGACTGCTCGTATCCGCGGGATCGGACGAGGCATTTCGCTACGTGGGCGGCTCTGGCGGTCTGGCCGGCGTCCAGTACACGGACGACCGCCAGCGTGTGGTCACCTTGGGCTTCCCGTTCGAGACAATCCGGCCAAACCAGCGAGTGCAAGCGATGTCTGCAGTCCTAGGCTTCCCGGCCGATCGTCCCAGTTTGACAGTCCACCGCTGGCTCCCGCTGATCGTCAAGGGGGCCAGTAAGGGGCCCGGTGAAGCGGATCCTGCATGTCCGGACGCAATAGCCAATGGGGGTTTCGAAGTCGACGATGCCTGGACCCCAAATCCAGAGAACTATCCCGCATATTCAGCCATCAGGGCCCGGACGGGCCTGAGAAGCGGAATCGTCGGTCACGACCAGGTACCCTATTCGTCGGTCCGCCAGCCACTCTCGCTGCCGCCAGGCTCCAGCGCCACGCTGCGCGTATGGTTGTATCCCATCAACCAGAACGGGGATACCGGAGACCGGCAGTACATCGCTCTGTGGGATCAGAGCGGTGCACGACATGATCTTGAATGGTCCAACAGCAACGCGCAGCAGTGGCTGCGTCAGGAATACGACGTGAGCGCGTTCACGGGTCAGACGATTACGGTGATCGTTGGCGCGACGAACGACGGAGACGGCAATCTCACGCGCATGTACATCGACGACGTCGAACTAGAGGTGTGTCCCTAGCGTCGGCGTGTGAACTGGGACGGGGCACCCAGAGATGAGCGGATGGCTCTCCCGTGAACAGGACACCAGGGCAACACTTGGGAAGAAGGAGCGGTGTCTGACCGCGGGACCCGATGCGCTGGCTTGGGCTCCGGGGCACGTTGCAGCATCCGTGGGCCGGCGGTAACCAGCATCACGCGAAGGAGGAAGCAGCTATGCGCAGATCCAACCCGGGCGACAAGACGATACCCAGTCGCTCCATAGACCGGGACGAACGGCAGAATTCACCCAACCCCTCAGGTGGGTCTAAGATCCCCCTTCGAGTCTGGGCCTTCGCAGTGCTTGCGGCGGTGCTTCTCATCGGGTTGTTCGGCTTCTGGGGACTGTACGTCCTTCGGGGCCGCTCCGCTTCTGCCGAGCCGACGGCCACTGCCATCATCTGGACCCCGACTCCGACTCAGACGCCAGCCATCAGGCCAACGTACACACTGACGTCGACCCCGGACACGGGGGCGAGCGACTCGCCCACCCCGACCCCGTCCGCTGCCATCGGTATCGGCGGCTACGTGAAGGTCACGGGTACGGAGGGCTACGGCCTGAGCTTACGGGAGGGACCGGGGCCAGACTACACGCGCATGGATATCGCAGCCGAGGACGAGGTGTTCATCGTGACCGAAGGGCCTCGCATGGCGTCTGGCGCGCCTTGGTGGAGAATCCGAGACGTCGACAACGAGGAGCGCGAGTGGTGGGCGGTGGCGAATTACCTGGAGCCTGTTGAGGAGCCCTAGCACCTTGCCCTATTGTGGGTGGTTGGTGGGGGAGGAGCAAGGTACAATGACTACACGAATTCACATTAGCGCGCGTGTGTTTGCCGGCGCATAGTCGCGACACAGGAGCCAGGGATGATACCGAGACACGTACGGAGACGTGCCGAGAGCCTGAGAGACGCTATCCATTCCCACAACTACCGCTACTATGTGCTCAATCGGCCCGTCATCAGCGACACCGAATACGATGCCTTGGTCAATGAGCTCCAGTCTCTCGAGGAACAGTACCCGGAGATCGTCACTCCCGATTCACCAACCCAGCGCGTAGGAGCTGAGCCCGCCGCGGCATTCACCAAGGTTGAGCATCCTGTCCCAATCCTAAGCCTGGATAAGACATCGAGCGGGAGCGAGATTCGCGCCTGGTGGGCGAGAGTGAGCAAACACCTCCCTGCGGGCGCTGCCGACGCAAGTTGGGTGGTGGAACCGAAGCTCGATGGTCTGACGGTGGTGCTTCACTATGAGGACGGCGTCTTTGTTCAGGGGGCCACACGCGGGGACGGATACGTGGGAGAGGACGTCACCGCGAATCTGCGCACTGTGCCGTCGCTGCCCCTGCGCATTCCGATTCCCCCCCTGCCCGTTTCAGGGACCAAGAGATCAGATGGCGAAGGAGACGAGCTGAGGGTCCCACCCCACACGAGCAGAGAAACGCTGACGGTCCCCCATCGTCTGGTTATCCGCGGCGAGGCCATCATGCTGATTGAGGATTTCGAGTCGCTCAACGAACGAGAGCTTGCGGCGGGCAGGGATCCCTTCGCCAACCCGCGCAATGCTGCGGCGGGAAGTCTGCGTCAGTTGGATCCCCGCGTGACCGCCGAGCGCCCCCTCACCCTTCTGGCGTATGCCATTGTGGACAGCGATCGGCAGGCCGTGACAACGCAGTGGCAGGTCCTCGATTACCTCCGGGGACTCGGTTTTCGCGTCGCGGACCACATCAGACGCTTTGAATCTCTGGACACACTGATTTCATACTGCGAAGGGTGGGTTGAGAAGCGGGAGGGCGTGCCCTATGAGGTGGATGGATTGGTGATCAAGGTCAATGACCTGGCAATGCAGGATGCCATGGGTGTCGTAGGACGGGCCCCACGCGGAGCCGTGGCGTTCAAGTTCCCAGGCCGCGAGGCCACCACTCAGCTGCTCGACGTCGGCGTAAACGTGGGGCGAACGGGCGCCCTGGTACCCTACGCCGTGTTGGAGCCGGTGAACGTTGGCGGTGTCGTCATCCAGAAAGCAACCCTGCACAATTTCGAGGACGTGAGGCGAAAGGACATCCGTGTCGGCGACCGAGTGATCGTGCGTCGGGCAGGGGACGTGATCCCCTATGTCGTGGGACCCGTCGTTGAGGCCCGGACAGGAGAGGAGCAGGTCGTGCACGTCCCTGACACCTGCCCCGCTTGCGGGGAGCGGGTCGTCTCGCGCGAGGAGGAGGTGGCCGTCTACTGCGTCAACGTCGACTGCCCGGAGCAGAGGCTGCAGCGCATCAGCCACTTCGTCTCTGTGATGGATGTTGAGGGGCTTGGCGAGCGGACCGTGGCGCAGCTACTTAACGCTGGGCTGATCCGAAATGCGGCAGATCTGTACGATCTCGATCGACCGGGCTTGCTGGCGCTGGACGGTTTTGCCGAGACCAGCGCAGACAACCTCCTCACGGCCATCGAGTCCAGCAAGGACCGCCCCCTGGACCAAGTGATCGCCGCGCTGGGGATCCGGGGCGTCGGTGGCGTCGTGGCCCGCACCCTGGCGCAGCACGTCGAATCCGTCGATGACCTTTGTCACAGCCGCGGCATGGACTTGGAGGAGATCGAGGGCATCGGCCCGCATACCGCCGATGCCATCGTAGCCTGGTGTGACCAGGAGCACAACCGTGCATTCGTAGATCGGCTACGGTCCGCCGGTGTGAACCTAACCGGATCGACCTCAGCAGAGCCTGGCAGCGATCGTCTTGAGGGGCTCACCTTTGTCCTCACTGGCACGCTGTCGCGCCCACGACGAGAAGTAGCAACGCTGATCGAGAGACTGGGAGGAAAGGTAACCGGGAGCGTGAGTGGCAACACCGATTATCTGGTGGCGGGAGACGCTCCTGGTCAAACGAAAGTTACCAAGGCAAAGCAGCTGGGTACCGCCATCATTGACGAGGCGGCGTTGCAGAAAATGATCGGAGGGGCACGTGGGTAAGGCGCCCGCTGCAGCCAGCACCGTGATCCTGAAGAAGGGCCGAGCTAAGCCGGTGCTACAGCGCCATCCCTGGATCTTCTCGGGCGCGATTCAGCATGTGGATGGCCAGCCAGGCGATGGAGAGATCGTTGAGGTGCGGGATGCCGGCCGCAACTGGCTTGCTCGAGGCTACTTCAACGCTCGATCGCAGATCCGTGTGCGGCTTTTGACCTGGCGTCAGACGGAGCACATTGACCCGGCCTTCTGGCGCGGGCGTCTGGAGCGGGCCCTAGCCGCCCGTCGTGCCCTGGGATTGGGAGACTCAGGGCCAGGCGACCCACATAGTACAGCATACCGGCTTGCCCACGCCGAATCGGACTACTTGCCGGGGCTCGTCGTCGATCGTTACGGCGACTGGGTTGTCGTCCAATTCCTGACGGCCGGCGCAGAGAGGCATCGCCAGGCAATCCTGGAGACCCTGATCGACCTGCTGGGGCAGGATGGGATCCGTGGCGTCTACGAACGCTCCGATGTGGCTGTCCGGGAGAAGGAAGGACTCAAGGAACGGGCGGGGATCGTCTGGGGCGACGAACCGCCGGAGCTGCTGGAAATCCTGGAGAACAACCATCGTTTTCTGGTGGACCTCCGCGCGGGTCACAAGACCGGCTTCTATCTCGATCAGCGGGATAATCGAGCCAGATTCGCTCGACACTGTACCGACGCCGAGATTCTCGATACGTTTTCTTACACCGGGGCCTTTGCAGTGTATGCGACAGCCGGAGGGGCGTCGCGAGCCACACTGGTGGACAGCTCGGGTCCTTCTCTGGAATTGGCGCGGCGGAACATCGCGCTCAACACCACTGACCGCTCAGCGCAGGTCCGCGATCCGGGCCTCCTCGGGCAGAAGCGTCGCTATGACTACATCGAGGGAGACGTATTCGAGGTTCTGCGGCGCTTTCGGTCGCAGGGACGAACGTTTGACATCATCGTGCTGGATCCACCGAAGTTCGTTCACGCCCAACGGGACGTGGATCGTGCCTCGCGAGCCTACAAGGACATCAACTTACTGGGCTTTGAGCTTGTCAGACCCGGTGGTCTGCTGTTTACCTTCTCGTGTTCGGGCCGAGTCTCGGAGGATCTGTTTCAGAAGATCGTATTCGGAGCCCTCGCCGACACTGAGCGTCGAGGGCAGATCATCGGTCGCCTCGCCCAAGGGCCCGACCACCCCGTGGCCCTGACGTTCCCCGAGGGTGCCTATCTGAAGGGATTGGTCTGCCGGGTGTGGTAGCTGCGGCAGCCGCTGTGAGACCAACTCTGTCGCGCCACAGCTTCATCCGCCCACGAGTTGAGCCAATAGCCATTCATGCGACACCATCTGCGTCTGTTTTGTGCTTTTGTAGCGCCTGATATAGAATACGGGACAGCGCCACCGGGACTTTGGGGATGTCCCGTCCATGGTCAACTTCTCCCAAGGAGGTGCTATCGACAGACACGACGGATGACACGCACCAAGATCTGGCTCGACCCACTACCTTAAGGAGGCAAATCGCATGATCCTGACTAGGCGTGTGGCCATCGTAGGTGCAGGCTGGAGTGATTTTCGCTCCATCTCACCCGATCTATCGTACAAAGAGCTGATGTATGAGGCCGCCGTCCAGGCTTACGAGGACGCGGGGATCGATCCCCGACGGGACGTCGACAGTTTTGTGACCGTGGGGGAGGACTACAATGAGGGGACTAGCATATTCGACGAATATGTCCCCGACCAACTCGGTGCACTCCACCGGCCCGTTCATACCATCGCGGGAGAGGGGATTCAGGGCCTCGCGGCGGCCGTGATGCAGATCCTGACCGGCCAGTTTGACATCCTCGTTGTGGAGGCGCACAGCAAGGCCTCCAACATCGTCACCCTTCCGTACGTCGTGGCGTTCGCCTTCGACCCCGTTTACAACCGGCCTCTGAACGTACATCCCACATACGTGGCCGGGATGGAGATGTTGCGCTTTCTAGTAGATACAGACACACCTCACGAGGCGTGTGCTGCCGTGGTCTCCAAGAACCGCGCTAACGCGCTCCAGAACCCTCTGGCGGCCCACGGGGCCTCCGTTTCCATCGACGATGTGCTCGCGTCAGAACCCGTCGCGGAGCCACTGACGCGGCTGGAGTGCGCTGAGCACTCCGACGGCTCGATCGTCTTTGTGCTTGCTTCGGGCGAGACTGCCCGTGCCCTAAGCGAACACCCGATATGGATCCGCGGTATCGGCTGGGCCAACGACACCTTCAGGCTGGAGAGTCGCCCCTGGGGGGACGCCCGATATGCGCGCGCTGCGGGAGAGATGGCTTTCCGGACCGCGGGCATCAGCAGCCCGCGGCAGGAGATCGATTTCGCCGAGATCGATGATACCTTCGCCTATAAGGAATTGCAGCATCTAGAGGCATTGGGGCTGTGTCCCCCTGGCGCGGCAGGTGAGTACACGCTTGCAGGCGATACACAACTGCGTGGCGCCCTCCCCGTCAATCCGTCCGGCGGTGCGCTGGGGCAGGGTCATCTTCTCGACGCAACTGGGCTGGCCCGTGTGCTGGAGGTGGTTATCCAGTTGCGCGGTCAGGCCGGGCCGAGACAAATCAACGACGCCGAGGTCGGACTGGCCTTCGGTTGGCGCGGCGTGCCCACCACCGCTGGTGCGGCCGTCGTGCTGAGTAATTAGGGGGCGAGCGATGTATGGAAATCGCAGTAAGCGTTGCGACCAGAACGTCGCCGTAGTCGGCGCTGGGATGACCAAGTTCGTGCGTCGGGCACAGGAGACGGGCAAGGAGCTCTGCTGGGAGGCAGCCCATCTGGCCCTCGAGTCTTGTGAGCTGACGCTGGACGACGTCGATGCGGTGATCATCGGCACTGCGCCAGATGCCTTTGATGGCGTGCACATGAAGAGCGAATACCTGTCTGACGGTTGTGGCGCGTGGGGCAAGCCGGTGATCCGCGGGTACGTCGGCGGGGGAACCGGGGTGTTTGCCCCCATCCAGGGGTGGTATCACGTGGCCAGCGGACTGTTCGACACGGTGCTTGTGGTGTGTGAGGAGAAGATGTCCTCCTGCCAGCCCCACCCCCAGGCAGCTTTCCTGACCATCTTTGACCACACCACGGAGCGCCCGCTCAAGCCTAACCTGCTCTGGATCTTCGCTCTCGAGATGAACGCCTACATGAACCGGTACGGCCTGAGCAAGCGGGACATCGCCACAGTCTCGGTGAAGAATAAGCGGAACGCTGCCGATCACCCGGCAGCGCTGCTCGGCGACCCCGATATCACAGTGGAGGACGTGCTCGAATCGCCCGTGCTGGCATGGCCTGTGCAGCGGCTAGACGTCAGCCCGGTAACGGATGGAGCGGTGGCGCTGGTGATGAGCACCCGCCACGTGGCACGGCGCGTCACGGACAAGCCGGTCTGGGTTCAAGGCGTGGGTTGGAACCTGGACACGTCTTACTGGACCAACCGGGATCTTTCATACCCGGTGTATGTGGAGGAAGCGGCCCGCATGGCCTACGATATGGCGGGCATCACGGAGCCACGCAAGCAGATACACATCGCCGAGCCGTACGATCCTTTCGACTACAAGGAGCTGCACCACCTAGAGGGCCTCATGCTGTTCGATAAGGGTGAGGCGCCCAAAGCTGCCG
Source organism: uncultured Anaerolineales bacterium (assembly GCA_964528475.1). Lineage (GTDB taxonomy): Bacteria > Chloroflexota > Anaerolineae > B4-G1 > B4-G1 > SKLM01. Next base: position 24,676 of record CAZGSX010000010.1, read on the forward strand.
CTGACGGTGTGACGCAGCGTCACGGTGATCTCCCGGTGTGCCCTTCGGGCGGCCTCCTGGGGGTAGGGAATCCCATTGCCGCTGCTGGCTTGATGAAGGTCGCCGAGATCTTCTGGCAGCTCCGAGGTGAGGCTGGCGCGCGACAGGTGCCTGGCAATCCACGGCGCGGCCTGGCTCAGGCGTGGGGAGACCTCATGCAGGTCGGGACCGTTATCGTCATGGGCGTGTGAGACTGTCACAGGTCTAAAGGAGAACGTACAGATGGAGAAGTTCGTGTACGACAGCGTGTATCTTCGACGCGAGGATTTTGAGGAGCAGCGCGTCCTCTTCGAGACGTGGGATCCCAACGCACAGTATGCCTGGGATGCCGGCGTGGCCATCGGACGCTACTTGCAGGGGCTGAAGGCAGGCGAGCTGATCGGACGACATTGTCCGCAGTGCGACCGTGTGCTAATTCCGCCCCGCATGTTCTGTGAGTCCTGCTTCTGCGCCACGGACCGCTGGGTGCAGCTGCAGGACACGGGCACGGTGGTCACCTTCTCCCGGTGCTACGTCACATGGGACATGGTGAAGCTGGAGGACCCGCAGATACCGGCTGTCATCGCCATTGACGGCGCGTCAGCCGGTATGGGGATCATGCATATTCTGGGAGAGGTCGATCCGGATGCCCTTGAGTTTGGCATGCGGGTCCAAGCGGTCTGGAAACCGCCCGAGGAGCGCTGCGGGGCCATCACCGATATCGCCTATTTTCGGCCCGTAGAGCCAGAGGATCGATAGAGGAGGCAGACATGAGCTTGCTGCACCGCATAGAGCACGCCAGCGACGCCATCGCCTGGTCGGGAGATATGCCGACTGAAGGGCGCTATACTGCCGGTATTGCGGGCGAAAGGTTCTTCCGCGCGATCAAGGAGGAGGGCCAGTTCCTGGCCACCGTCTGCCTAGAATGTGACATCACCTATCTACCCCCGCGCCTCTACTGCGAGCAATGCTTCGCGCATCTTGACGAGTGGGTGGAGGTCGCCCCTAGCGGACAGGTGCACACGTTCACAGTCGTCCACCAGGATCTGGACGAGCAAGCGCTCCCGGAGCCGCGCATCCTGGCCTTCATAACATTCGACGATGCGGACGGCGGTCTGGTGCACGATCTGGGCGAGGTTGAGGCGGAGGATGTCTATCTGGGCATGGCCGTGGAACCGGTACTAAAGCCACAGGCTGAGCGTCGCGGAAGCATAACAGACATTGAGTACTTCCGACCCACAGAGTCCGCGTCGTAGCACGGCCATCGCACACGAAAGTCTGCCGAGTGGTTCCGCGACGGGGACTGCCGGCATGCCACGAGCTTTGAGCCGGACCTCCAGGAACCCGTCGGCGGTCAGGATCTCGGGCGAGGGGACCTCCTGGCCGCAGTAGGAGCGCGCCCCGGGGCTGCACCGGAGCTCAGTCTTGCCGACCTAGGCGAGCGCCGGTGCGGTCTCCGCAGTGTCCTGCAATCGCGTTCCAGACAATCACGTCAGTGACCAACAAGCATAGCATGGTGAATAGGTAATGGTGCATTCGCTCCGCGATAGAGTTGGGGGTCTGTCCAGACGATACTGGCGCTCCCAGACGGCCGTGATGCTCGCCCTGGCCGTCCTCGTTGGCATCGGGAGCGGCTACGGTGCTGTGGGATTTCGCTGGCTTGTGGACGGTGTCCACGTCTTCTTCCAGGACACGCTCGAGCAATGGCTTCGCTTGCTAGGCATATCCCGTCGTCTCGGCTGGGGCATCGCAGTGCTCACGCCGGCACTAGGGGGCCTGCTCGTTGGTTTGCTCACGTCTCAACTGGCTCCTGAGGCGCGAGGCCCGGGCGTCGCCCCGGTCATGGAGGCCCTCGCCCTGCGCGCCGGCCGTATCCGCCCCATCCTCATTGTGGCCAAACCCGTGGCGACCTCGCTCACCCTTGGTAGTGGGGGTTCCGGAGGGAGAGAGGGACCCATCGTGCAGATGGGCTCTGCTATCGGCTCCCTATTGAGCCAGATCGCTGAGCTCTCTGACGAACAAAGAAAGAACTTGGTAGCGTGTGGGGCGGCGGGCGGGATCGCCGCGACCTTCAACGCCCCCCTTGCGGGCGTGATGTTCGCGCTGGAGGTGCTTCTGGCCGAGTTCGGCCTGGCTCAATTCACCAACGTGGTCGTGGCCGCCGTCATCGCCAGCGTCATCGGGCACGCGCATTTTGGTGACGCACCTGCCTTCCCGTTTCCGCCCTCCGCGCCCCCTCACACCTGGGAGCTTCCCCTTCACGCCGCTCTAGGTGTGCTCGGGGCTCTGGTAGGTGTCGGTTTCACGCGCGCCCTATACAGCGTGGATGACCTATTCGAAAGGCAGCCGATGCCTGCGTACTTGAAGCCAGCCCTGGGGGGGCTGGTGGTGGGCATATTCGGGTTCTGGTTCCCCCGGGTGCTCGGCGTGGGCTATGAGGCCATCGAAGCGGTGCTCTTCAACGAGATCGCACTGAGCGCAATTGTCGTCCTTGGCTTGCTCAAGATCATCGTGACCGCCTTTACTATCGGCTCTGGTGGCTCTGGCGGTATCTTCGGCCCCTGTCTGTTCATCGGCGCCATGACGGGGGGCTTCGTTGGGCAACTGGCACATCGAGCGTCGGGCGGTGTCGCTATGCCGTCAGCATACGCCCTAGTTGGGATGTCAGCGGTGTTCGCGGCCGCCAGCCACGCTCCCATCACCGCCATTCTCACCCTCTTTGAGATGACCCGCGACTACAACGTCATCCTTCCCCTGATGCTAGGCAGTGTCATCAGCGCCATCCTGGCTCGCCACCTGCTACGAGACAGCATCTACACGGTCAAGCTAAGCCGCCGAGGGATCGAGGTCTATGCCGGGCGTAACTTAGACCTCATGGACACCGTGTTGGTCGGCGAGGCGATGACGCCCATCGAGGACATGGTCACGATCGGGCCGTCGACCCCTCTCACGGAGCTAACCCGCTTGTTCGATGAGAGTCACCATCACGGCGTGGTCGTTGTGGATGAGAACGACCATCTGCAGGGCATCGCCACGTTGAGCAGCCTGGAGAACACTAACGCCGAACAGCTGGTGACAGGAACAGTCGCGGACATCTTGACAAAACGGATGCCGGTGGTCTTTCCCGACCAGACCCTCAAAGCCGCCCTTCAACAGGTTGGCGCTAGCGATCCGGGACGGATACCCGTCGTCGAGAGGCCGGATGGGAGCCGTCTGGTGGGCGTCCTCCGCCGTGGTGACATTGTGACCGCTTACGCGCACGCTGCAGTGGATGATCAGGCCCGGCGACGGGCATCGCGTCCGGGTGGGCTGGAGCAGCCGATAACCAACGATCACGTCTCCGCAACTGGTACCCCCATTGTGGAGGTGAAGCTACGAGAGGATGACAGGGCCGTAGGCAAGACCGTGCAGGAACTCGACCTGCCGCTGGACAGCCTGATCGTTTCCATACGCCGGGACTCACGCGTCCTTATTCCGCGCGGGGGAACTCGTCTGGAGCCAGGCGACATCATTGTCGCGCTGGCGAGAGAGGGTAAGGAGAAGGCCCTGCGCAGGCGCATAGCGGGGAGATAACGCGATTCGCGATCATCGACGGAGGAAATCCGGATAGGACCGACGGCTCTACAACCATGAACGCCAAAGATCTCATGTTGCATCAACCGGCCATCATTGTCCACGGCGGTGCCTGGGAGATTCCCAAGGAGCTACAAGAGGACGCGAAGGAAGGGTGCTCGCGTGCCGCTGCAGCCGGCTGGGATGCACTCATGAACGGCGGGTCTGCGGTCCAGGCTGTGGAGGCCGCCGTCCGCGTGTTGGAGGATGATCCCACGTTCGATGCGGGACGCGGCGCCGTCTTGAACGCCGTCGGGGAGATCGAGCTCGATGCCATCATCATGGACGGCGTCGACCTCAACCTGGGTGCCGTGCTCGCTGTGAAGAACCTACCACACCCGATCACCCTGGCGCGCTTGGTCATGACGGAGTCAGAACACGCCGTCCTCGCCTGCGCCGGTGCCGAGGCCTTCGCCCGCTCACAAGAGCTCCCCTTCTGTCCAGCGGAGGCACTGATTGTCAGACGCGAGGCTGAGCGGTGGCGCAACACAGCATTGGAGAAGACACAAGGAAGTCTATCCGAAGCATACCGTCGTTCGGAAAGCCCCCGAGGCACCGTTGGGGCGGTGGCCCTAGATGACCGCGGGCATGTGGCCGCAGCCACCTCCACCGGAGGGACCTTCAACAAGCAGCCCGGACGCGTCGGAGATTCGCCGTTGGTGGGCTGCGGCGCGTACGCTGATGACTGCGTGGGCGCCGTCTCGGCCACCGGAGACGGGGAGCAGTTGATGAAGATTGTCATCAGCAAATCGGCGTGCGACTTCCTGGAGCGGGGCAAGACAGCACAGCAAGCGGCAGACGCTGCCATCTCCTTGCTGACAGAGCGGACTGATGGGCAGGGGGGCCTCATTGTGCTGGGCAAGCGAGGCGACATCGGGATGGCACACAGCACTCAGGGTCTGGCCTACGCGTACGTTGGAAGAGAGAGAATGCACTGTGGAATCCGAGTCTAGCCCAAGCCTGTGACGCTGCAGGTGCCAGGGAGGGAGGTAAGCCGATGGATGTCATTCACACCGGACAGGGTAAGCTGATCGGCTGGCACGATCCCGACGAACATCGTGCCTGGGTAGCAAAACACAAATCGCGTGCCCTGAAAGACAAGCGCACCACGCTGAAGCAGGCCATCGGTGAGTACGTGGACGCCGAGGCCCTGATTGCCTGCGGCGGATTTGGGCACATCCGAGTGTCCATGGCCGCCATCTACGAGATCATCCGCCAGAGGAAAGAGGACCTGACGCTGTGCGGTAAGACCGCGGTTCACGACTCGGACGTCCTTATCGCCGCTGGGTGCGTCAATCACATCGAGGTGGCGTACGCCTTTGGGCACGAGCTGCGTGGACTCTCTCCAGCCTCACGGCGTGCCGCGGAGAGCGGCCGTTGTGAAGTGGTCGCGGAGATCAGCAACGCCGGCTATCAATGGCGCTTCTTGGCGGCGGCGATGGGCCTCCCGTTCATACCGACGCGCGTCATGCTCGGGACCGACACGCTTGAGCGCAGCTCCGTAAAGGTGGTGGAGGATCCCTTCACCGGCAGACCGATCGCCCTCCTGCCCGCGTGCTACCCCGACGTGGTCCTCATGCACGTCCACCGATGCGACAAGTACGGCAATGCGCAGATCGACGGCATTACCATCGAGGATTTTGAGCTGGCGCGCGCCGCTCGACGGTTGATTATGACCACCGAGAAGATCGTCCCTAACGAAGTGATTCGCCGGTCTCCTCAGGACACCGTTATCCCCTACTACCTGGTCGACGCCGTCATCGAAGTGCCTTATGGTGCTCATCCGACGCTTATGCCGGGGCAGTATTACTTCGATGAACAACACATTGGAGAGTGGCTCAAGCTGTCCAAGACGGAAGAGGGCGTGGCTCAGTACCTTGACCGCTACGTCTACAATGTGGATTCCTTCGACGCCTACCTAGACCTGGTTGGCGGGCCCGACCAACTGGAGTACCTGCGCCAGGTAGAACATCTGGAGGCTCCCTTGGAGGCACCTTGGTTGGAGGAGAAGCGAAAATGAGCGAGGAGTATAATGCCACGCAGCTGCTCGCCTCCGTGGCGGCAGGCCTTTTGGAGGACAGCAGCTCGGTCTTCGTCGGTACCGGGTTGCCCATGATCGCGGCCATGCTGGCCCAGCGCACACACGCCCCGAACCTGCTGATCATCTTCGAGGCCGGCGGTATCGGTCCGCAGGTGCCAGTGCTTCCCATCTCAGTGGGCGATAGCCGTACGTTCTACCGCGCCGTTTCCGCCTCGAGTATGCACGACGTGATGTCGGCAAGCCAAGCAGGCTACGTCGACTACGGCTTCCTTGGAGCAGCCCAGATTGACCCCTACGGAAACCTCAACACCACCGTCATTGGCCAGTGGGAACATCCCACCGTCCGCTTCCCTGGCAGCGGAGGCGCGAACGACGTTGGATCGCTATGCTGGCGGACCATCATCGTTATGCGGCAGGACCCACGTCGCTTCGTGGAGGAACTGGACTTCGTCACCACCCCAGGGTACCTGGACGGGCCCGGAGCCCGGGAGCGAGCGGGGCTGCCGGCCAACACCGGCCCATACCGGGTGATCACCCAACTGGGCCTATTCGACTTCGAGGAGACCACCAAACGTATGCGGCTTCTGGCCACCCACCCGGGCGTGTCAGTGGGGCAGATCCAGGAGGCAACCAGTTTCGAGCTGATGATGCCGCCCGACGTGGGCACAACCGAGCCCCCTTCGCCCCAGGCACTTGAAACCATGCGCGACATCGACCCGACAGGCATGGTGATCGGCAGCTAGCTCGCCACCGAACCGCCAACTCAGCCTGTCACGGGTGCCCGGCGTCGGAGGTCGGGGCGGCCCTTCTGGGCTGATCAAACAGATGGAGGACTAGAGGACGATGGATTTTGCAACGACAGAGGAACAGCGGATGCTGCGCCGCATGGTCCGGGAGTTCGCCGAGCGCGAAATCGCGCCTCGCGCCGAGGAGATCGACGCGACGGACGAGTTTCCACACGACCTCTTCCGCAGGATGGCGGAGGTGGGCCTGCTCGGCCTCCCGTTTCCAGCACGCTACGGAGGTTCGGACGCAGACTATCACGCTGTCGTCATCGCACTGGAGGAGATCGCGCGTGTCTCCGGCTCCATGGCGATTACCCTGGATGCTCACACGTCCCTTTGCTGCGAGCCCATCTATCGATACGGTACGGAAGCGCAGAGGCAGACCTACCTCACTCCCCTTCTCCGCGGGGACAAGGTGGGAGCATTCGGGCTTACCGAACCTCAGGCAGGCTCCGACGCGGGTGCTACACGAACCCGGGCCGTGCTGGATAGTGACGCGGACGAGTGGGTGATCGACGGACAGAAGATCTTCATCACCAACGGCTCGATCGCCGACGTGGTGGTCATCACTGCCAAGACGGATCCAGACCAGGGTTCGCATGGCATCTCCGCCTTCATCGTGGAAAAGGGAACCCCTGGCTTCACCGTAGGGCGAAACGAGAAGAAGATGGGACTGAAAGGATCGGTGACCTCCGAGCTCTTCTTCGAACGCTGCCGTATTCCGCGGCAGAACCTGCTCGGCGAGGAGAACGAAGGATTTCGGCAGTTCCTGGCTACGCTAGATGCGGGGAGGATCGCCATCGCCGCTATGGCCGTGGGCCTGGCTCAGGGCGCCTACGAGCGCGCGGTGAGCTATGCGAAGGATCGTCGTCAGTTTGGACGCCCCATCGCCGATTTCCAGGCCATCCGCTGGATGCTCGCCGACATGGCCACCGACATCCAAGCAGCACGTCTGATGGTCCATCGCGCCGCCTGGCTGAAAGAGCAAGGTGAGTACTACACGCAGGCTGCCGCCATGGCCAAGCTGTTCGCCACCGAGATGTCAGAGACCGTCTGCCACAGCGCCATTCAGATTCACGGCGGATACGGATACGTGCGAGAGTACGAGGTCGAGCGCATGTATCGCGACCAACGACTGTGCCAGATCGGTGAAGGCACCAACGAGATCCAGCGGTTGGTTATCTCGCGAGAGGTACTGCGAGACTGAGTCCAGCCCGACACCCAGCGAGCTGAGACCACGATCATGAGGACTACGCCCAGTGGTTGAAAAGGCCCGGACTTCGCAGCGACCTACGCCGCCAAGCATCGGCTCTGAGGAAGCAGTGGAAAGAGACCTATTGGATCTGGGCTTCATCTCTGCGGCAGTAGACACCTCCCCCCTGTGGCAGGATGTCATCTACATGGAGACGGTCACATCAACCAATGCTCTGGCGAAGGACCTCGCCCTCCGAGGGGGTCCAGAGGGCATCGTCGTGGTCGCCGAGGAGCAGACGGCGGGCCGAGGCCGATTGGATCGCCGCTGGGTCGCCCCGCCGCGCTCCAGTCTGCTGATCTCACTGATATTCCGCCCCGACCTGCAGCCCTCGGAGGCGAATCGCCTTACGATGCTCTGCTCCATGGCCGCGGCGGACGCGATTTCCCAAGTGTCGGGGCTATGTGTGGGGCTGAAGTGGCCGAATGATCTGATCATCGCTCCATCCGAGACATCTGGGTCCGCGACCGAGGAGTGGCGCAAACTGGGCGGGATTCTGACGGAGACCGGCCTGAGCCAGGGGCACCTCACCTACGTCGTTGTCGGTCTGGGGATCAATGTGAACGTGCCCACCAGCGAGCTGCGGAGCCTGGCTCCCAATGCCACCAGCATGATGGTTGAGACCGGGACCAGGGTGAATCGCTCTGCACTCCTCGTCGCCCTTCTCAAGGCTGCTGAGACCCGATACCGGTGTGTGGCCAGGGGCGAGGACCCCCGCCGAGAATGGTCGGGGCGTCTGGTAACCCTGGGCCGCAGAGTCTGGGCCTCAACTCCCGAAGGACACATCTCCGGCCTAGCCGAGGGGGTGGACGAAGACGGAGCACTGCTCGTGCGCGCAGAGGACGGTGTCTTGCACCGGCTCGTGGCAGCCGATGTCAGCCTCGCCGACAGTTGATGACCGGGTGCATCCTCGACAGAACGTTGCTGCGGCCGTTCTGCAACGCTCTGTCCATGCCAAGGAACATCCGCAGCGGACAGGCTGAGAGTTTCCCTCCATCGCAATCCGCCAGCCGCGGGCTTCCCTGCCCTGCAAGGGCGCACATATTGCCTTTCGCGTTGACTTGATGTAGAATGCCCCGTGATATGGATCATCTGTACACCCCGTGGCGAATGCCCTACCTTGAGGGCCACCACCCCTTGCCGGAGAAGTGCCTCTTCTGCGTGAAGCCAGAGGAGCCAGACCCGAAAGCCCACATCGTCCATCGCGGAGAACTGTGTTATGTGATCCTCAACCGCTTCCCGTACAACAACGGTCATCTGATGGTGGCGCCCTATGCTCATGTTGCGGGACTTCAGGGTCTAGACTCGTCCACGGCAGCCGAACTGATGTCTCTGGTACAACTCAGCTTGGAGGTTCTGGAGGAGGCGTACGACCCGGAGGGATTCAACGTCGGGGCCAACATCGGCACGGCGGCTGGCGCTGGAATAGCCGACCACGTACACGTGCACATCGTCCCTCGGTGGTCTGGTGACACAAACTACATGACCACCGTCGCAAAGACACGCCTCATCCCCGAGTGGATGGATGAAGTGTACAACCGGCTCCGGCCCATCTTCGACCAACGGGCTGATTGAGCCATAGATCGTCGCTGCGGGCAGCCATAGCACGCCACAGCACCCTCAACGCTCCGTACTGGAGTCATCACACGCCAGACACATAGGAGAAAGGACTATGCCCAACACGCTGTCAAAGGATCAGCAGCCAGTCATTGTATCCGCCGTTCGCACCCCAATCGGGAAATTCAACGGCTCGCTGACGCCTTTTTCGGCGTCGGACTTAGGCGCGGTGGCCATCCAAGCGGCTGTGGAGCGAGCCAGCATCGACCCAGCTGCGATCGACGAGGTGCTGATGGGAAACGTGGTGCAGGCAGGTCAGGGTCAAGCCCCTGCTCGTCAGGCGTCCATCAAAGGCGGCGTGCCGCCGTCTGTGGGGGCGACCACCGTGAACAAGATCTGCGGCTCCGGCCTCAAGACTGTGATGCTCGCTGCGGCGATGATTCAGGCCCGCCAAGGAGACATATTCGTCGCTGGCGGCATGGAGAGCATGAACAATGGGCCGTATCTGCTGCACCAAGCCCGCTTTGGCTACCGATTGGGAAACGATGAGCTCGTCGACGGCATGGTCCACGACGGCCTCTGGTGCCCCTTCGAGGATCAACATATGGGTAACGCGGCCGAGTGGATCGCGAGGGAGTACGGGCTTACGCGGCAGGAGTTGGACGAATACGCTTACCACAGCCACAGGAAGGCCATCGAGGCCATTGATGAGGGCCGCTTCCAAGAGGAGATTGTACCGGTAGAGATACCACAGCGGAGAGGCGATCCGCGGCTGTTTACGGTGGATGAGACGCCCCGCCGTGACACGTCTCTGGAGGCGCTTGCCGGCTTGAGGCCTGCCTTCCAGCGCGATGGGATCGTCACTGCGGGCAATTCGCCGGGGATTACGGACGGCGCCGCAGCTACAGTCGTCATGAGCCGTGCCAAGGCTGAAGACCTGGGCATCCACCCCTTGGCCCGAATTGAGGCATACGACCAAGCGGCCGTTGAGCCACTGAAGATCTTCACCGCACCCATCGCCGCCGTGCAGAAGCTGTTGTGGAAGACCGATAGCGCCGTCGAGGACTACGAGCTCTTTGAACTGAACGAGGCCTTTGCAGCTCAGATGCTGGCCGATATGAGAGCGCTCGATCTGCCGCCGGAGAAGGTCAACGTCAACGGAGGGGCCATCGCCCTGGGCCACCCCATAGGCTGCTCAGGCACCCGAGTGCTGGTGACACTGATTTACGCTTTGAAGCACCGCGGGCTCACGCGGGGGCTTACCAGCCTCTGCCTGGGCGGAGGTGAGGCGGTGGCAATGGCCATCGATCTGGAGTAAGTTCGGAGCAGTGACGACGCAGCGTGCCTTGCACGTGTGGTATTGGACGCTGCTAGTTGAGACTTGCGGTCGTTCACTTAGACCCATAGGAGAGTGATCATGGACTTGGAGCACATTGGCGTCATCGGCGCCGGAACGATGGGCCACGGCATCGCACAGGTTTGCGCCACATCGGGTTACGATGTCACCTTGGTCGACATCGACGCTGACCAGCTATCACGCGCGATGAGTGCCATAGAACGGTCAGTCAAGAAACTTCACAGTAAGGGGCGCCTCGGTGAGGGGGAACGCGACGCAGCCCTGCAGAACATCACACCATCCACTGAGCTCGAGGCTGCCAGCACCGCCGATTTCGTCATCGAGGCAGTGGTGGAGAACCTTGTGGTGAAGAGAGAGATCTTCTCCCAGCTCGATGAGTTGGCAGATGCAGACGTCATCCTGGGCAGCAACACCTCTTCCATCTCCTTGACCGAGCTGGGAGCCGCGACCGCCCGTCCCGACAAGGTCGTGGGGATGCACTTCATGAACCCAGTCCCGCTGATGAAGCTGGTGGAGATCATACGGGGACTCGATACATCGGACGCCACCACGGGTGCAACCCTCTCCTTGGCAAGAAGCCTAGGGAAGACGCCGGTCGAGGCCCAGGACTATCCGGGGTTCATCTCCAACCGTATCCTGTGCCCCATGCTCAATGAGGCAGCTTACGCGCTCATGGAAGGAGTGGGTACGAAGGAGGCCATCGACACGGTGATGAAGTTGGGAATGAACCATCCGATGGGTCCCCTGGAGCTGGCAGATCTCATTGGGCTCGACATTCTGCTCAACGTGATGGAGGTGCTCCACGAGGGGCTGGGGGACGACAAGTACCGTCCCTGTCCCCTTCTCAAGAGGATGGTGGCTGCCGGCCACCTCGGGCGAAAGTCGGGCAAGGGATTCTACGACTACAACTAGGGCATCTGTCAAGGCTCGTAGTCGCCTCGCTCCAAGAGACTGAAGCCGAGGGCATAGGAACACCGTCACCATGGTAGAGACCAAGATTCGCGTGGCCGTCGTGCAGGCGGCACCGGTGCTGTTCGATCGGGAGGCCACCGTCGAGAAGGCATGCGGACTGATCCGCGAGGCCAGCGCAGAGGGGGCTCAGCTGCTGCTTTTCCCTGAAGCGTTCGTCCCGTGCTATCCGCGCGGCCTCAGTTTCGGAATGGTTGTTGGGAGCCGGAGCGATGAGGGGCGGAGGCTATGGCAGCGCTACTGGGAGAACAGCGTAGAGGTCCCCGGTCCGGCTGTCGATGCCTTGGGGCAAGCGGCTCAGCGCGCAGGCGTCTACGTCGCCATCGGGGTCATCGAGCGTGATACCGAGTATAGTCGTGCAACCCTTTACTGCACCCTGCTCTATCTGGGGCCGGACGGACGACTGCTTGGCAAGCATCGCAAGCTGAAACCGACCGGAGCGGAACGCCTCATCTGGGGAGAGGGCGACGGTAGCACTTTGACGGTGCTCGACACTGAACTGGGCCGTATCGGGGGGCTGATCTGTTGGGAGAACTACATGCCCCTGGCGAGAACGCTGATGTACGCCAAAGGCATCGAGCTCTATCTCGCCCCCACCGCCGATGCGCGCGACGTATGGCAGGCGACCCTGCGTCACATTGCCTGCGAGGGGCGCTGCTTCGTGCTGGGCTGCAATCAGTTTGTGACGAAGGACATGGTGCCACCTGATCTGCCCATGCGCCACGAGCTTGACAGCCAACCGGATGTCCTGTGCCGTGGAGGCAGCTCCATCATCTCGCCGTTGGGCGATGTCTTGGCTGGCCCGCTCTACGACCAGGAAGGGATCCTGTATGCGGATCTGGACAGGACCGAGATCGTGCGCAGCAGATTCGATTTCGACGCAGTGGGCCACTATGCTCGTCCGGACGTCTTGCGGCTGGTTGTGGACCTGAACAGGAAAGCACCTGTGGAGGAGGCGGAGCGGGATCCGGGTCGCAGTGCCAATATCAGCGGCCTCGTCGTCGCGCGAGAGTAGCGCCAGATAGCGGAGGGAGGACGCTTGGTCCAGCTCGCCCCAGTAGGAAAAGGTGGAACCGGAGCTGAGTCCAACTTGCACGTTCTGAGAGACATGGTATAGTATGTGCAGATAACCCTGCTGTGTACGTGAAGGTCGACTGCGTTTTGAGCCAACACCTATCAGATAGGGAGCTGTAGTCTTCCTAGGAGACTAGGGAGCAGGCACCCACTTACGAGCAGAGGCTCAACACACATACGGCCCACGGCATAGCGGGGTTACGCTTATTTGCACCACCTAGCGGTGGTGTTTTTTTGTGCGGTGTTGTCGTCATCGGTAGCTGATAAGTGCCCTGTGCTTGACTTCACCAGTCTTCTATGCTATGCTCTTTCCAATCGATCTCCGGGGCCATCCCACTAGCTACAACGAGGTGCCCAATGCTCCGTGAACGAGTCTCTGACAACATCTACGTCTTCACTAGCGATCTCTATGCTCAGGTGACCGCGGGGGCTATTGTAACGCCCGAGGGAACCGTTCTCGTCGATAGCCTGCCCTTCCCCACCGAGACGCGCGAGATGGCGTCCATCATTCCTCGCATCTCCCCCACCGGTGTTCAATACGTGATACTGACCCACTACCACGCTGATCACTCGTATGGCACCTATCTTTTCCCAGAGGCGGACCTGATTTCACATGAGCTATGCCGCCGCTTCCTCAAGGAACGAGGCTATCCCGCATTGGAGGAGGCAAAGGCTCAGGAACCACTACTGGAGGAGGTCGAACTGCGGCTTCCCGACGTCACGTTCGAAGGTGAGGAGATGGCGGTGCAGCTGGCAGGTCAGATCATCCGGCTGATCTGGGCGCCGGGCCACACTAAGGATCTGTGTATGGTCTACGTCGAGCAGGAGAGCGTTCTGTTCGCCTCCGACACAATGATGCCCATCCCGTCCATCGTGGACGGTGACATTGATGCTTTTCGAGGTTCGCTGAAGAAGATCAGAGAACTGACCATCGAAAATGTTGTTCAGGGCCACGGAGAGGTGATCTTGGTGGGGGAGATTAATGGGGCTGTTGAGGCCAGCCTACACTACCTGGAGTCCATCGAGGAGAAAGTCGAGAACGCCATCGGGAGCGGCGGAGAGGAAACGTTGCGAGAAGACAATATTGAGTCGACAGGCCTTTCGCGTCTTCCGCTCCACGGACAGGTTCAGGATATTCACACGGCTAACCTGCTGGCGCTGTATGAGCGTAAGGTGTCAGCTTGAGTCTGTGAGGCGACTGCGGCAACCACGTCTGCGGCCGCGTCACCCTGGCCCAGGCTTGACATCTTGGCGGTCTGTGGCATAATCCCTTCAGCTTCAAGGAAAAACGAAGATGGAGAAGAGTAGACGGGGGCTACCGCCCAAGCGAACCCGGGACCGGTGAGAGCCGGGCGCGGCATCCCGTCGAAAATCCCTCCGGAGTTGCTGACTGAACGGCGGCTGAAGAGGAACTGCGGCCAAGTAGGATCAGACGGGCTCGTCACCCGTTATTCGTGACGCGGCGATGCTGGTCGCCGACGGAGAGGCCCTGCGATGCAGGGCAAACAGGGTGGTACCGCGGGAGCGTTCGACTCTCGTCCCTTACGGGGCGAGGGTTTTTTGTTTTGTGGAGGAGGACTCAGTGAGCCATCTGATTCGGCGCGCGGTTGAGGAGGACCACCCAGAGATGAGTCGACTGTGGCGGGAAATGATGGACTTCCACGCCTGTCAAGATACTCGATTCCGTCCGAAACCGTCGCCGGAGGCAGAGATGGTGTGGACGAGATATCTGCGCCAGGACATTCTGCCCAGTGACAGGTGGTGCGCATTCGTGGCCGAGGAGGAGGGTCAGCTGATCGGTCAGATCTTAGGCGAGCTGCGAAAGACAGTGCCAGTCTTCGAATCAGACCGCTACGGATACGTGACCGATATCGTTGTGGATCCACGGGCAAGACGCCGCGGAATCGGACGCGCGTTGTTCGGCGCGCTGAGAACCTGGTTTGCGGAGCACGGAGCGTCTCACTTGGAGCTCCGGGTCCTGGACAATAACAGGATCTCGCAGGCTTTCTGGAGAGCTATGGGCTTCACCGACTGTGCGCATATGCTGTATTGCGACTTGGATGCGAATTGATGGGGTCTCTCAAAGCCGAAATTCGACCAGCCTAGGGATACTTGCTAGATACGCCTAACGACGTGGAGGAGGAACCATGTTCGAACCTGTACCCAACCCGGTGGACTTCGTAGCCCAGGAGCAGGAGATCCTTGAGTTCTGGGAGGAGACGAATGCGTTCCAGAAACTCGTGGACTTACGCAAGGACGGCCCCCAGTGGTCCTTCATCGACGGCCCCATCACCGCCAACAACCCCATGGGTGTTCATCACGGGTGGGGCCGGACGTACAAGGACCTCTACCACCGTTACTGGACGATGCGAGGGCATCGAACGCGGTATCAGAACGGCTTCGACTGTCAGGGGCTCTGGGTAGAGGTGGAGGTGGAGAAGGAGAAGGGCTTCCAGTCCAAGCGCGAAATCGAGGAGTACGGTATCGATCGCTTTGTGCGGGACTGCAAGAGACGCGTTCTCCACTATGCAGCAGTACAGACCGAGCAATCCATCCGCTTGGGCTACTGGATGGACTGGAACGATCCTGATCAATTGCGCTGGCTTGCGGAGGAGATGGAGCAGAACCCCGAGAGGCAGGTCACCGTTGAAGGGCCGCAGGGACCGGTGACGGATACCGTAGAGAACATTGTGGCCCGACTCGGCCTCCCGGAGCTAGGAGGATCCTATTTCACCTTCTCCAACGAGAACAACTATATGATCTGGTCGATGCTCAAGCGATGCTGGGAGGAGGGCTGGCTCTACAAGGGTACGGATGTGATGCCCTGGTGCCCGCGCTGCGCTACAGGCATCAGCCAGCACGAGATTGTCACCGAAGGCTATCGAGAGCTCACCCACCCGGGAGTGACCGTACGCTTCCCCCTCCGCGGGAGGGAGAATGAGAGCTTACTGGTCTGGACGACGACACCCTGGACGCTCACCAGCAATATTGCCGCTGCCGTGGGGCCAGATCTGACATACGTCAAGGTGCGACAAGACGACCAGATCCTGTACCTGGCAAAGAGCGCCGTCGCGATCCTGGAGGACGACTACCAGGTCTTGGATGAGTTGAAGGGCAGGGATCTGGGTGGGCTCACGTACGACGGGCCTTTCGACGACCTAGAGGCCCAGCAGGAAGTCGGCGGACCCCAGGCCCACCGGGTCATCCTCTGGGAAGATGTTGGCGAAGAAGAAGGGACAGGCATCGTGCATATTGCCCCAGGGTGCGGGGCTGAGGACTTCCAACTGGGTCAGGAGCATGGGCTTCCGGCCATCGCGCCGTTGGATGAAGAGGGAATGTTCTTGGAGGGGTTCGGTCCGCTGACAGGGACGGATGTCGCTGACAGCCCGCGCCGGGTCCTGCAGAGCTTGCGGGCGAAAGGTCTGCTCTACAAAGTGGAAGACTACACGCACCGCTATCCTGTCTGTTGGCGGTGCGGCACGGAGCTGGTCTTCCGCCTGGTGGACGAGTGGTTCATCTCGATGGACGAGCTCCGACACGACATGATAGAGGTGACCAAGCAGATCCGCTGGATTCCCTCCTTCGGTCTCCAACGTGAGCTGGACTGGTTGCGGAATATGGACGATTGGATGATCAGCAAGAAGCGTTACTGGGGGCTCGCGCTCCCGATCTGGGAGTGTGAGGAGTGCGGGCATTTCGAGGTCATCGCCGATGAGAAGGAGCTTCAGGAGCGCGCTGTGGCCGGATGGCAGAGCTTCGAGGGCCATAGTCCGCACAGACCGTGGATCGACAATGTACGTATCGAGTGTCCCAAGTGCGGATCTGAGGCTAGCCGTGTGCCAGATGTGGGCAACCCTTGGCTGGATGCAGGCATCGTCAGTTTCAGCACCCTGAGATATCGGACCGATCGCGATTTCTGGCGCAAATGGTATCCCGCTGACTGGATCAGTGAGTCCTTCCCAGGCCAGTTCCGCAACTGGTTCTACAGTTTGCTCGCGATGGCCACCGTGATTGACAACTCTCCTCCATTCAAGACGTGTTTCTCATACGCCCTGCTCCTGGCCGAGGACGGACGTGAAATGCACAAATCCTGGGGCAATGCCATTGAGTTCAACGAGGCAGCGGATCAGATGGGGGTTGACGTGATGCGCTGGCTCTACAGTGCACACAAACCGGAGAAGAATCTGGTTTTCGGCTACCACCGCGCGGACGAAGTCCGACGGCAGTTCATCATCCCATTCTGGAATGTCTATGATTTCTTCGTCACCTATGCCAACATCGACCAGTGGGAACCTGACGGGCCGTGGGACGAGGTCCGGGCGGAGATGCCCACGCTCCTGGATCGCTGGATTCTGGCGCGCCTGAGCCAGCTGGTGGCCAGGGCAACGGACCGGCTTGAGAACTACGATGCATACGCGACCACGATGGCAGTGGAGGCCTTTGTCGACGACTTATCAAACTGGTACGTGCGTCGCAGTCGGCGTCGCTTCTGGAAGAGCGAGAAGGACGCAGAGAAGCGCGCGGCCTACGCCACCCTCTACCAAGTGTTGACCACCCTCGCGCGACTGCTAGCGCCCATCCTACCCTTTGTCACCGAGGTGATGTATCAGAATCTCGTCCGCTCGCTCGGGCAAGACACGCTGGAGAGCATCCACCATACCCGGTGGCCCGATGCAGCTTTGGAGTATGTGGACGAGGACCTTCTCACTCAGATGGCGGCGGTGCGCGAGGTGGTTAGCCAGGGTCACTCAGCTCGCAACAGCCAAGGCATCAAACTGCGGCAACCCCTGGCCCGCTCCCTCATTCACCTGGAGGCCAGCGTGGAGCTCAGCGAGGAGCTGATGGAGCTCGTGCGTGACGAGTTGAATGTGAAACAGGTGGCCTTCACCGACGAGCTCAGCGACCTGGTGTCGTACCACCTCCTGCCCGATAGTCAGAAGCTGGGTCCTCGCTTACGGGAACGATTCCCTACCGTCAAGGCGGCCTTAGAAGCAGTCGCAGACCCGGCTGAAGCTCAGCGGCGTCTGGAGGCCGGTCTCCCCATCCAGCTGGAAATCGAGGGCGAGACCCTGGAACTGGCCCCCGATGAGATACTTGTCCGTCAGGAGCCCCGCGAGGGGCTTGCGGTGGCATCCGAGCGCGGGGTGACGGTGGGCGTGGACGTGGAGATCACGCCAGAACTGGCAGCCGAAGGACTGGCCCGCGACGTGGTGCGGCGCGTGCAAAACCTGCGCAAGGAGGCGGACTTCAACCTCGACGATCGGATCGTGACGACCTACGAAGCGGAGCAAGAGCTGGCTGAGGCGATTGAGTCGTGGCGCGACTATATCGCAGCGGAGACCTTGAGCGCTGAGCTGCGCAGGGAGGAACCGGATAGCTCCGATGCGGATGTGGTGAGCGAAGATCGGATCGAAGGCTACTGGCTCAAGATCGCCGTGCGAAAGGTGTGATTCGAAGCCGGGTGCCCTATTGCCCTGGTGCGGGCTGAGGCGTGGGGCGATGCGGGCAACCACCTTGTTCAGAGTCACAGGCCAGAGCTCGCTTCTCTGAACAACGGACGCTGATTCTTGTCAAGCCAGTCTGAGTGGAGTAGAATTAGAGTTCGCTGGGGAACCACGGACTTCAGGCATAGAGCCTGCCTGAGCCAGCGGGGACAAGAAGGGGCCGCGCGTGACAGAAGTGCCCGCTGCAGTCCCTGACGGACGCTGGCATAGTGTTGAAAGGAGCACATCATGCCTTTCTCGTATGAGCGTGCAAGACGCGAGCTGCTTGAAGAGAAGAAGGAGCTGCAGGAGCAGCTCACTCAACTCGAGAACGACGAATACGAAGGCGTTGGCTATGGCAACCACATGGCCGACGATGGGACGGAGGCGTTCGAGCAGACGGTAGATGTGGGCTTCCGGCGGCGAGTTGAACTCTCCCTGGATAGGGTGAACTACGCGCTGCAGAAGCTCGAGAACGGCACCTACGGTATCTGCGAAGACTGCGGAGCCCGCATCGACCGGGCCCGACTGGAAGCGCTACCACAGGCCGTCTATTGCCTTGATTGCCAGGCGGAACACGAATATAGGACACTTCCTCGTTGAAGGAACGCATTCAAGGGGCTTCCGTCTTTCTGCTGGTGGCTGTGCTGTCGCTGGTGACTGACCAGCTTTCAAAGCACTTCGTCACGCGGAGCTTGTCAGCGGGCCAGTCTGTTGTCTTGGCATCCTGGCTGGAACCTATCTTTCAGGTGACCCATGTCAGGAACTCCGGTGCCGCCTTTGGGCTCTTCCCTCGCGGGAGTGCCGTCTTCAC
Source organism: uncultured Anaerolineales bacterium (assembly GCA_964528475.1). Taxonomy (GTDB): domain Bacteria; phylum Chloroflexota; class Anaerolineae; order B4-G1; family B4-G1; genus SKLM01. Next base: position 43,638 of record CAZGSX010000010.1, read on the forward strand.
GATCATCTCCATCGGCGTCATTGCCGCTCTCATCTGGTACCACGCACAGCTGTCCGACGGGAGCCTGGCTCTCCACCTGGCGCTCGGGCTCCAGCTCGGTGGCGCTACCGGCAATCTGATCGACCGACTGCGTTTCGACGGGCATGTCGTCGACTTCATCGATCTTAGTTTCTGGCCCCTTCATCGCTGGCCGGTCTTCAACATCGCCGATGCCTCCCTTGTCACCGGTGTCGCCATTCTTGCCCTGCTGATGATCCAGGAGGGCTGGCAGGAGGAGAACCCACGGACGCCCCTTGCACCGGTCGTCGATGAGTGAGCCCGGAGCCTCCCAGGACGAGGAGGGACGCACCGTCACGTTTGTGGTGGAGGCGGATGGCGAGCGACTAGACATAGTCGTGCGCGATCGGATCCCTCAGCTGAGTCGCACCAAAGGCCAGCGGTTGATCGAAACTGGAGCTGTGACGGTCAACGGGGAGCCGCAGAAGCCCTCTTACCAGGTGGCTCCAGGGGAGTCCATCGCCGTCACACTGCCACCTCGGGAGGCCGACCAGCCCATTCAGCCCGAACCCATTCCTCTGGACATCGTCTACGAAGACGAGCACCTCCTGGGCGTCAACAAGCCCGCCGGCATGGTCGTGCATCCCGCACCTGGACATCCCAAAGGCACGCTCGTCAACGCGCTGCTGGCTCACTATCCCCCCATTGTTGAGGCTGGACGCCGGGACCGAGCGGGAATCGTCCATCGGCTTGACAAGGAGACGTCCGGCATCCTGGTCGTCGCCAAGC
>CAZGSX010000010.1:44523-50803 GCA_964528475.1 uncultured Anaerolineales bacterium
TCTTGGTTGGGGTATCCGGTGGTGGGAGATCCCGTGTACGGCCCGGAAGAGAGACGGCTCCTGGAGGATCGCCACTTCTTGCACGCCTGGCAGCTTCGCCTGGCACATCCAGCCACAGGTGAGAAGCTGCTTCTAGAAGCGCCTCTTCCGGCGGAGTTGGAGGACGTCCTCGAACAGCTGCGCAAGGTCGGTCCTCCCACGCAGGGCTGATCTCCCGCTCCCGCACCTGTGCCAACTGGCTCCAGGAGCAGCCCTGAAGAATCTGCTTCGGGGAAAGCCCAGCAGGGCTCTGTGACGCCCGTCTGGTGCAGAACCCAAGCAAGCTGACGGCGGCCTACAGTGCGGCGAGTTGCCTCAATCTGGGCCAGATCAGATCCCGCCATAAGGAGCTGGGCCACGATCAATGCTGAAAACCCGACTGACTGTGGGGGTATCCGCGGCGCATATGCCTGCTTCTGCAATGTGGGGAAATGACGGAGGCCTCGATCGGTTCGCCAAGAACCCGATACCTGGCCTCGACGGCGCGGACCAGGCGTCCTTCACGCACTAGCGCTCTCGACGCACCAACCTTCTAGCCAGTTCTTGCAGAGCGTGCGCTGTGGGACTCTTAAGGGCAGCCTGATCCAGAGCCTCCAGCGCCTGGCCATAATGCTTGCGTGCTCGGCGCTCTGCATAGTCGCGGCTACCACTCTCCTCCAGCAGAGACGTGGCCTTTCGCAGTTCTCCCTCAGAGAGCCGTTTCCGGGACAGTAAGGAGCGCAACTCCTGGCTTTGCTCCACGCCGTGGACCAGGGGTAGTGTCTTCTTCTTCCGCAGGATGTCGGCCCCCACCGGTTTGCCCGTCACGTCCGGATCGCCCCAGATGCCGAGTACGTCATCCTGCATCTGAAAAGCCATACCCAGATGACGACCATATCCTCGCAAGTGCCGCCGGATCTCCTGTCGACCGCCTCCAATCAAGGCACCCAGCTCGCAGGCGGAGCCTATCAGCGCGGCCGTCTTTGCCTCAATCATCAGCAGGTAGTCCGCAACCGATACAGCGTTCTGTCCCTCGAAGCCGATGTCAAGATACTGCCCATGGGTCAGAGTCAAACAGGTCCGGTTCAGCAGTCGAATGGCCTCGATGACGATTTCCGGGGAGACCCCTCGCCCCTCAAGCCGCAGCATGGCCAGCTGTGAGAGGGCGAAAAGAGTGTCCCCCGCATTGATGCCCTGTGCCTGACCCCAAATGGACCAGAGAGTGGGCCGCCCTCGTCGCGTCCTATCGCCATCTTGGATGTCGTCATGGACGAGGGTGAAATTGTGCAGGAGCTCAACACCAGCAGCAGCCGGGAGCGCGTTCCCGACATCGCCCCCGCATGCTTCACAGGCTAGCAGACACAAACTGGGTCGGATCCGTTTTCCGGACCGAGCATCGCACCGCCTGGAGTCAGCGTCTACCCAACCAAGGTGATAGCCGACGAGATTGGAGAGACCGCCCATTGCAGGTTCGTGCTCATCCACGACTGCACGCATTTCCGTGTCGATCAGCGGAAGATAGCGTTCTATGAACCATTCAAGCGACTTGGGATCGCCTTCCGCTCCCCACATCATGGGTCAGTCGATCCCGCGTTCCCGGGCGCATATTTCGGCGGACTGGCACTAACCATGGTCCGGCAGCTCACCGGTACGTGCGGCAGCATCCCTAGATCAGCAGCCCCCACAGCAAACATCGCAGTTCTGAGCTGGTCAACCAGAACTCGGACGAGCGCGACAGTAGCTGCTGTGGAATCATCTGCCGCCTGTAGAAACGGCCTGGCCACGCCGCAGACCGTAGCACCCAAAGCAAGGGCTTTGGCCATCTCAATGCCGTCCCGAATCCCACCACTCGCCACCGTCGGGAGGTCAGGCAGCGCTCGCCGCACCATCACGAGGCTGTCAGCAGTGGGGATTCCCCAGTCGGCAAACGCCGCTGCCAGGGCGCGGTGGTGGGCTGTCTGCGCTCGATGCATCTCAACTTGACTCCAGGAGGTCCCCCCGGCCCCAGCCACCTCGATGGCGTCCACGCCAGCGTCGGCCAGCTGACGCGCAACAACGTCTGATATCCCCCAGCCGACCTCCTTGACCAGGACGGGCACATCAAGACCGCGGCAAACAGCCTCGATGCGTGGTAGTAGCTGCGAGAAGCGGGTATCCCCATGGGGCTGTAGCGCCTCCTGCAGGGGATTGAGGTGCAAGGCAAGAACATCCGCCTCGATCATATCCACGACCTGGCGGCACTCAGCTAGGCCATAGCCGTAGTTCAACTGGACAGCCCCCAAGTTGGCCACCAACAACACGTCCGGCGCTAGGTGCCTAACTTGGTAGCTGCTCGCCAGCCTCTTGTCTTCGACCGCCGCCCGCTGTGAGCCCAGAGCCAGTCCGATGCCACAATCCTGTGCCGCTTCCGCCAGGCGGGAGTTGATGGCTGCAGCCTTGGGCGTACCGCCTGTCATGGCGGATATCAGGAGTGGAGCTTGCAGCCGCCTGCCCAGGAAGCAGAGCGAGGTATCGACCTCCTCGAGGTCAATGCCAGGAAGGGCTCGATGCAGGAGACGATAACGCTCGAACCCAGTCGAGACACCGGCGACGTTTACGTCCTCGTTGAGACAGATGGACAGATGCTCTTCCTTACGTTGCCTATGCACAGTTCTTCCAGCCGTAACCTCGACAGCATTTCAGTGTTATGACAACAGGTATGATACTCGCAGCAGATTGGCTTGTCAACTGGTCCCACAACTGTTTGACAAACCTGAAGGGGTGAGTAGAATACTCCTGCACAAGGGCCAAGCAATACATAAGGAGGTTTCGCAATGGCAGACACTCTGGAGGAGATTCGTAGCATCATCGTTGATCTGTTGGGCGTCCAACCCGACGAGGTGACGCCCGAGGCGAGTTTCCGCGAGGACCTGGGCGCGGACTCGCTGGACTTGGTGGAGCTGATCATGGAGTTTGAGGACACGTTCGGCGGAACTATCTCAGACGAGGAGGCGCAGCAGATCGAGACCGTCGGGCAGGCCGTCGAGTACCTAGAACAGCGCATGAAGAGCCAGTGAGTCTGGTCCATCTGCTGTCTACGCGCTCAACCCATGATGGGTGATGCTCGCCGGGTTCTTCACATCGATTAGTCCAGGCTAACAGGCCATCGGCTCAGGCCGATGGTCTTTTGCTGAGGCTGTGCTCGGACTTCATGGTCCGGACCAACGTCTGAGACCAGCAGCGATGAGGAAATCCGACACGACCAAGAAGGCTATCGCCTAGCTTGGCACGACGCAACAGCCCGATCATGCTCATCGGTGGCTGATTTGATCGATCCAAGCTATAATGCGATAGTGGTCAGGAGAACTGGAGGTGATTGGACTTGCAGGCCTTTCAGCCTCGAGGGTACGATCCGGCCGTGAGGCCCAGGAGCGAGCGGATGCACGGTAACAGATCTAGGTGGCAGCGCCTTCATTCTATTCTACTGCTCGCACTGGTTGCAGCATTCTTGCTGCCAACGACAGCTGCCGGTCAGTCTCAGCGATTGCACTGGGAGCGCTTCGACGTCAATATCACCGTGCTGGAGAACGGAGACTTTGTCGTCGAGGAAGTGCAGGCAATCTCCTTCACCAGCGGGCAGTTCCATTTCGGATACCGCACAGTCCCCCTGGACCGGGTTGAGAGGATCACGGACGTCAGCGTGCGGGAGGGCAGCCGCCAGTACGAGCCGGGCTACGGCGCCGCGTACACCTTCGATACCTCCGTGGATGAGGGCGAGCTGCGCATTGAGTGGTATTTCCCCTACACGTCGAACTCCTCCCACGTTTTCACCCTGCGCTATACTGTGAAGGGAGGACTGCGCTATTACGAGGGCGGCGACCAGCTGTACTGGAAGGCGGTCTACGCCGATCGTGATTTCCCGGTCTATGATTCGACCGTGACTGTCCAGCTGCCAGATGAAGCCGAGGCAGGGCCAGTCGCTGCATATGGGACCGAGGCTGCAGTGGTGGGTGAGGGGAGCAGCACGGTGGTGTTCGACGCTCAGGAGACCATCAATCCGGGCCAGGAGTTTGAGGTCCGTGTGCAGTTCCCTCACGGCATCGTTCAGGGATCCAAGCCAAGTTGGCAGGATGCTTACGATCGGCGAGTCGCGTGGGAAGAGCAGTACAAAGACATCGCCAATCTAGGATTGGGTGCCCTGGGGGTCGTCCTCTTGTTAGGTGGCCCGCTGGGCGTGGTGCTACTGTGGTACCTGCGAGGCCGAGACCCGCAGGTGCCGATCCCAGCCGAGTACATCGTGGAGCCCCCTTCAGAGGATCCGCCAGGGATAGCGGGCACCTTGCTGGACGAGAAGGCGGACATGGAGGACATCATCGCCACCCTGGTCGACCTGGCCCGACGCGGCCATCTTCTGATAGAGGAGAAACTGCAGCGCGGGCTGCTCGGCGGCAAGAGTTTTGACTTCACATTCCGGCGTAGCGGCAAGGACCCTTCCGACCTGCTGCCCTATGAGCGGTACTTGCTCGATCGGGTATTCAAGAGCAAGGATCAACGTCGGATGTCGGACCTCCGCAATGAGTTCTATAAGTATATCCCCGAGATCCAGCGCAAGCTGTACGACCAGATTGTGATGAGGGGCTACTTCACCGGGAGTCCCAACGCAGTGCGCAAGCGGTACGCCGGCATTGGCATCGCATTGCTGGTAGCGGTATTCGCCTGCGGAATACTGAGCGTCGTCTCACTGGCGCAGTACGTCGATGCCGTCATCTGCCCCTTCGTGGGGCTGGGCGTCACTGCCATCGGCGTGGCCATAGTAGGCCAGTGGATGCCGGTCAAGACGCACCAGGGCGCGAAACAGGCAGCTCACTGGGAGGCCTTCAAGCGTTATCTGAGCAACATCGAGCGCTACACGGATCTCACTGAGGCGACAGATCAGTTCGACCGCTACCTGCCCTACGCCATCGCGTTTGGGTTGGAGCGCAGCTGGGTGAGGAAGTTCTCGCAGATCGAGGAGACGCCCGTGCCTATGCCGATGTGGTATCTACCCACACCGAGGCCCGTCTCGACCGGAGGGACACGCTCGCCAGGCTTGGGCCGTTCTGCCGGAGCGCCCGGATCAGCTCCTTCCCTCCAGGATGTATCAGATAGCTTATCGGGAGGTCTGCAGGGAATGTCCGATGGGCTGACGGCCATGCTTAACTCGGCAGGGAGCACCTTCTCCAGCCAGCCAAGTAGTTCGGGTGGTGGGGGCGGCGGTGGCGGTGGCTTCTCGGGCGGCGGCGGTGGCGGCGGCGGAGGCGGGGGCGGCGGTGGGGGCGGCTTCGGCTAGTGCCAAGACGGACGACATACGTGCTGCAATCGTTGGGAGATAACCTATGAACACGGGCAAGACCATCGGAGTCATTCTGATCGTTGTCGGTATCGGGATCTGTCTGGTAGCTGGCGCCTGGCTCCTGTCCAGCGCCATCGGGCCCGAGAGCCGTCTGCAGCTCTCAGGAGCGATTCTTGGCGCGGCTCTCGCCTTCGTCTTTGCTGCGCCGGCTGTGGGGGTCGGGGTGTTCCTTCTCGTGCGCGGTCGACGGGAGGCAGCCGAGATGGCAGAGGTACAGAAAGAACAGCAGCTGTTAGGGATGATCCGGACTCAAGGCCAGGTGTCCATCCCCGAGACCGCTATCCAACTCGATGTCGACCGCAGGCAGGTCGAGGAATGGATCTACGATCTCGTCGACAAGCAGCTGTTTGCCGGTTACGTGAACTGGGACGAGAGGACGCTCTATTCGCGCGACGCTGCGAAGATGCGCGGTGATAACCGCTGCCCTAACTGCGGTGGGGCGGTTGAACTGGCCGGCAAAGGAATGGTCAAGTGTCCGTACTGCGGGGTAGAGATCTTCCTTTCCGACTAGCATAGCAACTTCGCGCGTGGCTAGACGTATAGAATGTGATCACCATGGTGGGCAACAAAGGGGGATGAACCAATGGAAGATGTAATCGGGAGGGTCGAGGAGCAGCGCAACGCTGTGGAGAAGCTGATTGAATCCATCCCTGGGTGGGGCGGCTATCAGAAGCGCCAGAAACGCCGTCAAGCCGATAAACTGCTCCGTGAGGCTCTGGCCACCAAGCTCAGGGAACAGCGTCAGCGGCTCACGGCGGCCCAGAAGAAGCTGATCTCTAGAGGCCGGTTGGATCTGGTGGACGACGTCGAGAACGCCGTGACCCAACTTAAGACGTTCACGGATCGCATACGCTTCGCGAGCTACGGCTACGCCGGATTGTTCGACGCCGT
>CAZGSX010000011.1:0-24874 GCA_964528475.1 uncultured Anaerolineales bacterium
GTTCTAGGTCGATATGTCTTGGGCAGCCTCGATGGCCTCCTCCTGCCCTTCCTCCACCCTCCAGATCTTCTCTGGGTCCTCGATGTGATCGATGAACAGGACGCCCCGACAATGATCGATCTCGTGCTGCACCACCCGCGCCAGCAACCCTTCGGCTCGGATCCGGACGGGATGGCCCTCCAGATCCAACGCCTCGACGGTGACGGCTTGATGCCTTTCTACCTCTCCGACCCACCCAGGAACGGAGAGGCACCCCTCAATCCCCCCCGCTAACTCGTCCGACGTGTTAACCAGCTCTGGGTTGATCAATGCATAGATTTCCGTCTGTGCGGGGTGCTGCGCTTCCTCTTCGTCACAAACTCCGGGCAACTCAATGACCACCACCCGCTCGGGTACGCCAATCTGAACAGCTGCAAGCCCAATGCCATCCGCGCTGTGCATGGTCTCTATCATGTCTTCTACAAGCTCGAGCACATCCTGGTCAACGCGCCGGACGGGTCGCGATGGCTCGTGAAGGATAGATTCATTGGAGAACACGATCTGACGAACTGCCATGGATTCTTCTCTCTCCTAGCCGGGCGATGGATCCGATGGATTCATCCGGTCCGATGATGGCCGCCCCAGACTGTTGTCCCGCGGCGGATCCTCGGGTCGACGCATCTGGTCGTAAATGGTGAACCAATCGAGCAACTCTTCCCTCCGGTTCTGCGCTCTCTTCTCACGCTCGTGCTCTTCAAATGCTTCCACATAGCGGAAAATCTCCGCCTGCACATCTTCAGGATCCTTGACGTAGTCAAAGGTGAACGCTCCAGCGCCAGCGGTCTCGATGGTGACCGAGCCGTAGCCAAGGACGCGACCGATCAGGCCCGGGACCCGCAGGCTGACATTCTGTATCATACCCAGGGTAGCCTCCCGGCGTTCCTCACGCAGTCCCAGAGGGCGGCGTTCGATATCGATGATCCGCGACGGGGTGATTTGGTACACTTCATTCTGCCAGTCCTCGAACTCCCACAGCCACCAGGGGACCAGGAACAAGAGCACGATGCCATACCCGAGCAGGATCGAAAGCGGATCGCCGTTGGAGTCGAGCAGCTTGGCGACGACGAGTGTGACCAAGACCATTACCAGCGTGGGCCGCGCTATGGGGGCCAGCAGGGCTACCCAGTGCTTTCTCCACGTGATGACATCGCCATCCTCCTCACGGAGAGGCGGAAAGAAGTAACGCACAAGGCTCAATAGGGCGAGGACGGGGGCCTGCCAGCTGGACAGGGTCTCTTCCGCTGTCAGCTGTTCCTGGTCCTGGCCCTCGTCGTCCGGGCTATCCTCGCGGGGGGATTCATCGCGAAGCCGTCCGTAGAGGGCGTCTGCGATGGCCGTGCGTTCTTCAGCCCTAGACTGAGCCTGAGTGCGCTCCATTTGGTCGAAGATAGCCCGCTGCACGGTGGCGGGATTTGGAACCTTCCGGAACAGAATGAGCCCGCCTGGCTCCCCCGCCGTCTCGATAAGCAGATCGCCATAATCAAAGGAGTTTGCCCAGACGCCATCTTGAACCTTCTGGATGCTCTGGATGTTGTTTAGCCGGGCACCGACGCGGGAACGACGGATCAGGAATACGTGCTCATCGTGGACGATTCGGCGGTTGGTGAGGATGTACTTGTCGTTGAAGTGGTCCACGACGTAGTAAAGCGCCAGGAGAAGCGGTAGGGCTACGCAGAGCCCGCCCACGAGCAGCCCGATGAAAGACGTCGTTCCCCAGAGATAAAACCCAACCAGAATCAAAACCAGGAGACAGGCCGGAAGCACGAGCCTCCCCACCAACAGCAGATCGTGCTTGCGGAGCACGAGCGCTGTGACCTCGTCGGGCTCCTGCCAATCGAAGCGGGGTGTGCGCCGCCTGTGCTTCACCTCGGGGCTCATCTTGAGGCTATCGAGGATCCAGGGACGCTGCGCCAGCAAATCCTCGAAGTCCTCCTTGCCGACGATTATCAGTGTTGCGTCTTTCACAACTTCAACCGTGGCATCGTGAGGCTCGCCAAGTAGCAGGGAGCTCTCTCCGACGAAGTGGCTGGGAGTCAGTCGCCTCACCTCCCGCTGGACGCCCTCAGCGTCGACGCGCAAAGCGCGCAGCTCCCCCGCGCCGACGACATAGCCGGCGTGTCCCGCTCCCCCCTGCTCAAAGACGAGGGTGCCGGTCGGGTAGTGCTCTTCCCGCGCCAGACGGGCGACTGCTTCTAGATCGTCTTCGGCAAGGGCAGAGAAAAGCTCCACTTCGCTTAGCTGATTGACCACGCTATCAACCATGTCGAGCCTCCGAGTGGTCGTGATTGTAGCACGATCTCAGCCGCTGGGAAAGGAAAGGGATAGTCATCAAGGGCGAGCGGGCCAGGTGCCCACCTCGACGACGGCGCCCAATCGCTCGTCAAGATGGGTCAACCGTGCTTGCGTGAAGTGATCGTAGATGACCAGTGAACCCACCACAGGAACATCAGGAGGGGCATGGTCGGGAACGCTCATGAGATGAGGGTCCTTCACCGTAGAGCCGCGGATCCACTTGAGCGTGGGCATGGCACCGAGAGCAGGGACCGTGTCGTGGGATGCCCGCCAGGCCCAAGAATCGTCGTCCCGCAGGCCCGTTAGGGAGGTGGAGACAATGTAATCCCTCTGCAACGGGCCCTGACCGCGGAAGCGGAGAGGCAGCGTCACTTCCGCACCCGGATCCAATGCGGGAGTCGGACGGCTGGCCTGGACGAGGATCAGCGCGCCATTGAAGGGCACATAGCGATCGTTCTTCCGTGGAGAGGGGAGACGTATCGCCCGGCCGAACCCGATGTTCCAGCGTCGCATCCCCTCACCGTTTACGGTGGAGAGTCGAGATGGAGCGACGGACCCGTCCACGGCGAGGGTGGCATACTCGCCCCGCTCTAGACCCGGCACGCGTAGACCCGCGATTGTGGTGTTCAGCTCGTCCAGCAGGTCAATCTGAACAGGATCGCCTGGCCCCGCCCAATGGAGATACGTGCGCACATCCCCCTCTACCCCCAGATCGTAGTCCACGCCGATCAACCTCGGTCCACCTTCAATACGCACCTGCAGGGGATGCTGCGTGACGGGACGGCTCGTCGACGCCCGAAGCTCAACAGATTCCAGAGTCACGACATCTGATCCTTCTGCCGTTCTCAGGCGTCCCTCAGAGCTGTAGGCACCGATCACCAGTCTGTACGCTCCAGGTGGCGCGTGGACCAGCGGGTAGACCACGATGCGGTCGAGGATGACATCCCCCGGCGAGAGGTTGTCCAGTTCGTGACGGGGATCCTCCGCTGCGCTCCACAGGCCTCCCTCGGGGCCGATTAGCTGGGCAAACAGCGCCAGCTCCTCGGAGGATGAATGGACCAAGGACCATGCTAATTCAACCGTGACGGTCTGACCCGGACGTGCTTCCTCGGTCACGGCTCTGAAGCCCCGCAGTCTGATCTCGTCGCCCAGCACCGCGTCCACAGCGACCAAGTCCGAGGGAACATCCCGCCTAGCCTCCGGCCGAACAACGAAGGCCTCGCCTATCGGCTCGAACCTGTAGGGCAGTGGACGGTACTCCTGTTCGAAGAAGCGTGTCACGATGACGGGGCGTTGTCCTACATGCTCTTCAACCTTCCGCACCCAGGTCCGGGCCAGCGGCTCTCCCGCCGGTGCCACATACTCGACCTTCACATCAGGCCGTGCTCCCTCCACCGCCTGCGAATACCGCAAGGGCGTAAACCAGTGCCAATTCGACAGGATGATGGCGTCTGGCGGAGCCCCGCGAAGGACTCGCCGCACGTAATTCCGAGTGTCATAACTCCACGAAAGTTGCCGGTAGCTGGGGAAGTGAGCAGTCAGGTTGAGGATTCCGCCCAGCAGCAGGACCATCCCGCCGACGCGCCAGGCGAATAGCGCCGCGGGCGCGACGCTGGAGAGGGGCGATTGCCGTTGGGAGATCGGGGACGCCCGGTTGCCAAGGAGGCCGAGAGGAGCCGCCAGCAGCAGGACCAGGGACACGTAGGCGGGGATGGCGTATTCCACCGTCTGTGGCGCATCGTAAGTCAGCGTCACGGCAGTATGCACGACGAAGCTTCCAATGAGAAGCAGTGCCAATCGGCGATCTTTCCACAGGAGCCCCAATGCCCCCAGGCACATCCCGACTAGCAGCACAGCGTTGAACTGGAAGCGAAGCAATGTGGGCAGAAGGACCAGTCGGTCAAGCAAGCTGAGGGCGAACATATCGCCACGGAATCCCCGGGCCAGAACATGGTCCAGAAATCCGGACAGCGTGCGCAGACGCGCACCGCCGCGCAAGGGGAGATACGCCAGCACCAACAGGCCCGGAAGAAGGGCGACAAGGGGTCTGATCCAGCGTCGAGGTTGGCGTACCAGGTCAGGGTCCACCATCAGCAGGTAGACCAGGAAGACCGTCCCGGGGAAGAGCAGCGACGGATGATGGGTCAGGCCCAGCGACAACGACAGGGAGAAGAGAACTACGTAGCCGTCATCTGCGCCCCCCCGGCCTTCCTGTATCTGCCGGTTGTGTCTGATGACCGCATACAGGCAGAGCGTGGTGAAAAAGGCGGTCAGTGGGCGGATGCTAGCTGTCGTCGCCGTGGCCCACACCGTGGTAGCGGAGCCCAGGGCCAGGGCAGCCACCGTTCCACCAAGCACCGAGTCTGTGACCTCCCGAGCGGCGGAGAAGAGCAGGGCCACCGTCGCTGCAGTGGTGACGGCGGAGAAGAGACTCACGCGCCAGGCTGGTGTTGGCCCCACCGGAAGATGCGAAAAAAGCCATCCCAGCATCGTATATAGGGGGTAGCCGGGTGGATGAGCGACTCCCGCCGTCACGGTCACTCTCTGAAACTCGCCCGCGTCGGCGGGGAGCACGTCAGGGGAGAGCGTGATGCTGTACAGAGCGAGAAAGCCAAGGAAGACGCCCCAAGACAGGCAACAAGACGGGACCCGTGACAGCCAGTGCCACACCTTGCGCGGCCATTCTGGCGTGGCGGATTCTACCGCCCTGGGTGAAGCTGGGCTCATGCTGTGCCTGTCCTACCGCCGTGCATGGCGGTACGCCGCTAGCGTCTCCTCCGCCGTATGCTGCCAGGAGAACTTGGCTGCTTGCGCCAGTGCGCGATGATGCATCTCGCTCCGATAGCTCTCGTTGACCATCAGCCGCATCAACCCTTGCCCCATGCCCTCCGCATCGTCAGGCGAAAGGAGCGTACCGCCGTCGCCAACGATCTCCGGGAGGGACCCTGCATCACTGCCCACCACCGGCGTGCCGCACGCCAGCGCCTCTAGTGCCGGAAGCCCAAAACCCTCATAGCGACTGGGGAACATAAACGCTGATGCGCCCCGATACACCGCTGGTTTATCGTCCTCTCGGACGAAGCCGGCATAATGGACCCACTGCTCCGGTACACCCTGCTCCAGCATGAGTCGACGCGGGTGGGGCGCGAATGCCGAATCCTCTTCCGGCAGCCTGCCCGCGATAACCAAGGGGTGCGCATCCTCGACGCCTTGGCATGCGCGGCGGTAAGCCGCAAACACCGTGACTAGGTTCTTCCGCCGGTCAAAACCTCCCAAGTAGAGGACATACCGTTCCGGCAAGCCGTAGCCATTGCGCACCGCGCCATCGCTGGGATCCGGCTCGGGGGAGTAACGATCGTCCACCGCCAGCGGGACGGCTCGCACGCGCTGACGCGGGAGTTTGAGCTGACTGAGGATATCCTTCTGCGAAGCCTTTGAGTCCGTCAGCACCACGGCGGCACGCCGGGCCGCAGCGCTGACCAGGGCCGTGTAGAGCCGCTGGAGCAGCCCCCCTCGATACCCGGGCACCATCAAAGGAATCAGATCGTGGATGGTGACGACCGTGGGCACCGACGGGCGAAGGGGGGACCCCCAGTACGGGACGTGCGCGACATCTGCTCCGAGAGACGTGCAAGCTCTGGGGAAGATTACCTGCTCAAACTGGACCTTTGCCCCTCGCGAGCGGGTACAGGGGACAGCGTGAGGCAGGCACGAAGCAGGGAATGCCATCCCTTCGCGCTCCTCCCTGCCTTCACCCCCGGGCGAAGGAACGACCAACACGACCTCCGGATCGGCGTGCAGGTTCTCCAGGGCGTGGGCGAGCTGTCTGGTGTACTGCCCGCTGCCGGTGGTCGCGCTATCCCAGAACCAGGCGTTGAGAGCGAGGCGCATGGGCTAAGGGAGCACGATGCACGTGCTCCTCCTACTGCTTTCCGACTCCACGGTGGCCCAGTCGGTCACGAAGGGCTTCACGCCTCATAGCCCTGGGGGTGTGTCAGATGCCACGCCCAGGCGTGGTCGACGATGGTCTTAAGGTCGGGGTACGCGGGTTCCCATCCCAGCTCGCGGCGAATCTTCTCGCTGCTGGCAATGAGCACAGGGGGGTCACCAGGCCGTCGGTTGCCAGCCTCTGCAGGAATGGGATGGTCCGTCACCTCGCGGCAGGTCTCGATGACTTCCTTCACCGTGAAGCCCCGTCCATTGCCCAGATTGTAGGTTCTGCTCCCTCTATCCAGGGCCTCTAACGCCAGGATATGCGCCCTGGCCAGATCCACCACGTGAATGTAGTCGCGCACACACGTGCCGTCGCGGGTGGGGTAGTCGTCGCCGAAGATGACGATCTTGTCCCGCTGACCGAGGGCCACCTGCAGGGTCAGGGGGATCAGATGTGTCTCCGGGTCGTGGTCCTCGCCTCGCTTTCCGGTGGGCGAGGCACCGGCGGCGTTGAAGTACCGCAGGGCGGCATAGCGGAGGCCGCGGATCCTATCCAGCCAATGGAGCGTGCGCTCCAGCATCTGTTTCGACTCCCCGTAAGGGCTGCCGGGGACGATCTCCTCTTCCTCGTCGATGGGAATTCTCTCAGGCTCATCGAACAGATTCGCCGTGGAGGAGAGGATGAAGCGCCGCACCCCCTGATCAACGGCCTCCTGCAGCAGGTTTAGGCCATTCATGACATTGTCACGCAGGTACATGAATGGATGCTCCATCGACTCGCCCACCAGGGTGTAGGAGGCGAAGTGCATCACGCCGTCAATCTCGGCGTCCTCGAACGCGGCGCGGATCTGGTTGCGATGAGCCAGGTCACCCTCGATGAAATGGGCGTCGGGATGCACCGCAGCCCGATGACCACAGGAGAGATTGTCGAAGACGATCACTTCATACCCCTGCTTGACCAGTTCCTCCGTCACGATGCTCCCGATATACCCTGCACCGCCCGTCACTAGGATGCTCATCGCTTTGTTCCCTCCTCGGTTTATCCGAATGGTGCTCCTGATTGTACATCGCCTGTCACGAGTTGGCTAGTGAGCCCTTCTGCGAGCGCCCTAACGGACGTTGTGCTTCAGCACTGCGGGGGTATAATCAGGCCCACACAATGGGATGGATTGACTGGCGCAGGCCGTCAATCCCTGAGTACCAGGAGGAACTGGATGGCGTCACGAGTGGAAGTCACGTGGGTCGGACCCGGTCTGCGATTGGTGGGAGACGCCGGTGGCCCGGCCGTGGTTATCGACCATACACTCCCGGACGAAGACAGGGCGGAGACCGGGCCCAGGCCGATGCAGCTCGTGCTCATGGGGCTGTGCGGCTGCACCGGAATGGACGTTGCCTCGATCTTGAAGAAGAAGCGCCAGCCGTTCACCGGCCTGAAAGTGAAGGCCACGGCCGAGAGGGCAGCCGAGCATCCGAGGGTATACACAGACATCCACCTGGAGTTCGTCGTGAAGGGTAAGGACGTGGACCCAGCGGCGTTGGAGCGATCCATCGAGCTCTCTCAGACGAAGTATTGCTCCGCATCAGCGATGCTGGGCGAGGTGGTTGAGATCACCACCTCGTTCCGTGTCGAAGAGGAGTAGGTGCGGCCGTGACCGACAAGGGACAGGACATCCAGGAGTTGGAGGAACGGATCGCCGATTTGAGGGCTCGTCTTCCAAAGCACTCCGTCCAGCCAGCGATGCTGATCGAGCTGGAGGAACTGGAGGAGGCGCTGGAACAGGCGCGCTCCGACAGCGCTCAGGAGGACCAGTCGTGACGATAGGCATCTTTGAGGAGAAGAGGCCGGAGATCGGGGCAGGCTCGTACGTTCACCCCTCCGCCGACGTGCTTGGCGATGTGACCATCGGCCGGGGATGCTGGATAGGCCCGGGCGCGCGCATCCGGGGCGACTACGGTACCATTGTCATCGGCCATCATTGCAGCGTAGAGGATAATTGCGTGATCCACGTCCGACCAGGGGAGCAGACGACGATCGGAAACTGGGTCACCGTCGGTCACGGCGCCGTCATCCATAACGTCAAAGCGATCCGCGACTACGTGATTGTCGGCATGGGGGCCGTCGTCTCAGACTGGGCCGTGGTGGGAGAATGGGGTGTCGTCGGCGAGGGCGCCGTCGTGCGCCAGGGACAGGAGATCCCTCCGGAGCGCATCGCTGTCGGGGTGCCGGCTCGGGTGCTCGATAAGACTGTGAGCGATGCCTACAAGGCGCAGTGGACTCATTTCAAGGAGACCTACGTCGAACTGGCTCGACGCTATTCGGAGGGATACAGAGCGGATGAAGATCTGTGAGGCTGGGAGCTCACGAGTCGATCGCCGGGGGCCTGCACAGAGCCTTTGACCGTGCGGCGACGGTTGGCTGCGACACGGTTCAGATCTTCGTCAGACCCAATCGCTCCTGGGCCGTGCCCCCGCTGACCGAGCAGGACGTGAGCCTCTTTCAGGCCAAGGCTGCGGAGACGGCTATCCGACCGGTCATTGCTCATACCTCGTATCTGCTCAATCTTGCGTCTCCTGAGGACGATCTGTGGCACAGATCGATTGAGACCCTCATCATCGAGTTGCGTCGCTCCTCAAGGCTCGGATTGCCGTGGCTGGTGCTCCATCCTGGGGCCCACGTGGGCAGCGGCGAGGAGGCCGGACTGGCCCGGATGGCTCGGGCGTTGGGCGAGGTGCACCAGGAGACCCCTGAGGTGGACACAAAGATTCTTCTGGAGACGACGGCCGGGCAGGGGACGATTCTTGGCTATCGATTCGAGCACCTGGCTTGGCTGCTCAGAGAGACCCCACTCCGCGAGCGCCTGGGGGTCTGTCTGGATACCTGCCATGTCTTCGCTGCCGGCTACGAGCTTCGCACCTATGAGGGATATGCGAACACGATGCGGACCTTCGACCACATTGTAGGCCTCGACCACTTGAAGGTGATCCACCTGAACGATAGCAAGGCAGGACTGGGAAGCCGAAAGGATCGCCATGAACACATTGGTCAGGGGTGCATCGGGCTTGAGGGATTTCGTCATCTTTTGCGTGACCATCGCTTGGCTGACGTGCCCGGCCTCCTGGAGACTCCCAAGGGTGATGATCTCAACGCCGATCGAGAGAACTTGGCTGTGTTGAGAGACCTAGCTGATCGTCCGTCACCAACTAGGCCGCTTGATCGTGCAAAGAAGGATCAGCCGGGCGGGACGGGAGGACGAGCATGAAGCGACTTCTGCGAGAGAACTGGGTGCTCTTGCTTGTGATCGCTCTGGCGGCCGGCGGCTATGCGTTTCTCCGCACGCCCGGGGACGATCTGGGCTCGACGGTGGAGTTCGATGCACAGGCGACGGACGGCACGCCCTTATTCGTCCTGTTCTATTCGAACACCTGAAGCGCCTGCCTTCTGGCTAAGCCCGTCGTGGACGGGATTGAGCGTGATCTTGAAGGCAGGGCCCGGCTCCTGCGTCTCAGCGTTACAGAGGGCGTAGGCAGAGAACTGGCGATGCGGTACACCGTCCGGCGAGTGCCAACGCTAATCTTGCTGGATGGGAGCGGTGATGTGGTGGTGGAGCAGGCGGGGAGGCTGGATCGAGAGGCGGCAGTGAGGGCGGTCGAGGACTTGATTGACTAGATTCAAGTCCTACGCGGGGAGGCGTCCTTCCTGCCAACGGATCTCGGCCACCTCCCAGCACTCAACGGACGGCGGGATTAGTCGGTGGGCCATGGCTCGGAGGAGGGCCCCATCACCGGTGGTAAGGAGCGTATGGTGACCTGGGCCCCGCGTTGTCGGCTGCCCCCTCTCGGCCAGCACGCGCACTGTCTGACGAGCCACGGCCGGCGCCGGATCGACGACTGCCACTCCCTCGCCCACGATCCTCTCAATGGCGGGGCGCAGGAATGGATAGTGAGTGCAGCCCAGCACGAGTTGATCCACACCCGCTTCTGCAAGGGGCTCCAGGCACTTCCTTAGAAGAGCTTCCGTCTCAGGTCCCTCAAAGAGGCCAGCTTCCACCGCTTCTACGAGGCCGGGGCAGACACGGGGGATCACCGTCACATCCTGCCCGTAGCGCTCCACCAGGCTCGCAAACAGCTCGCCCTGAAATGTAGCCTTCGTCGCTATCACCCCGACGGCGCCACTGCGCGTCTGCTCAGTGGCCGGTTTGATCGCCGGCTCCATGCCCACAAAGGAGACCTCCCGGAACGCCCGTCGCAGTTCATAGAGCGCAGCAGCTGATGCCGTGTTGCAGGCAACGACGATGACCCTCGCCCCGCTGGCGCGCAGGAAACGCGCAATCTCCGTGGAGAAGCGCTGTACCTCGCTCAGTGGGCGGTTCCCGTACGGAAGGTGAGCCTGGTCCGCGACGTAGATGGTGTCCTGCAGCGGGGCTTGCTCGACAACCTCCCGCCAGACGCTGAGCCCGCCTACCCCTGAATCAAATACGCCTATGGGGCGGCGCTGCGCCATCCTAGGCACCCCTCCCCCGAAGTATCATCCAGAGAACACCTAGAAGGATCGCCAAGCCCTGGAGAATACCGACCGCCGTCAATGGGTCCCGATACTCGCCTATCGATGGCACCGACAGCTGTCCGGCATCGGGATTGCTCGCTCGGGCTGGCGTAGGTTCGGGCGATGGCAGGGGCGTCCAGGTGGGAAAGGGAGTGGTGCGTAATTCTGATGAGGGGGACGGGGAAGCCGCGGGCGGAGACGGGGACACAACCGGGACCTCGGAAGTCGCAGCTTCGCCTGGCGCAGCGGAGGCCGCAGGGGCTTCGGTTGCGACGATGGTACCGTCCGCCGGAGGAGTTGACGTGGAGCTTGGTGAGGCGGATGGTGAGACCATCGGCGTCCCTTTGTCCAGGAATATGTCGTCGGCTGCAGCCGCGGTGCGCCCGGCCGCGTCGCGGAACTGAACGTAGACTGTGTGCTCCCCATGGACGTCCGGCAGCAGCCATGAGACCAGTGGTGCCCAGGGTTGCCAGGCCAGCTCCTCGAATTCTGGCTCGTTATTGATGCGGATTTCGATGGCCTCTCCCATAAAGGCCGACCCTCTCCCGTCGGGCTGCACCCGCTCATTTGTGAGGCGAATGGCTACTTCCCGATTCTCTGTGCTGGGGGCTCCATCGTTGACGAAGATCGGCAGCACATTGGGACGGGCGCCAAACGTGAGCACGCAAAGGCTCTGTCCCTCGCCGGCAGAGGCGATGCCGATACCTATCTCTCGGTAGGCATTGCTGAAGGCTTTTTCCCGAGAATCCTCATCATCCAGCAGCGATGCCAAGGCCTCCTGGGGCGACGCTTGTCCTGACCAGACCGTCTCGGTGACGACCTCTTGATCCTCAACCGTCCACGCGGCGTAACCGGCCTCTTCGATCCGTCCCTGGTGATCGCTGCCATCTGAGCCGCGGTGCACGTCCTCGGGGTCAGAGAAGCCATTTTCCGCTAGGTCGTCGGCGTGACGTTGAGCCGCGGCTGTCAGCAGGCGTGACCGGCTGTAGGGGTCCAGCCCCTCGCTCAACCGCGCTTCGTTGACCAAGTCGAGCCAGACCGTGACCGGCTCGTCCTGAGCGAGCCCGGTTCGAACAAAGAGCTGCGCTAGAAGGAGAAGGACCGTGGCTGAGAGCCCGACAACGATGCAGACGGTACGCGATTGCTCATGCATGGCCTGGATTCTAGCACGCACTAGCGAGGACGCAAGCAGTCGCCTAGCGACCACGGACCGGGGATCATATCTTCCTTAGTTCGTCGGGAGTGCACGCCCGGAGCTGAAAGGATCCCCCATTAAAGATCGGAGCAGGCCTGTCCGTGAAAGTCTCACGAGTTGGTCAGGTAGAGCGGGCGTTTCGAGTTTGTTCAAATCGTGCTATAATCTTACCTTGCCTCAGGGGATTGCCGGTCACCGGCATCTCCAGGAGGCTGATCTGCACCTGGAAAACCAGGTTTGACAGCGTGTTGGGGGAGGGATCTGCCATGGTTGATTATTTCTCATACTCGCATTACGAGGCTGCGGCTGCCCTGATCCGGGAGAAGGCGCACATCGAGCCGACTGTGGGCTTGATTCTGGGGTCCGGTCTTAGTCCGCTGGCTGAAGGCGTCGAGGATGCTGTCTCCCTTGCGTACCGGGAGCTTCCTCATTTCCCCGTGTCAACAGTATCCGGGCATGCAGGCCGCCTTGTGATGGGGTATCTTGAAGGGCAGCCTGTCGCCGTCATGCAGGGGCGAGTGCATTATTACGAGGGTTACTCTATGGCTGAGATCACGTTCCCCGTGCGCGTGATGCAGGTACTGGGGATCGAGACACTGATCATTACCAACGCCGCTGGTGGCCTTCGGCCCGGGTTCAGCGCCGGTGACGTCATGCTCATCGCGGACCACATCAATCTGATAGGCATGGCCGGGCTCAATCCCCTGCGCGGTCCCAACGTGGAGGCCCTTGGGCCTCGCTTCCCGGATATGTCAGATGTGTATGATGCAGAACTGCGCGACCAGGCAAGACGGGTTGCTACAGACCATAACGTCCCGCTCCACGAAGGTGTCTACATCTGCCTAGCTGGTCCGAGCTATGAGACCATGGCGGATCTTGCATTCCTTCGGTCCATCGGGGCGGATGCAGTCGGCATGTCTACCGTCCCGGAGGCAACCGTGGCGCGCCACGGCGGCACCCGAGTTCTCGGGCTTTCCGGAGTCACGAACGTCTTGCCGGCGCCGGGAGAACCGGCGGTAAAGACGGACCACGAAGAGGTCTTAGCGGCAGGACAGAAACTGACGCCCCGTCTAGAGATTATCATCCGTGGAGTGTTGCAGGCTAAATGAGCATCCTTCTCCGGTGGCTGATTGACCACGTCTGGGTGCTCTATGTCGGATGCGCCATCGGGGCTCTGATCTACCTCGTACGCGCACTCGCCGCCCAGCGAGAGCAGAGCCTCGCCATGTTCACCCTGGAGCATGAGACAGCTACGGCTCGGGCGGTCAGGGGCTGGATCATGGTGTTCGTATTCATCGCTGTCTCCCTACTGATCTTCATGGGCACCAGGTTTGTACAGGCCAGCTTTCCCGGATACGATGCCACCGCCCCGGCCGTGACCGGGACGCCCAGCTCCGGCGTGACCCCCCCTACACCAGGCGTCGAAACAACGCTGGAAGCCCCTATGGCTGTGCCGACATTGACGTTGCAGACAGCTACGCCCCCGACCGGGGCCCAGTCTGCGGAGCCGACCGCCCTCCCCACCACGGCGCCGACCGAGGTTCCTGAGACGACGCCGACGGCCACGATTGTGCCAGCGGGGCCGCTTTCAGGTTCGATGCAGGTCCAGTTTGGCGAGTTTGGCGAGCTTGTCGGCTGGGAGCTCTCAGCCTCCCAGGTTTCGGTCGGTGAACTCCTCGTGCTGACGCTCTATTGGAGGGGGTTGGCCGGAGAGAGTCCAACAGACTATACCGTCTTCACTCATCTCCTATCCCAGGGGGGCGAGCTCCTGGCGCAGCATGATGGCCCGCCCGCCGGTGGCACCAAAGGCACCACGGATTGGGCTGCGGGGGAGACGATCGTGGACAGCCATCAACTGACCTTCACGTCCGGGGCCGCGGAGAACGCCGGACCGGCCTCCGTGGTCGTCGGCTTGTATGACCCGGAGAACATCGATGCTCGTGTGATGACCAGTCAGGGCCAGGACTACGCGACGCTTCCTGTGACGGTGGACGTAACTGCTGAGTAGGGCGGGCTGGGATTGGAGCCAATGGACCGAACACGGATCATCTTGGTGGCTCTCGAGCAAGACACCTTGTCCGCGGATCAGATCCTTCGCATTCGCGCAGCTTCACCGCACGGCACCTCCGTGGTTGTAACGAGGGATCGGCAGAAGATCGAGTCGCTACTTGACCACATCGAGATTGCCGCCGGTTGGTTCCCTGCCGATCTGCTTTCACGCGCATCCAACCTCCGCTGGTATCAGCAGTGGTCGGCTGGCGCCGATTGGCTGCTACGCCATCCAGACGCTGTCAGGGCCAACTTCGTGCTTACCAGTACGTCCGGTATCCACGCCATACAGATGACTGAGCACGTCTTTGCCTTGCTCCTGGCCTTCGCGCGTCGGTTGCCTCTCGCGCTGGAGGCCCAGCGGCATCGGCAATGGATCTCGCCCAGCGCGCAGGGGCAGCTATTCGAATTGGCTGGGAAGACCATGCTGCTGATAGGCTTAGGCTCCGTGGGTGAGAGAACGGCTCGGGTTGCGCAGGCTATGGACATGCGCGTTCTCGGCGTGAGGCGGGACCCCACCATTGATGTGCCCGGTGTTGACGCTGTGTTCGGGCCCGACGAGCTCCTGGATCTTTTGCCTCAGGCGGACGTCGTTGTGATGACCGTCCCCCTTACGGAGGAGACTCGTGGTATGATCGCAGCGCGCGAATTGCAGGCTATGAAGAGCACGTCGATTCTGGTCAACGTGGGTAGGGGCGGCGTCATTGACGAGGGGGCCCTGGTCCTGGCTTTGCGCGAGGGCTGGATCGCCGGGGCGGGGCTCGATGTGTTTGAAACTGAGCCGCTGCCGGAGGACTCGCCCCTATGGGATCTTGGCGGCCTCATCATCACTGCCCACTATGCCGGCAGGACGCCCCATTATCACGAGCGTGCTCTGGAGGTCTTCCTGGATAATCTCGAGCGCTATGTGGCAGGGGATCCGCTGCGAAACGTGGTCGACAAAGAGCTTGGCTATTGAGAGAGGGAGGATATGAAATACCGTCCATTTGGGCAGCTGGACTGGAGAGTCTCGGCACTGGGCTTCGGCTGCATGCGATTCCCGACCGAGAACGGACACGAGAACATCGACGAGTCGGAGGCGGCCAGGATGCTCCGCTACGCCATCGACCACGGGGTGAATTACGTGGACACCGCCTATCCCTACCACGGAGGGAACAGCGAGCCGTTCGTGGGACGGGTGTTGCAGGATGGCTACCGAGAGAAAGCCCGGCTGGCTACCAAACTCCCGTCGTGGAAGATCGAGGATTACGCCGATTTTGACCGGTACCTCGACGAGCAGCTCGAGAGGCTCCGCACTGACCACATCGATTTCTACTTGCTGCACGCGCTGAGAGAGGACCATTGGCACAAGCTGGACGATCTGGGCGTACTCAAGTGGGCCCAGGGAGCCCAGGACGATGGCCGGATCGGACACCTGGGGTTCTCGTTTCACGATGAATACGAAGTGTTCCAGGAGATTATCGATGCCTATGATTGGACGTTCTGCCAGATCCAGTACAACTACATGGACATCGATACGCAAGCTGGCAGGAAGGGATTGAAGTATGCAGCTTCCAAGGGGGTGGCGGTGGTGGTGATGGAGCCCCTCCTTGGCGGCCGATTGGTGGGCCCCCCTGATCCCATTCAGGCTATCTGGGAGGAGGCGCCGACCTCGCGTACGCCCGCTGACTGGGCCCTGCAGTGGCTCTGGAATCAGCCGGAGGTCTCCGTCGTCCTTAGTGGGATGAGCGCAATGGAGCATGTGGAGGAAAACGTGCGTAGCGCCGCTGCTTCTGGCGTCGGCGCCCTCACCGACGAAGAGCTGGCCGTTATCGATCGGATCCGAGATGCGTACCAGGCCCTCTGCCCCATCCCCTGCACCCAGTGCCAGTACTGCATGCCGTGCCCCCACGGGGTGGATATCCCCCGTAACTTCGAAATCTATAATAGCGGCGTGATGTACGACAAGCCGGAACAAGCGCGCCGCTCCTATGAACTGCTGGATGAGGAGAAGCGTGCCGATCAATGCGTCGCCTGCTTGGAATGTGAGGACGAGTGCCCCCAGACCATCCCTATCAGTGAGTGGATGGTGCACGTCCACGAGGTCCTCGCAGAGGGCGAGCCCTACGTGTGCCAGCTGCCGTGAGAGGCAACGGGCTCTGAGCTTGCCGCCGGCCTTGCCCCCGCGGCAGGACGACCTGCACGAAGGGCCGTGAGACGAACGGTCAACGGCACGCCAGGTGGCAGACACACCAGGCACCGGACACACAGCGGCGGGCCTATCCCTCGCGCAGGGATCAGGACTGCTTGGAGAATCGACAAGGACAACCACACCGAGGAGGAGGAATGCTCAAGGAACTGATCTACAGGACCCGCAGTTATCGTCGCTTTCACCAGGAGAGATCAGTAAGCTCGGAAACGTTGCGCGATTTGGTGAATCTGGCACGCTTGTCAGCCTCCGCCGCTAATCTGCAACCGCTTAAGTACGTCTTGGTGTCCAGGCCAGAGATGAATGCCAGGGTCTTTGCCCACACGCGGTGGGCTGGCTACTTGGAGGACTGGGACGGCCCTGCTGAAGGAGAGCGCCCGGCCTCATATATCGTCATCCTGGGCGACACGGATATTCGGAGCTCTTTCGGCTGCGATCACGGCATTGCTGCGCAATCGATCATGCTGGGTGCAACGGAGCGTGGGCTGGGCGGGTGCATCCTCGGTGCTCTGGATCGAGACGGTCTTCGCGAGACGCTCTCCATCCCTCGGCAATATGAGATCCTCCTGACCCTGGCTTTGGGAGAGCCCAAAGAGACAGTCGTCTTGGAGGAGGTTGGCCCCGGCGGCGATATCAAGTACTATCGCGACGCAGAGGACGTCCATCACGTCCCGAAGCGCTCGCTGGATGACGTCATCCTCCAGGAATACGGTGCCTAGCGGGCTCGCACTTGCCCAGCGTGCCAAGCTAAGCCGCGTGCGAAGCTAAGCCGGGCGTGAAGCACCCGGAATGACCCGCCGTAATCGTAAAGGGTACCTCCAACGCCTTGAGGTCGCTCGCGGCAGCGCCGGTCTCGTGCGGTTTCGGTGGCCCACCGGGGAGCCGGTTGTACATCCATACTGAGCATTGCGCAGAAGGGAGACCCTGAGAGCCTGATGTCGGAGAAGAGTAAACTGGTCCTGATCGATGGTCACGCGTTGGCCTACCGAGCCTATCACGCCTTACCTGACGATCTCACCACCTCGAAGGGCGAGTTGACTAACGCTGTCTACGGCTTCACCTCCATGCTGCTGAACGTGCTGGAGGAGGAGCAGCCCACCCACATTGCCGTCACGTTCGACAAGGGCCGAACATTCCGCCACGAAATCTATGAGGAGTACAAGGCACACCGCGCCAAGATGCCGGACGAGCTACGTACTCAGATGGATCGAGTTCGCAAGGTCGTACAAGCCCTGGACATTCCGATTTATGAGAAGGAGGGCTACGAGGCCGACGACGTCCTTGGGACACTTGCGCGCCAGGGTGAGGAACAGGGGGTTGAGACACTCATCGTCACAGGCGACATGGATCTCCTCCAGTTGGTCGACCGACATACACGTGTGCTCACCTCCCGCTGGCGCTTTTCCGACACGGTCATCTATGATGTAGATGGCGTCGAGGAACGATACGACGGGCTTGAGCCCGACCAGCTCGTCGACTACAAGGCCCTGATGGGTGACAAGTCCGACAATATCCCCGGTGTCTATGGCGTCGGCGAAAAGACGGCCACCAAGCTGTTGAAGAAGTATGGGGCGCTGGACGAGGTCTACGCTCATCTGAACGAGGTTTCCACGCGTTTCCGCCGTCGTCTGGAGGAGGGACGCACCCAGGCATTTCTCAGCCGCGAGCTGGCCAAGATCGACCGTGATGTACCCGTGGCCCTTGACCTTGAGGCCTGCCGGGTCAGGACCTTCGACTACGATGAGGTGTTGGACGTCTTCCACGAACTGGAATTCAAGTCCCTCATCGATCGGCTGCCCCAGCCCCGCTCCCTACAGCCGCCTGGTGTCGCCCATCAACTGAACATGTTTGGCGAAGCACGTGACCGGCCGTCACAGGCCACTCCCGCTGCTGAGGAGGAGGTCGCTCACTACCAGGTGCTCACTGACATGCAAGGCCTTCGTCGTCTCGTCTCCCGCCTCCAGAAGGCCAGCACCTTGACCATCGATACAGAGACGACGGACATCGATGCCATGCAGGCCGAGCTGGTGGGCATCGCCCTGACGGACAGTGTCGAACGCGGGTTCTACATCCCCGTGAGTGCCCCAGCGGGCGATCCGCAGCTGCCCTTGAAGACCACCTTGGAGGCCCTGGATCCCTTGTTGAGCGAGGCGGCAATTCCCAAGCAGGGCCACAATATCAAGTACGACCTCATCGTTCTGGAGCGCGCGGGCGCCGGCGTGCGGAATCTCGCCTTTGATACCATGATCGCTGAGTGGCTTGTTGACCCCTCGTCCCAGACCCTGGGACTGAAGGATCTAGCATGGACGCGGCTCCACGAGAGGATGACGCCCATCACCGAGCTCATCGGTCAGGGCCGGGACCAGCGGAGCATGCGCCAGGTGCCTGTCACGCGGGCCGCTCCCTATGCCTGCGCTGACGTCGATATGACCCACCGACTGGGATCCATTTTGAAGGCCGAGCTGGAGGAAAGGGAGCTCTGGTCCCTCTTTACAGACATAGAGATGCCTCTTGTGCCCGTCCTTGCCGCCATGGAGCAGGCCGGCGTGGGTTTCGACGTAGAGCAGCTTGAGCGCATGTCCCGGCACCTGGGGAATCGTCTGGCTGAGATCGAGGTAGAGATCCAGGACGAGGTGGGTTACGCCTTCAATCTCAATTCACCCCAGCAGCTCTCGGATGCCCTGTTCAAGAAGCTGAATCTCCCCTCAGAGGGCGTGCGGCGCACGAAGACGGGCCATTACTCCACCGCTGCCAGCGTCCTGGAGCGCCTGCAGGACCGCTATCCGGTTATTGACCTGGTCCTTGAGCATCGGACGTTGGCCAAGCTGAAGTCGACGTACGTCGATGCTCTCCCTCAGATGGTCAATCCAGACACCGGGCGGCTCCACACCTCCTACAATCAGACGGGTACCGTTACCGGACGCCTCAGCTCCAGCGATCCCAACCTGCAGAATATCCCCATCCGCACCGAGTTGGGACGACACGTGCGCCGGGCGTTTGTCGCCGCAGAGGGCTGCAAGCTGATTGCTGCCGACTACTCTCAGGTGGAGCTCCGCGTCATGGCGCACGTGTCTGGCGATCAGGGACTGCTGCAGGCCTTCGCCCGGGGTGAGGATATCCACGCCAGCACGGCGGCCGCCATCCTCGACGTGCCCCTGGATGAGGTGACCAGCAACCAGCGGCGACTGGCCAAGGCGGTCAACTTCGGGCTATCCTACGGTCAGACAGCCTACGGGCTGGCCCAGGCAACCGGGTTGACCCAGCCGGAGGCCGAGGACTTCATCACCAAGTATTTCGAGCGGTTTCCGGGAGTCCAGCGGTACATCGAACGCACCAAGGTGCTCGCCGCACGGCAGGGATACGTGGAGACGCTCCTGGGTAGGCGGCGATATTTCCCGGAGCTGGAGCCGGACAGCAAGGCGTCCCACTACGCACGCCAGGCCGCCGAGCGCATGGCCATCAACGCGCCCATCCAGGGGACCGCCGCGGATATCATCAAGATCGCTATGATCCGTCTTCATGATGCCTTCCAGCAGCGGGGGCTCAGCTCCCGCATGATCCTCCAGGTCCATGATGAGTTGATTGTGGAGGCGCCGGAGGGAGAGGTGGAGACGGCAACGCAGCTGATGTGCGACGTCATGGAGAGCGCCTTTGACCTGGATGCTCCCCTCGAGGTGGACTTGAAGATCGGGCAGAACTGGGAGGAGATGGACCGTGTGAGCGTGGAGCTGTGATGTTGCCGGTGCCTTGGTGCCTCGCACCTGTCGTTAGTGCGAGGCATGTTGAGGACACTGCCGTGCGAAGCATCTGCTCTGTCGTCCATTGACCGAGCACCATAATCGCAGACGAAAGCGACAAGAACAGGAGGAAACGATGTCGGAGATGGCCGAGCTGAGACAAGCGTTGGAGAATATGTCCGCATCTGCTGATCTGGAGAGGCTGAAGGGGATGGACGCCATCATCCTGTTCGATGTCGGCGGTGCTGATGGCGGCGTATGGACCGTAACCGTCGACGATGGCGACATAGCCGTCGAGGAAGGGGAGACAGGGACCGCCGATGTGACCGTGAAGGCCACATCCGACGACCTCTTGGCGTTGGTCAAGGGAGAGCTGAATCCGATGGCTGCCTTCATGACGGGTCGGCTCAAGGTCAAGGGGGACATGTCCATCGCGATGCAGTTGCAGAAGCTGTTCGCTTCCTAGATCAGAGGGCCACGGTCACCGGGAGGAAGTCCAGTGCCCAGGCGACGAATCCGATGCAGGGCCTGGTCGTGCACCAGGGGGCCAGGCTCCAACGCCGTAGGTCGGTAGGCGACGTCTCACCATCGCTGACAATGGCTCGGCGTCGCGGGTATGTAGAAAAACCTGGAGGCAATCTTGAGTAGCAAGACAGAGCTGGATCCTCTCGCGTGCAGGGATGACTTCCCCATCTTGGGCCGGGAGGTCCACGGCAGGCCGCTCGCCTACCTTGATAACGCCGCGTCGACGCAGAAACCTGCAGCCGTCATCGAGGCGTTGAGTGACTTCTATCGAAATCACTACGCCAACGTTGAGCGGGGCGTCCATACATTGAGCGAGGAGGCCACGGTTGCCTATGAAGCCGCGCGGGACAAGGTGACCGCCTTCATCCATGCGCCAGATCGCCGCGGGGTCGTGTTCACGCGAAACGCAACCGAGGCCATCAACCTGGTGGCGTACAGCTGGGGACGCACTCGCCTCCGGGCGGGAGACCGGATCCTCGTTACCGAGATGGAGCATCACAGCAACCTGCTTCCTTGGCAGCACCTTGCCCGGAGCACGGGCGCAGACCTGGCGTACGTGCGCGTCACCGATGACGGCCTGCTGGACATGGCCTCGCTCGATCAGATGCTGGATGGACGCGTCAAGCTAGTCGCGTTCACGCATGTCTCCAATGTGCTGGGCACCGTGAATCCAGCGCAGGAGATCATCGATCGAGCGCACCGTGAGGGGGCATGCGTGTTGATCGATGCCGCACAGAGCGTGCCCCATCTCCCTGTTGATGTCGCTGCCCTCGACCCTGATTTCTTTGCCTTCTCCGGACACAAGATGTGCGGCCCCACGGGTATCGGTGTTCTCTACGGCCGCCCGGAGCATCTTGAGTCGATGCCTCCCTTTCTCACTGGCGGAGGGATGATTCGAAGAGTCGATCGTCAGGGGGCGGTCTGGGCAGATCTACCGGCCAAGTTTGAGGCGGGTACGCCGGCTATCGCCGAGGCAGTGGGGTTCGGCGCTGCCGTGGACTACCTCAGCGCCCTGGGGATGGAGGCCATCTGGGCCCACGAGCGGGCGCTGGTCGCCTACGCTCTGGAACGCTTGAAGGAGATCCCCGGCGTGCAAGTGGTGGGTCCGGCGGCGGACAGTCGCAGCGGTGTCCTTGCATTCACCGTCCAGTCGGTTCATCCTCACGATCTGGCGCAGATTCTGGATTCTGAGGGAATTGCCATTCGCGGAGGATACCACTGCGCGCAGCCCCTCCACGATCGCTTCCACTGGTCACCTACCGCGCGAGCCAGCTTCTACCTCTACAATACGGAGGGAGAGGTGGATCGGCTGGTGGAGGCGATTCAGAAGGCCCAGAAGCTCCTGGCTCCCATGCGCGCGTCTGGGTGAACAAAGTCCAACCTCCCTCGGTCTTTCCACGGCGTGGGAGCAGCAGGACCGAGACAAGATGGCTCTTTCCCATCCGATCTGCGGAATTTGCGAATCCTGTGGATGATTCTACGAACGAATTCGTGGGCTTTCTCCATTAGCGCGGCAGATCAGCGGGAATCACAAAGCTATGGCTAGAGTGTCCAATTAGAAGAGGCAATATGGCATCAGACCTATATCGCGAGCAGATCCTGGATCACTACGGTCATCCCCGGAACGAGGGCACCCTTGATGCTCCCGATATCTCTCACGAGCGAGACAATCCCGTCTGTGGAGACGTAATTCGCCTCGACATCCAGCTCAAGCACGGCAGGGTCAGCGAGGCGAGATTCACTGGGCAGGGCTGCGTCATCAGCATGGCGGCGGCATCTATGTTCACCGAGGAGATCCAGGGAAAGAGCATCGAGGAGCTGCGCGCCCTGGAGGAAGAGGATGTGTTGGAGATGCTGGGGGTAGACCTCGGCGTATCTCGCCGAAATTGCGGCCTTCTTCCCCTTCTAGTCCTGCAGGAGGCCCTGTCCGACTGGGAGGACCAGGGTTAGCGGTCAGCGGGAGGACGACTCCCCTCCGCCGTCAGCACTTTCAGTAAGATTAACGGTAGCCTGTCGCGGTTCTCCCGCGTCACCGTGATCACGTCCGGCGCGGGACACCGCGGAAGGCGGTCGCGCACCTGACCCACGAGCTCGGGCCGGACGACTACCAGGGCAACCGTGAATCCGCCGGTCGCGAGCACGTCGAAGGCGACGACCCAACCCTCTTGCCGTTCCACCTCCAGAGGTCCCAGCTCGTCCACCACCAGCAGGTCACAGGGAGTGGCTCGGGACAACACGTCGTTCCCCCAGCTCAGCGTGCGCGCGCTGAACCGGAAACGCCCCTGGATGATGGGAGATACATCCTTATATCCTTGCGTGAGTCGTCGCTGAGAACGCTTCGCCACATCGACGACGTCGCGAAGGCCCTCCTGAGCGAGGGTGAGCAGGCCGCCACACGTATAGCCGTGCTCTCGCGCAAGGTCAACGACCCTGGAGCAGACGGTGGTCTTCCCCACGCCGCGCTCCCCGGTCAGGATGAGCACCCGTCCCATCTCATGCCTCACAATCAAGAATGGTTCCGCAGCTGCATTCGACCTGCAGCGGTGCCGCAAAAGGCACCGCGCTGCCCCACGAGGTCAAGTCGCTGGTCTCTATGCTGCTCGACCCTTGCCGGCACCCCCCCGCCTCGAGGTGGTTCCTGGAGCACAACCGTCGCCCCTTGGAGTCAAGGCCTCGCGCAGGCGATATGCCTCGACACCCTCACAGCCTTCTTGAGTGGTCGATGGCGCCGTCGGCATCTCCCCGGCCTGTCTTAGTTCTCTCCGACTGGATGAGCCCAGTGGCGCAGTATAATAGGCGGGGAGTGCTTGTCAAGCATCGCTGATCGATTATACTTACGCATAGTTGCGGCGTGAGACGTGAGGCGGAGCTCGCTGTCACATCTTGCGCTTTTCGTTTCGCGTTTACAGATAGTGGATCTCACACATGCCAGGCGAGCATACAGGAGAGGGAGTCGCTCCCTACCACATTTTCGTCGTCTCCGACGGCAGTGGCGCTACGGCCGAGCGGGTGGTACAGGCAGCCCTGACGCAATTCCAGGGCGCGCACGTGCGTATTGACCGTCGGCCGCAGGTGCGAGACGTAGGAGGGGTACGACAGGTGGTGCGTGATGCAGCCCAGACACGGGGCTGCATTGTGCACACACTCGTGCTTGATGACCTGCGGGATGAGATGCTGAGGGAGGGCCGCCTCCACAACGTCGAGACCATCGATCTCATGGGCCCTCTCCTGGCGCGGCTCTCACAACAGCTGTCGGTCTCCCCCATGGAGAAGCCCGGGCTGTTTCGTCAGCTCAACAAGGAGTACTTCAGGCGCATTGAGACCATGGAGTTTGCCTTCCACCATGACGACGGGCGGCGGGCGCACGAGCTCGATGAGGCCGAGATCGTTCTGACCGGTGTCTCGCGCACGTTCAAGACACCGTTGAGCATCTACCTGGCATTCAAGGGCTGGTTCGTGGCAAACGTGCCCATCATCTGGGGCAGGGAGTTGCCCCCGCAGCTGGGCGACGTGCCTCCACAGCGTGTTTTCGGGCTGACCATCGATCCCCAGCGACTCGCAGAACTGCGGGGGGCGCGCCAGAAGCGATGGGGCGATGTGTTGGGCCCCTACGCGGATCCCGACTTCGTGCGCCGCGAGACCGCTTACGCCATGGAGCTCTTGGGCGACCATCCCGGGTGGCGCATCATCGATGTGACCGACCGGCCGATAGAGGAGATAGCCTCGGAGATTCTGGCGCTGACGGAGGAGACGGAAGCGCAGGCGACGACCTAGATGCGTGCCGTCTAGCACAGGTAGCGCTGACCACCTTCTTACTACGCCGTCCCGAAGTGAGAAGGGCATGTCGTGTGGCTTCTCCACATCCACAAGACAGAGCCCGCGAGCTTGCTGCGCAATGGAGGAGTGATCCAAGAAATCTGATCTATGGCAAAGGTGACACCACTTCGCAAGCAGTATCTTGACATTAAGTCCAAGCATCCTGACGCTATCGTCTTCTTCCAGCTGGGCGATTTCTATGAGGCCTTCGACGATGACGCCAAGACGGTGGCTGACGAATTGGACGTCGTTCTCACGTCCCGCCCGGTCGCGAAGCAGCAGCGGATTCCTATGGCGGGCGTACCCTGCCACTCTGTGGAGGGATATATCGCGCGTCTCATTGAGAAGGGCTATCGCGTGGCCATAGCGGAGCAGGTGGACGATACCACCAGCGCAGGGCTCGTGATGCGGCAGGTTACCCGTGTGGTGACGCCGGGAACCGTGGTCGAGCCGACTCTCTTGGAGGAGAAGCGGTCGAACTATCTGGCGGCGGTCGTCGTAGAAGGGGACCGCGCTGGCATGGCGTATGTCGACATCACCACCGGGGAGTTCCTCAC
>CAZGSX010000011.1:24974-45286 GCA_964528475.1 uncultured Anaerolineales bacterium
AAGGGGACCGCGCTGGCATGGCGTATGTCGACATCACCACCGGGGAGTTCCTCACCACACAACTGGAGATCGATGAGGTAGAGCAAGAACTGGCCCGGGTCCAGCCCCGCGAGTGCTTGGTGCCGGAGCGTGGAGGTTGGAGGGAGAAGGGCCCTCAAGGGGACCAGGAGAAGACGACCACCGGACCAGCCTACCTGAGGAAGTTGGAGCGAGGCACGCATATCACACCGCTGGAGGCCTACCGCTTCGAACTCGGAACTGCCCGGCAGGGCCTCACGGATCACTTCGACGTGGCGACGCTGGACGGCTTTGGCTGCGCCGGGCAACCTCTGGCAGTGCGGGCTGCCGGGGCCATTATCCACTACCTGCGCGAGACGCAGAGAAACGCCCTGAAGCAGATTGTCAGCCTGAGCACTTACTCGACCACTCGGTTCATGCGTCTTGACGCGAACACCCGACGTAACCTCGAGATTACGGAGACGATCCGCGATCGCAGCAAAAGGGGATCGCTTCTGGGTGTTTTGGACGAGACGCTAACCCCAATGGGCGGGCGGTTGTTGCGGTCACGTCTCGTCCAGCCGTTGCTCGATCCTCAAGAACTGGACGCCCGCCTCGATAAGGTGCAGGTGTTCTACGAGAGGGCTATTCTCCGCGGGAAGGTGCGAGCGTTATTGGAGGACGTGCCTGATCTGGAGCGGCTGACGAATCGTGTCCTTGGGGGGACGGCAACGCCTCGCAATCTGTTCGGCGTGCGCAAAGCTCTGGAGGCAGTGCCCGAACTGATGGACTTGTTGCGGCAAGACGTTGCCGGTGACGACGAACGGGATGACTCCTGCCTCCTGGAGCTTGCCGACGCTCTCGATCCCTGCCAGGAGGTGACCAAGCTCATCGCCTCCGCGATCGTTGACGATCCTCCGGGTAAGGTCTCCACCGGCGGTGTGATCCGCCGAGGTTTCTCTGAGGAGCTGGACGATCTGCTGCAATCCGTCACCGAAGCTCGGGAGTGGCTTGCGAATCTCGAGACGCGGGAACAGGAACGGACGGGTATCAAGAGTCTCAAGGTCGGTCACAACAAGGTCTACGGCTACTACATCGAGGTGACGAAGGCGAACATGGATGCCGTTCCTGACGACTATGTCCGCAAACAGACGTTGACCAACTCAGAGCGCTACATCATCCCTGAGCTAAAGGAAGCCGAGACGAAAATCCTCAGTGCCGAGGAACGACAGTCCGACCTTGAGATTCGGCTCTTCAGCGAGGTCTGTCAACAGGTAGGAGCGAAGGCGCAGCGTCTGCTCGCCACAGCGAGGGCGGTGGGGCGGATCGATGTGAGCTCTGCCCTGGGGGAGATCGCGGTGAGCCATCGATACGTCCGCCCCATCCTCACGGATGAGAACGTGCTGGACATATCGGCTGGTCGTCATCCCGTGGTCGAGCAGATCCAGAAGGATGAGCCCTTCACGCCCAACGATCTCCATCTCGATGACGAGGAACGCATTCTCATCATCACCGGGCCGAATATGGCGGGGAAGTCGGTCTATCTCCGTCAGGCGGCACTCATAGCGTTGATGGCCCAAGCGGGTAGTTTCGTGCCCGCGGACGAAGCGAAAATCGGCATTGTGGACCGGGTCTTCACGCGTATTGGGGCCCAGGATGAAGTGGCCTTTGGCCAATCCACGTTCATGGTGGAGATGGTGGAGACGGCAACCATCCTCAATCACGCTAGCCCTCGCAGTCTGCTCATTCTTGATGAAGTGGGACGGGGCACGAGCACCTATGATGGCCTCTCCATTGCCTGGGCCGTGGTCGAGTACCTGCACAACCATCCCGAGCGGCGGGCGCGAACCCTCTTCGCTACCCACTACCACGAGCTGACAGAGATGGAGCAGCGGCTGCCGTCGGTGCGTAACTACAACCTGGCTGTCGTCGAGGAGGGAAAGCGGGTCATCTTCTTGCACAGGATCGA
Organism: uncultured Anaerolineales bacterium; assembly: GCA_964528475.1. Lineage (GTDB taxonomy): Bacteria > Chloroflexota > Anaerolineae > B4-G1 > B4-G1 > SKLM01. Next base: position 26,941 of record CAZGSX010000011.1, read on the forward strand.
GCCTGGAGGCGCTGATCGGTCCTACGGCATCCATGTGGCACAGCTGGCGGGGGTGCCCAAGCCGGTTCTCCACCGCGCCGAGGAGCTCCTAGCCCAGCTGGAGAGTGGGGCGTTCCGTCCGGGTACGGAGAAGGAGGATCCATTTCAACCTGTGCTGTTCGCCGACGAGCATCCCATTGTGGGCGCCCTGCGAAGCTTGGATGTCTCTGCGATGACACCTCTGGAGGCGATTAACAAGCTCTACGAGCTGCAGGAGCAGGTGGAGGAGTAGGTTTGCCAACCGTCCCCTGAGCAATTTGTCCGTGGAGGCTGGGGAGGGGGCAACGATGCTTGGTGCCGCGGCTCCAACATGAGTGGGGGCGTGACGAGCAGTGTCTCGGCACCACGCGGTCGACTGGCAGGGGCAACCGAGGCTTTCACCGGCATCCGTGTTCCTACCGAGCATCTGCCCTAGGATCGAGAATGTCGCCCAGGGCATCTCCAAATAGGTTGATCGAGAGCACCGACAGCATCATAGCACCGCTGGGTGCCAGGCTGACCCACGGTGCTCGGCGCAGGAACTCGCGCCCCGCATCGATCATGGCACCCCACTCCGCGGTTGGAGGCTGAGCGCCCAGACCGAGGAAGCTGAGCGAGGTCGCTCTGAGGATCGCCCACGCCACGTCCATCGTCACCAGCACCAGGATGGACGTCGAGATGTTGGGCAGAATGTGGCGGAAGATGATGCGGCGATTGGTGCAGCCGATGGCCCGAGCCGCTTCGACGTACAGATCCTGCTTAGCGCTCAGCACGTTGCCGCGGACAAGGCGGACGTAGCCAGGGATGCCAGCCAGCCCAACGGCAATCGTCACATTGACCAGACCTGGCTCCAGAATGGCGACGATGCCCAGGGACAGGATCAGGCTGGGAAAAGCGAGCGCGACGTCGGTCAGGCGCATAACCACCTGATCGAACACTCCCTCATAGTACCCACTGAACAGGCCCAGCAGAAGGCCCGGAAGGGCGGACAGCAGCGCTGCCAGCACGCCCACGGAGAGCGAAATGCGGCCGCCATAGAGGACGCGAGTGAGGACATCCCGTCCGAACAAATCGGTACCGAAAGGATGGGATAGCGAGGGTGCCAGTAGCTGACTCTCCGCATCCATGGTCGTTGGCTCGTATCTCGTCAACCAGGGTGCCAACGTCACGGTCAGCACTATACCAACCAGGATAAGTAAGCCTATCAAGCCGGTGGTGGAACAGCGATCGAGTGTCACAATCGCTGGTTCACCTGCGGCGGATGCGGGGATCCAGAAGCCCGTAGCTCAGATCGACCAAGAAGTTGACCGCCACGTAGATGGCTGCTCCCAGGATCACGACCCCTTGAACCAGGGGATAGTCCTTCCAGGAGATGGCATCCACCACCAGCCGTCCCAGGCCCCGCCGAGAAAAGAGGGACTCGGTGATCACGGTGCCGCCAAGCAGCGCGCCAAACTGGAGGCCAATGATGGTCACGACAGGGATAAGGGCATTGCGCAGGGCGTGCCGCCACAGGATCGCGCGCTCCCTCACCCCCTTGGCCCGCGCGACGGTGATGTAGTCTTGGGGCAACACGTCCAGCATCTGAGCCCGGACCAGTCGGGCAATCGTGCCCAGGGATGCCAAGCTCAGTACGAGGGCGGGCATCACCAGATGGCGCCAGCTCCCCTGTCCCGTGGCGGGCAACCAGCCCAAGACGAGGCTGAAGAGCAGGATCATCAACAATCCGGACAGCAAGATGGGGACAGAGACGCCCAGGACGGATACGGTGATACAGATCTGGTCGATCCAAGAGCCTTCGTGGATTGCCGCCAGGATGCCGATGGAGATCCCCAGCAGAACGGCCAACACTGTCGCCGATGTCGCCAACGCCAGCGTGTGCGGCACCTGCTCACCGATGGCCTGAGCCACGGGCCGGTGGCTGACCAAGGATGTACCCAGATCGCCCTGCACCAGTCCGCCCAGGAACTTCACATACTGAACAGGCAGGGGATCATTCAGGCCGAGCGCTTCACGCAAGGTGGCGATATCCTCGGCCGACCCGCCGCCTTGCGACATCAGCACCGTAATGGGATCCCCCGGCAGCAGGCGTATGGCGAAGAAGGTGAGAGTGACCACCCCCCACAGGACGAAGACTGTGGAGAGCAGCCGGCGTAGTGTGAAGCTGAGCATCTTGGAACTCTAGATATGCAGAGACGGACGCTGGACTGCCCTTCAGGCAAGCGTCCAGGCTGCTTGGTGCCCTAGGTCTGGCCAGGTGAGAGGCCTGGCTGAGCCTGCATGCTCCTACTGATCTGCCACATCGACCGCGTATAGCCAGGGAAACCAGCCCTGTCGGTCGTAGCGCAGGTCTTGCACGTGATCCGCGGTCCCGTTCAAGTTGACGTAGTCGCGGATGGGGAGGATCATGGCTTCTTCCATAATTCGCTGCTGGATCTGAGCGTAGATCTCTCGACGCAGCGCCTCGTCCATAGCCCCCTTACCCTGCTCCAGCCAGCCATCCAGCTGGGAGTCTGACACTTTCGACCAGTTGAATCCGCCCTCGATGTTGCTGGAATGGAAGGTCGTGCGCAGGATATCCGGATCGCTGTTGGAGAATAGGAAGGGCGCCAAGTGGTAGTTATCATCGGCGACCTCGCCCAGGGCATTGGAGAATATCATCTGGCGCGAATTCATCCCGATGCCTACGGCCTTCAGCTGTTCCTGGAGCATCTGCGCGACCTCGGGAATATACCCCCACGCCATCAGAATGGCTTCCAGCTCCAGTGGTTGCCCATCTCGATCGCGTATGCCGTCCCCGTCGGAATCGCTCCATCCTGCCTGTTCCAGTAACTCGATGGCTGTTCCGGGATCATAGGCGTACATACCCTCGACGGCAGGGTCGTAGCCCCAGGTCGAGCGACAGAGCGGGCCGTAGGCCGCTGGGGAGTACGCCTCGAACACAGTCCGAACGATGGCCGGTCGATCGACGGCGTAGATCAGCGCCTGTCGCACCCGCACATCGTCCGTGGGTGGACGACGGGTGTTGATGAAGAACTGCAGGGGTTGTCCTGGAACCGAAACTGGCACGACGTCATAATTGGGCCGATTGTCCAGTCGCACCGCATCCTGTGGCGGGATTTCGCCCATCACGTCAGCCTCCCCGGATTCCAGGGCCAAGACCCGTGTGGCGGGATCGGTGTAGAACTTGAAGGTCACCTTTTCCAGCTTGGGTGGCCCTTGATGATCAAAGAAGGAGGGTGCCCAGTCATAGTCCCGATTGCGTACGAGGGTCAGATGGTCCTTGGCCACGTACTCCTCAAAGACAAAGGGTCCGGTTCCTACCTGATGGAACTGATATTCGTCTCCCCACTCCGCCACCGCCTCGGGGGAGACCATCGCCAGGTAGACGGTGCTGAGAGAGGAAAGGAAGGGGGCGTAGGCCTCGTCAAAATGAATGCGCACCGTGGTCTCGTCGACAACCTCCGTGTAACTATAAGGTCCTAGCATCCCTCTAGCCTTGCGCGACTGGGTTGCCGGATCAGCGATGCGATCCAGGCTGAAGCGCACGGCCTCCGCGTTGAAGGGCGTGCCGTCGTGGAAGGTGACGTCCCCCCGGAGGTGGAAGGTGTAGGTCAGGCCGTCTTCGGAGATGTCCCAGCTCTCCGCCAGACCGGGGACAAACGTTCCATCGCGAGTCAACCAGACCAGGGGATCATAGACACTAGTCAGTGGGATTCCCAACTCGGAAGATGCATCGACGTGGGGGTCAATGCCTGAGGGCGTCAGGGTGAGCCCATAGACGATGGTGGTGTCGGACAACTGCGAGGTCATACCGCATGCGCTGCCCGAGACCATAGCGAGCAGGGAGGCAGCTACAAGCAGGATTATGTGGCGCTTCACCAAGTGTTCTGCCATTCACTTTCTTCTGTTACCTGCAGTGACGCACGTGCCTTCGGAGCGTGCAAGATCCTAAGGGTATTGGCGCGACCGCGTATCGGTCGTCGATTATACCACCGCCGACGGTGGTTGACAATCCCCAATCGCGAAGGTAAAATGCCGTGTCATGCGAGATGCCCGGGTTCCGCCTTTAGACCGCGACCGTCTGAGCGTTGTCCTGGCTGTCCTTATGCTGACCAACGTTCTGTTTCAGTTCATCGAGTTGCCGGGAGAGGTGTATCGGCTCAGGGTCCTGGGCTCTCCGCTCGAGATCCATGCGTCGGAGACACTCCTGTTGGTCACGCTTGTCGTCGGCCTTGCCACCACCGGCACTAGCCTGGTCCTGCACGATCACCCCCTTCTCAGGGAGCACCCGGAGCGCTCTGCAGCCATCTGCTGGATCCTCCCGGGTGTGATGGCTGGGCTCTGGGCATACGGATTGACGCTAGCTTCCACGGTGCCGATCTGGGTGGTAGGACTGATCGTGTTTGGGGTGAGCGTCGGACTGACCATCCGGGCTGAATACGCCACGGTGCATCCTGATGCACCCCATTATGCCACGGTGCGGCTTGCACTCAACGTATTGGCCTACTTGATGGCCTTTCTGCTCTTCGTCTTGATCTATCAAACCCGTACGCGGAGCTTGGTCACCGGCACGCTGATGCTCTTCGTTGCCACCCTCCTGGCGGTCGACCTGCTCAGTGTGGGGGACGTCCACATGCGACGCGTGCTTCTGTTCGCGGGCATCGTCGGGTTGATCATTGGCGAGAGCACCTGGGCGCTGAACTACTGGCGCGTCAGCGCCTGGGTCGGAGGACTTGTGCTATTGTTGATATTCTACGCCTCGATCAACGTAGCTCACCAGCATCTCATGGAGCGCTTGGGGCTAACGACGCTTATCGAGTTGACAGCCGTGACCGCCGCCGTGCTTTTGGTAGTTCTGATCAGGGGCCCCTAGGGGCTGCATGGATCGGCAGCTGTCGAACGTCTCAGATGGATGTCAACAATCTAAGGAGATACTGTGAATCAAGCAGCAGCGACGATAACCGACAAGCTACCGAGGCGCATCGCTCGCCTGGAGCAGCTGGCGTATAACTTCTGGTGGAGTTGGCATCGCGAGGCACGCGACTTGTTCAAGATGCTGGACTACACCCTGTGGCGGACCACTAGCCACAACCCGGTGCAGATGTTATTGGAGATTGCGCCAGAGAGGCTGACGCAGATGGCCAGCGATCCCTTGTTTCTGCGTCGCTACGACGCCGTGACGCTGGCCCTGGACGCCGATGTGAAGAACGGGCATCTTTGGTTCCCGGATAGGTACCCAGAGCTCACAGATCGCCCGGTGGCGTACTTCTCTGCGGAGTTCGGCTTGCATCGGTCGCTACCCATATATTCCGGTGGACTGGGGGTGCTGGCGGGGGACCACTGCAAGGAGGCCAGTGATATTGGGCTCCCATTTGTCGCTGTCGGGTTCTTGTATGAGAGGGGGTACTTCCAGCAGCGCATCACTCCTGACGGATGGCAGGAGGCCACCTACCCCCGCTTCCACCCGGGCGAGGTAGCTATCCGGCAGGCACTGTGCGATGACGGGACCTGCCTCTTCGTCCCGGTGTCGCTCAGCGATCAGACGGTTCACCTCAAGATCTGGCATGTCGAGGTGGGACGGGCACACCTTTATCTGATGGACGCCGACAATGAGCGCAACGCCCCGTGGGAGCGGGAGCTCACCCGTCGACTCTATGGTGGCGATCAGGAGATGCGCATTCGACAGGAAATCGTCCTCGGCATCGGCGGCATGAAGGTCATTCGAGCGTTGGGGGTAGAGCCTTTGGCGTACCACCTGAATGAAGGGCACTCTGCCTTCTTGGTGCTGGAGCGCGCCCGCGAGTTGGTCGAGGAAGGCCAGTCGTTCGAGGAAGCGGCCCAGCAGGTGCAGGCCACGACCCTGTTTACCACCCATACGCCGGTACCGGCGGGCCACGACGTCTTCCACTACCACTTGGTGGATAAATACTTCCACAACTACTGGCCAGAGCTGGGACTGGGACGAGAGGAGTTCCTCGCCTTGGGCCAGCATGAGGAGGGCAGGCAGGGTTTCAACATGACAGCCTTGGCCATGCGGACGTGCGGACGACGTAACGCCGTCAGCCAGCTTCACGGCCACGTCTCCCGTCGCATGTGGCAATCACTCTGGCCCGATGAGAGCAGGGACGAGGTCCCCATCGATTTCGTCACCAACGGCATCCACGTACCTTCCTGGATTGGCGGCGCGATGCACCGCCTCTATCGGAAGCACTTGGGCCCAGACTGGGTTGAGGAGCATGACAACCCAGCTCTCTGGGAGCGGATCCTCGACGTGCCAGACCAGGAGCTATGGGACGCGCACGTGCACTTGAAGGGTAAGTTGATGACCTTTATGCGCGAGCGCTCGCGCAGGCGCCGCATGGAAGGCGGACTCACACCTGAACAGGTGTTGTGTTCGGGTACTTTCCTCGATCCTGATGCGCTGACTATCGGCTTCGCACGCCGTTTTGCTACATACAAGCGTGCAACGTTGCTCTTTCACGACCTGGAGCGGCTCAAGCAGCTGTTGCACGACCGATACAAGCCTGTCCAGTTCGTCTTCTCCGGGAAGGCCCATCCGGCCGATGATGCCGGTAAACAGCTGCTGCAACGGATCTATAATCTTGCCAAGGACCCGGTCACTGGGGGTCGGATCGCCTTTATCGACGATTACGACATGCAGGTGGCGCGCTACCTGGTCCAAGGAGTGGACGTGTGGTTGAACACGCCGCGACGCCCCCATGAGGCCAGCGGAACCAGCGGTCAGAAAGTGGCCCTCAATGGCATTCCTAATCTGAGTGTTCTGGATGGGTGGTGGGCCGAGGGGTATAATGGGGCAAACGGCTGGGCCATTGCCACGGATAGGCGTTACGATGACCCCGTGGCACAGGATGCCGCTGACGCTGACGTATTATACAGCCTTCTTGAGGACGAGGTGGCGCCGCTCTTCTATGAGCGGAGGGGGGACGAGGTCCCCCGGGACTGGGTCCGGATCATGAAGGAAGCGATACGAACCGCCGCACCCACCTTCTGCACGCGCCGCATGGTCAAGGAGTACACTGAGAAGTTCTACGTTCCCGCGGCGCGCCGAACCGAGGAGATGGAGTAGGCAGGAAGGGCAGACGCTCAAGGGACCCCTGCATTCCACCCAAGACAGGCCCCGGCCCTCCCATGGACCGGGGCCTTGTGGTACTGATAGTCTGGGGAGGAGTGTGTCACTCCATCAAGCTGCGGAACAGGCGTAGATAGTCAGCCAGGTGGCGGGTTGTCAGGAAATTCTCCCGAACGTGCTCTCGTGCTGCTTCTCCCATCTGTGCCGCCTCATCGGGGTGTTCGAGCAGATACAGCGTCTTGTCCGCGCACTGCTTCACAGAGTCGACCAAGAAGCCCGTCTCCCCATCCGCGATCTGCAGCGGAATTCCCCCGGCGTTGCCGCCTATCACCGCCTTGCCTTTCCACAGTGCCTCGGTGACGACCAGCCCAAAGCCCTCACGGATCGACTTCTGGATCACGACATCACTGCCAGTCTGGAAGGCCCCTACCTCGTAAGCACCTACGCCGTGGAAATTGTGCAGGATGTGAATGTCGAAATCGTCCCCGGCGTGGCGGATGGTGCGGTCCAGGTACTCCCACCCCTCCGGATCGTCAGAAGCCATCGAGCCGACTAGCGCCAGCTGAACCTCCGGCATCTCCTCCTTCACCAGGCGATAGGCGTCGATCACCCCCAGGGGATCCTTCCAGGGGTCGAAGCGGCTGACCTGGGTGATGATCGGTCGATCGAGGTCGAGCCCGAACGATGCCACGATCCCTCGGGCTTCATCGAGATCCATGGGGACGTTCTTCGGCGACAGGGGATCGATGGTCGGTGTGATGATCGCCAGGTGCTCAAAATCGACTCCGGGGCCCACGTACTGCTCCATGGTGAAGATCCCCGCCTCGTACTCGTTGATGTAGGGCGCGAAGAAATCCCAGTACGCAGGATTAGGGTGGGACGTGTCGATGTGGCAACGCCACGTCCAGTGCTCGTTGGGTGAGCCCCCACGGTAATGGAGCATCCCCGCCGGCTGCGGGTCGTGAATGACTACAACGTCATACTCTCCCTCGAACTTCTCGGCGTTCATCTCGTTGTACCGCCGCCACACGTCCTTCATGTCATCGGTGAGTTCGAGGTCCATGCCCTGTAGGCCATTATGAGCCGCTTTGGTGACGTTGAAGAACTCATCGGCCCCCTCGATCACCTGCCATTGGGCATCAAGGCCGGCATCCACCATCAGGGGGACCAGCGTCTGCAGCATCTCGGCGACCCCGCCTCCGTATGCAGTCGCGTTGACGTGGACGACCCGGGCGGCGTCGACAGCCTCGGCCAGCTCCCGGATCTCGGCAATGACCTCGTCCCCTACCACGGGACGATAGTCGTTGAGGTGTTTTTCTTCCAGTTCAACCTTCTCTAGCATAGTTCCTCCCATAGCGCATATCGCAGACACTTGGGCACGTAGAGCCTCCCCGCGCCCTGGCTCTCACGCGTCCCCAAGTCTTGCTATCACACCTTCCTTGGCGCGCGGGCGCAAGTGCTGCAGATGGAACATCTGGGTGCGATTGATTTACCGCGATCGTCCGCTTGGGTCCCTTTCCTATCGCGGCACCCGTGGCAGCCGAATCCCCTGAAGACGGACGGTTACCCCGTTCTGGGCACGTTGAAGGGTATGGGCGGTGCCTATGCCCCGTCGATAGCCTGATCTCCCCGAATCCTAACATCCAACGTGTTCACGATCGTTCGTAGCTGAAGTTGAGCTTCGGCGATGACGCAATAGCAACTCCAGCCCAAACCCAGTCACACTTCCAGCTACAGTGCCCGCGAGAGAGACTCCCAGCATGCCCATCATCCCTAAGGCCCAACCGAGCGTGCTGAGCACGATCCACCACCATGCGCGATGGACCTGCCACCGCAAGACCAGCCACTGACCCAGACCGATGCCAGTGGCGATGACGACTTGGCCCACGAGACGATCCTCAGGCTGCGCAAAGCCAATACCTACCGCGGCCCCAGCCCATCCGATGGCGCTCGCCGGGATCCACCAGCCATCGTCTCTGATCAAGGGCCGCAGGACCAGCCATTGCAGGGTCCCGACCACAGCCCCGATCAAGAGCTCAATACCCAGGGCCACGCCAATACTCCAGCCCAGGGTCGTCACCAGAATCCACTTCAACCACAGGATCCAGTCAAATGACTGACCTTGATGCTCCTGCTTCTTCCTAACGCTCATCACCAAACCCTGGGACAGCAGGCGTTCCGGATGCGGCTGCCCTCCTCGTCCCACCTTGATCCTGGTGATGGAATCAAGCTGCTTAGCCCTTCACCGAACCGGCCATCAGGCCACGCACGAAGTACCGCTGAAGGGAGAAGAAGACGATCAACGGCAGAAGCATGCTGATGAAGGCGCCGGCCGTCAGCAGGTGCCAGTCCGAACCGCGTTCACCGATCAGTCCCTGCAGATACTGGGTTATCACTGCGACGTCACGATTCGTACCCAAGAAAGTCAAGGCAACCAGGAAGTCGTTCCACACCCACACGAACTGGAAGATGGCCAGGGACGCCAGGGCCGGAACCGAAAGCGGCAGGATCAGCCGTGTGAACATCGTGAACTGCGACGCGCCGTCGATGAAAGCCGATTCCAGGATGTCGCGTGGTATGGTGCTGATGAAGTTGTACAGCAGGTAGATAGACAGCGGCAAGCCGAAGCCCGTGTGAGCGAGCCAGATGGCCAGCCACGTGCCGTTCAGGTCCAGGGCCCGGTAGTCGCGGAAGACGGGGACTAGGGCGATCTGGAGAGGCACGACCAGCAGAGCGATGACCACGACGAAGAAGGGCCTGCGCCCGGGGAAGCTCATCCAGGCGAAAGCATAGGCGGCAGTAGCCGACACCAGGAGTGGAATGGCCACCGCCGGGATGGTGACCGTTAGCGTGTTGAGGAAGGCCTTGCTCATCCCCGCCCCCCTCACGGTCTCCCTCTCCCCCGTCTCGGTGACGATGGTGGTTTCCGTCCCCCCCAGGGTCTGCCTGTAGGCGTTTAGGCTGAAGGTGGGATCGTTGACGACGGTCCACCACCCCGTCGCCTTGGCGTCGTCTGCCGGGCGGAACGAAGTGATCAGTGTACCGATAGTCGGAACGGACCACACGATGCAGATGATGATCAGGGCTCCGTATACGATGGCATTGCCGATGAATGTCTGGCGTCTCGTGCTGCCCATTAGAATGCCTCCTGCTCTAGCTGCTTCAGGTTGTACCACATCACGGGTATCACCAGCACTAGCAGCACGATGGCGATGGCTGAGGCCCGCCCGTTGTGGCGGAAGGTGAACATCTGCCTCCAGAACACCGTCCCGATCACATTGGTACCGAACTGTCCTCCCGTCATAGCCCAGACGACGTCGAACACCTTCAGGGTGAGAAGCAGGATCGTCGTCGATACCGTGATGATCGACCCTTGAATGTAAGGGATCATGATGCGGAAGAAGATCTGCGGCTCATTAGCCCCGTCGATCCTGCCCGCTTCCAAGAGCTCCTGAGGAACCCCCTTCAGGGCAGCTGAGAGGATCACCATCGCGAAGCCGGTCTGCATCCAGATCAGCACGACGATCATCATCAGTGTGTTGGTAGGTTCGATGGTGAGCCAGCCCACCGGGTCACCGCCAAGAGCGACCCAGATGGCATTGAGCACCCCGATCTGCGGCACGCTCGCGGGCCTGGCGGCGTACATGAACCTCCAGATCACACTAGCGCCTACGAACGAGATTGCCATGGGCATGAAGATCAGCGACTTGACCCCCGTCTCGAAGGCCGGGTGGGTGCGGTCGGCCAGGACGGCGATGAGCAGACCGAAGGCCACGGTGAGGCTGGTACCGAGTACCATCCACAGCACGTTATTGCGGAAAGATACGAGCATCACGCGATCCGTGAAGACGTATGCGTAGTTGTCTAACCCCACGAAGCTTTCCGTGGCTGCGTCCTGGAGACTGGCCAGGAGGCTGCGCACCACGGGCATCAGGAGGTAATAGCTCAAGATGGCCAGCGCCGGTCCGACGAAGACGAACGGAAGAAGTGCATTCCTCCACTCATTGGGCAGCTGCTCCACGATCGAGTTTGCAATCACGTACAAAAGGGCAAAACCGCCGATGCCCCAGATGATGGCCACCACCGCGATGAGCACCTGATGCGCCTCACCTTCGCGCAGCCACAGAAATCCCGCTCGCATCACGATGAAAAACACGAGGGGGACCACCACCGACAGCACAATTCGAGAGACCCACGTCAGGAGCTTACTTCCGGAAACACGCTCGAACACCCCGGTCTTCTCTGACACGTTATATTCCTCCTTGACTGAAGAGGCTAGACGGACGGCTTGCTGGCCGTGGAGCAGTCACCTGAGACGCCGAGGCTGCTCCAGCCGCTGCAAGTGGCGCGTGGCACGTGCCAAACGTGCCACGCGCCGATCGATCAACTACGTTTACTCCGGCCAGCTGGCGTCGATCCGCTGCAGGACGGTATCCCGGTCTGTGCCGCGGATCCAGTCGACCATCCCCGTCCAGAACGAGCCTGCTCCGACCTCCGCCGGCATCAGGTCTGACGCGTCGAAGCGGAAGACCTCGGCACTCAGGAGCAGTTCTGCCAGCGCGGTCTCCACCTCAGTCTGGTACCAGTCGAGATCCTGATCCTGGTGGGGGAAGAGCGCGCCGCCGGCTCTGGCCCACGGCTCGCCCGACTCGCCCGTGGTCAGGTACTCTAAATAAGCCCTGATCTCGGGGCGATCCCTGAACATGACCACCTGGTCGCCGCCGCCTAGGACAGGAGTGCCGTACTCTGGGTCGATCTGGGGGAAGCCGAAGACACCGACCTCCTCGTCCAGATTGTTCTGGATCTCCTCGGGCCAGAAGCCTATGACGAAGTTCCCCTGGCGGAAGAGGTAGCAGCCCGGTGGGTCGCTCCACATCGGCAGCGATGCCTCGGCGAAGTGCTCGGTCAGGATGCTGGTCGTACCACCTAGCACGTAGTCCTCGTTGAACCAGATCTCCTCGATGTGGTCCATCGCCTCTCTAACGGGATCGGAGTCGAAGGGAAGCTCTCCCGCCACCCATTGATCGTACTGCTCAGGGCCGGCGGTGCGAAGCATGGTGTCCTCCAACCAGTCGGTCCCCACCCAGCCGGTGGCGGCGCCGCTCTCCATGCCCACGCACCAGGGAAAGCCGCCGTCGGCGACGATCTGGTCGCTAAGCGCGATCAGCTCATCCCAGGTCTCGGGCTCCTCGTAGCCAGCCTCTTCGAACGCCTTCTTCGGATACCAGACGAAGCTCTTGGCGTTGACGCGGTGGAACACGCCGTAGGGCGTCCCGGCGTAGGAGCCCAGGTCGAGCCACACCGGTGCGTAGTTCTCCTCGATGCGCTCGACGATCTCATCCGGCAGCGGGATCAGCTCGCCTGCCTCGGCGAAGCGGTCCTTCATACCGGGCTGCGGCAGCAGCCCCACGTCCGGGGGATCCCCACCCTCGACGCGGGTGTTGATCAACACCTCGAAGTCGCGGCTGCCCTCATAGGTGACATCGATGCCGGTCCTATCAGCGAAGCGGTCGTTGACCTCAACGAAGCGAGCTTCCTCGTCGCCGCCGGCGAAGGCACCCATGACGGTGACGGACGTTCCGTCGAACTCGCCTGCCTCCGCACGCTCTAGCGGTGAGCCTTCCACCGCCGGCGGCTCGGTTGGCTCCTCGGTGGGCTCTTCAGTTGCCGTGGGGCCACAAGCCGCCAGCACCAGTGCGAAGACAACTAGCAGGCCCAGAAGACCTAACAGATTTCGTTTCGACGACATTCTCTTTTCCTCCTAGTCTTTGTATGCATAGCTTAACTCATTCTTGAACAACGGGTCTCTCCACGGTCTATCCTGGTTGACCACCTCCCTTCATTGGAAACGACTTCGGCGAATGGTCCGACTGAACTGGGTGTCATTGTCTAAGCGAACGGCACTTGTATCCTGCTGCCACGTCGCGCACGAACACGGCTAGCTTACAGGGATGGCCTCTCGCGTCACCCATTCTCATGGGCCGGATCGATCGCGTCGGGAATGCCTTGGTACGAGTTTGTCGAGAGCAATCCAAGCATATCACACTTTTCGCAGTTTGTCCTGCAGCATCAGCCAAATCCCGAGGGGGGACACGATCTGTCTTGCTCAAGCGAGCTTCGCTCCGCATGATTCACGGACGACGAGCTCTGTCCCCAGCTCCACGTGCGCGATCTCTGGCGAGCCGTTCTCCGCGATCTCGATGAGCAACTCCGCCGCGCCCCAGCCCAGGCCGAAAGCCGGTACGTGGATCGTGGTCAGAGCCGGCGTCATGAAACGGGCGGCGGTCACATCGTCGAAGCCAACGATAGCCATCTCGGCTGGCACGCTTACCCCTTCCTCATGGAGGGCGCGGAGTGCGCCGATGGCCACCACATCGCTGGCGATGAAGACGGCATGCGGCGCCTCGTCGAGCATCAACAGATCCTTGATGGCCGCATGGCCGCTCTCCTCGTCGAAGTTACCCTCGCGAACCCAAGCGTCGTTGTAGGGGATGCCCGCTTCCCTCAAGGCCCGGCGATATCCCTCCAGACGTTGTTGACTGGCAGCGTATTCCATGGGCGCGTTGGTGATGATACCCACCCGCCGATGGCCGAGCCCCAAGAGATGATTGACCGCCGTCCTGGCCCCTTCGACGTTGTCAACGTCCACAGATGGAATGGCCATCCCGTCTAGTCGCCCGTGTAGAACGGTAGGAAAACCTTCACGGCGCAACGCTCTGAGGTAGGGATCATCGCAACGCGGACCCGACAGGATCAGTCCGTCGGTGTGGCGCCCGTGGATTAGCTCGATGTAGGAGCCATTCGGCTCGTCGACCTCCACGGAACGGAAAAGAACATGATAGCCGCGGCGACGTGCTGCGCGACCTATCCCTTCGAGGAGGCCGGGTAGGAACGCATCGCGGTACGTTCTGTCCGGCCCGCGATGCCAGACCAGGGCTATGGTTCGCGTCTTGCCGCTCGCAAGACGGCGCGCGGCGGAATCGGGGTAGTAATTCAACTGCCTGGCTGCTTCACGAACCCGTTCGCGCGTCTCGGGGCTGATATGCGCGTCAGGCACATCATTGAGCACGAGCGACACCGTGGTGCGAGAGACGCCAGCTTCCTGGGCCACTTGTTCTTGTGTCGTGCGACCCGTGAGCACAGCCTCCACCTCCATCAGCCCGTACCCTACCGCCGTTTTGGTAACACGCGTTACCTCAGTATACACCATGCCGGTCGTGAAGTCAAGCAACTCCTGGCGGCTGCGTAGCATGGCACGATGGAGGAGGCTGACACCCGATTGCTTCCGTTTCTTCGAGATTGAGGTATACTCTCTTGATGCGGCGCTGAAAGAGCTCTATCGAGAGGAGGTATCATGAAGGTTGACGTGCAACATCGTCCGTCTTACGCCCTGGCCGTTGCCCGGCTGGAGCCCAACGAGCCGATCTACGTCGAGGCGGGTTCCATGGTGGGGATGTCAGCCGGCGTGCGGGTGGAGACCAAGGCACGTGGTGGGCTGCTGAAGAGCCTGACCCGCTCCATGTTTGGGGGCGAGTCATTCTTCGTCAATACGTATCGTGCATCCGCGGAGGGCGGGCAGGTGATGCTGGCCCCTGCCCTGCCCGGCGATATTGTGGTGCATCCGATGATGGGCGAGAGTCTCCTCGTTCAGTCGGGTTCCTATGTCGCATCCGGCGATGGGGTCGATGTCAGCACCAAGTGGGGAGGGCCGAAGACATTTTTCGCCCGGGAAGGTCTCATCTTGCTCAAGGTCACCGGAACCGGACCCCTCGTCCTCTCCAGCTACGGCGCTGTTGAGGAGATGGAGTTGGAGGCAGGTCAGAGTTTCACGGTCGACACCGGGCATCTCGTTGCCTTCGAGGAGCGGCTGGGCTTCCAAGTCCGGCGTGTGGGGGGTCTCAAGTCGACGCTGTTCAGCGGCGAGGGACTGGTCGTTGATCTGTCCGGACCTGGCAGGTTCTGGCTGCAGACGCGCAGCGAGGACGCTTTCCTGACCTGGCTCATTCCTAAGATTCCCAGGCGGGAATCCAGTGACTAGCCTTACTGCGCGTTGCTAGCTGCTGATCCCTCAAGGGGCACTATCGTGAAGCGTAGCAACCCCCTGTGGGGCATCGTCCCACTACTCGTCTGCTTGTTGCTCCTTGCTGCCTTGGGCCGTTAGGGTTATCGTCCCCGGCGAGGAGATGTGCCAGAACACGATTGCTGCCGCCGGTGGGCCACGAGGGTTTAGGAAGTGACGAAGAAGACTATGTTGAACTTGAGATCGAGGTTGGTTTTTCGCCCTGCAATGAGGGTGCCGTATAGCGAGGACACTGTGCTAGGAGGTGAGTGATGAGGAAGCCAGAATTGCGGATTCTGTGGGGAGTCCTGCTGATCGCCGGGGGCGTGCTGTTCTTGCTGGACAGCTTAGGGATTATTGCCGTGGGGGCTGTCGTCTGGCCGGTGCTCATCGCCATCGCCAGCGCTGTCTTCCTCTTTCTCTTCGTGACAGCACCGCAGGAGCGCTGGTGGACTGCGATTCCCGGATTTGTGCTTCTTGGTCTTGCCGGGGTGATTCTGCTGGACCGACTGGCGCCCGAGGTCGGGGCGACGTGGGGAGGGTCCCTTTTCCTGGGTGGAATCGGCGTAGCCTTCTGGGCAATCTACCTGGTGAACACGGAGCACTGGTGGGCCGTCATCCCCGGGGGCGTACTCCTCACGCTGGCGGTGGTTTCCGGGCTCTCTGAGGGCCTTGAGGGCCTTGAGGGCGTTGAGGTCGGGGGCATCTTCTTCTTTGGCCTGGGCTTGACCTTTGCCCTGTTGGCATTCTTGCCGACGCCAGAAGCGAGTCTGAAGTGGTCCCTAATTCCTGCGGTCGTCCTTCTCTTGACGGGAGTGTTGATCACTGCCGCCGCTGAGGAGCTCCTCAACTACGTGTGGCCCGTGGCGTTGATTCTTGGCGGGATCTATCTGCTCTATCGCGCCCTGAGCTCTGGCCACAACGGCTGAGATTGCGCGCGGTACGAACGAAGAAGGAGACCCGCCCGCCTCGGCGAACAGCCGGATCTCTGATTCTGGTCGCGTTGGGGGAGCACCTGTCTTCTCAACAGTCTTGGGCGTCTGGATTGGTGTCTCGGGGAGGTTCTCCTTCGCCGATGGGCCATGCTGCTCCCGGACCCAGGAGTGAGTCTGGGTCTTGATCGCCCCGCAGGGCGGGACTTGCTGTTCGTTCCGGTGCTGACGTCTGCCGCGCTGGCACTGGCCTTGTGGCTTTCGCCAAGGGGGCTGCAGGCTGGGGGAGCCATCAGGACCAGGACCGACGGCAAACCCTTGGGTGAAACGGAGCCCGCTGAGTTCAAACGGGGCCAGGCCATCGGTAGCCTGGTCACAGTACGCTGACACACGGCCGCGATGTCAACGGCAGCCATTATCTGCAGTTGTAGGAGGCACCGTAAGGGCGTATGGGACGGTATCCACAGGACTATCACATTCACAGCGGTTTCTCCGCAGACAGCGATGCGCAGATGGAGACCGTCTGTAAGGCAGCCATCTTGAAGGGTATCGATGAGATCGCCTTCACCGACCACCTGGACTTCGGCCCCGAGGATGTGGGTGGGCCCTTTCCCCTGGGCGACTACATGGACGCGATCCACCGGTGTCGACGGCGATTTGGCAGGGAGCTGGAGATCCGCGCTGGCATCGAGGTGGGCGAACCCCATATCTACGCGAACGAGGCAGCTGCCGTCCTCTCGAACGGCGATTTCGACCTGGTGCTGGGGTCAGCTCATTATGCCGCGAATATGGAGCCTGCTTGGCACGAGGGGTTCTTCAAGGAGCCTCTTTCCGATGCCTATGCCTCCTATTTCAGGCAGGTTGCGGGGTTGGCAGCGGAAGGCGATTTCGACGTGCTGGCTCATCTCGACCTGGTCAAGCGGGACGCCCGGAGGTTTGGCAAGGTCTACGACGGCCCTGGGCCCTACGCTGGGCTGATCCGACCCGCCCTCAGTACCGTCATAGAGAGGGGCAAGGGGATTGAATTGAACACATCGCCCTGGCGGCGTGGTCAATCGGAACCCTGTCCCTCGTTGGAGATCCTGCGTTGGTATCGGGAAATGGGTGGAGAGATCTTGATCTTGGGATCCGATGCGCACGTTCCACAGGCGGTTGGTTCGCACTTCGGGCCTGCGCTGGAGATGGTCAGGGCGGCGGGGTTTCGACGGCTAGCGACCTTCAAGCGCCGCCAGATTGACTGGAAGGAGATTTAAGCATATGGCAGAGACTGGAAACTCGGCGGGTCGTCCTCCGGGACGCCGGCCACCGTGGATCCGGGTGCGTGCCCCGGATGGGGAGACGTATCGCTGGCTGAAGCACTCAATGCGATCCAAGCACTTGCATACGGTCTGTGAGGAGGCGCATTGCCCCAACATCGCTGGGTGCTGGGGCAACCGGACGGCCACGTTTCTCATCTTGGGCGACGTCTGTACGCGCAACTGCCGCTTCTGCGACGTGAAGACCGGTCGGCCAGCCCCTCTCGATCCCGAGGAAGCCCAGCGGGTCGGCCTGACCGACATTGCCCTGACCCAGCTCGAGAAACTGCCTCGGTTTGTGGAGGCTCGCAAATGGAGTCTCCGTGACTTGTACGTGGGCTTGGGGCCCTATGACGAGTTTCTTCTCCTGCGCACCTGGACGGAACGGGCTCATCCTGCCTAGTTTGCGCTCCCCCTGGCCGGAGGTCATCGTTGTCCACAACTACTCCACCGACGGCACGCGCAAGCTGCTCCGGTCCCTGGATCTGCCAGACGTCGAGGTTGCCCTCCACCCGAGAAATCTGGGCACGAGTGCCAGCATGCTGAGCAGCATCGAACGAGCCCGCCGTGACTAATTTGCCACATTCGACGCCGACCTCGAGTATGAGGCCTGCGATCTGGGCCGGATGATCGGGGCGGTCAACACAATGACACCGCCCCCGTCTTCGACCCTCGAACCCTCGGTGGTCGGAAGATCTACGAGTATGCGGAGAACTACTGGCGAGTCCGCTTTCTCACCTGGCTCGCCAACCGGTTCTTTGGCGAGGACCTTGCCGACATCGCCGTGGTCTGAAGTTGGCGCGGCCGGGCGTCGTTCGCTCCATGGATCTGAGCAAGCGCGATCTCAACTTCGAGTTTGAGCGCACCTGTCAGTTGCTCAAGCGAGGATACGACATCAAGGAGGTCGCGGTCGTTTACCACCCTCGGACTGCAGAGCAGGGGAAGGGAC
>CAZGSX010000012.1:0-42942 GCA_964528475.1 uncultured Anaerolineales bacterium
CGAACGCGGTGACGGCTGCGTCGTTGCTTACTCTTGCACTGGTGAAGATGAACATGGGGTTGAAGGCCGTCAGGGCGGTGGCACCCAGCGCCAACCACCGCTGCCTGGGGAAGATGTCGGTCGCTATTCCGTACGTGGCGATGACGGCTACGGCTCCGAGCAGTGTAGAGACAAACCGCGATATGTGCATCGTCAGGGGGGTGCCTCGCCAAGGAAAGCGCTCGGCGGGGGTGTGCACCAAGATGTTCTTGTTTGCAGTGCGGTCGGCGTCGCCCATGGTCTGGTGAGGATTGTGCCATGCCCAGTCATCAAAATCTACATCGTCGGGCACCCAGAAGGTCAGCGAGGCGCACAGCGCATAGTACAGCGGAGGATGGCTTGCCACATACCCGGTGACTCGCTTCCCGGAGGGTTCGCCTTGAACGGGCAACCCCCGTCGTTCAGTCAACTCGTGGATATATGCATAATGCCCGTTCGCGTCCGGGGTCTCGAAGATGGGAATGCACACACCGTATAGGATCGTGATCGCCAGATACAAGATGAGGCAGACGGCAAAGGGCCCAGGGGGGGACGGGGACCACAGATCACGTTCACCTTCCGGTGCCTGCTGACCTCCTGCGGTCCTTGCCCGCTCTCCGCCTAGCGCTTGCATCGTGCTACCTGGTGACGACGATTGTGCTCAGGACGATGTACTGTTCTGCAATGCTTGCACCGTCCACTGCGACATCGAGGCGCTCCAAGGTGGCAGCGTCATACATCCCGACCCGGAGCACGTAGTCGCCTGGCAGGGCGCCGGCCGGTACCTGAACGGTGTGGCGATCCTCCACCACCTCACCGGGCAACCATTGGCTGGTGTGATATGAGCCGTGTTGTGGCCACCCGTCCTCTTGCGTTAGCTGCGTTCCATCAGGGGCGACGACGTGATTGAATACGGCATAGATGTTATCCATCCGACTCAGTGCCTTCCAATAATATGTCACCTCAAACGAGCCGCCCGGCTGTGTGCTCATTGGGGCGAGGTTGTATCCAAGCAAACTCACCCTAGGTTGGCCATCGTTGGTGCTCAGAACAACGTCCAGGTGGTGATCCATTGCCGGTGGATCATACATGCGCGGCCGGGGTTCGATCCTGCCGCGGAAGAGTACGAGCTGCGGGCCGGACACGCTCACCTCATGCTCCCAACGGCTGAGAATGCGGCGGATGCGTGTCCCCTTGACTGGCACAGGCGAGCCGTCAACGTCGATGAGTGACAGACGAACCTGAAAGGGGCCCGGAGGAGCATCTGCCGGTAACTGAACCGCCACGTGCGCCTTGAGAAGCTCTCCTGCTTCCCAAGAGCTGGTCGGTAGCCGACCAGCGAGATGCTGGAGGCGTTTGCTGGTGAGCACGGAAGTGCCATCCTGCTGCAGGACCTCGACCTCAAGCTCGTAGTCATCGGTAGGTCTGCGCAAAGCCTGCCAATAGACATCAAATAGGACAGGATTGCCCTGCGAGAAGCTATGTCCCCAGGGAGCATATCCGACCAGGGAGATGGTCCCCCCGAAGACTGCATGGAGATCCTGCCCAGGCAGGGTTTGTACTACCTGGCTTCGAGGAGTGTGGTGTTGCACCCGGATCGATCCGACCTCAAGCGGCTCATCCCCTTTGGGCAACCATTCCTGCCCCCCGGGCGATATCACACGGAGTCGGAGCCTGTAATCGCCAGGAGGCGTGCCGACAGGGACCGTCAAGCCTCGTCGTTCGATGAATGTGTCATCCTCCCCGCCTGACTCGTCGGAGACCCCGGTGGGGCCGGTCATGAACTCATACGTCTCCCATACTTGATCACCAGGACCAACCAATTCCAGGCGCAGCCTTAGGCCATCAAAAATCGCATCCAGGACGCGCCATTGGGAGAGGAGTAGGACTGCTTCTCCACTGGTGAGTTCTACGTTGGACAAGGCTGTTCGCGTGAGTAGCAGCCGATCTCCCAATTGGGTACTGAGCTGCGTGTCGTACTCGTATCCATCTCCGGTTTCGAGACTCGGGGTCCCGACGGCAGGTGATCGGTAGTGAAGGGTCAAGCTGCCTTGGGCCAGCACTTGATGCGTGTGCCTGTGGAGCCATCGCGATACTTCCCAGTTTGGATCGACAGGCTCAACAGAGTCGTAGGAGACCCAGACCCGTTCGTGTGTGTCAAATACCTGGGACAGCGTTTCATCGATTCTAGCGCCATCCACCCTAAGGTCGCTCAGAGGCACCGTGTAGGTGTTCAGAGCCTCTACATCGTAGTAGTGGAGCAAGAGGTGCTGCCAAGGGCCATGGAGTAGGAGACCATCATCAGGCTGGGCATAGGCATTCAGGTAGTCTATCTTGTCACGGTAGCTCTCACCTGGAGGGAAGTAGACGGTGCGATATGCCTGAGCGCTTGCGAGCAGTACGCTGGAAAGCATGGCCAAGGGCAGGACGCAAGCGATCACCGTCTGTAGACGAACCTCTGCTTTTGCAGGGAGTCGGTTCTTTACAAGGTCAAAGAGCCCGCTCAGGCCCATTGCCATAGCCACGATGGAGGCCGGGAAGGCCGGTGTCAGGTATCGACCACTGATCTGTTCTGGGAGGACCAGGACAGCCAGAATCGGCACACTCAGCAAACTGGCCCATAGCAGGCCGTCGGTGCCTGCTATGCGTTTTGAGTTTTGCTGCCGCAGAGGTAGCAGGCCTAGCGTTGTCGCAGCGAGGCACACCCCCAGCCGGCGCCAATCGGGACGCGACGTCACTCCCAAGTACAACCCATTGAGTCCGCGGGCAAGGGCTTGCCAGCGCACTGTGGAGGCCGTCCCGCGTTGCCATAGCGACACCAGCGTCGCCGATAGGCCGGGCGATAGGTACGCCACCAGTAGAAGGAAGATGCCCAATGTCCCGTGACAAGCCAGCCAAGCTGGAAGAAGGTGGCGGTGGCGGCGCCATCGGAGCAGAAGGTAGAGGTCCTGCGCCAGCAGGAGAAAGACCATGAAGTAGTGGGTGAAGATCCCCAGGCTGGTTGCCAGCCAAAAGAGCGCCCATCGGGCCGTGGTCTCCATTCGGGCGCTCAGAACAGGGTTCAGACGACCGGTTAGAAGTGCCGGGAACCATCGTGGGGATGAATCGCCGCGTCCCTGCTCCAGTACGCTTACGAAGGCAGAGATAGATAGCAACGCCCATAGGGCCAGCAAAGCATACATCCGAGCATCTCGCGAAATTCGAACATGAAACGGAGAGGTCACGAGGAGCAAGGTCCCCAAAACAGCTGTAGGCTGATCCAGGATCCTCTTGAGGACGCGGTGGGTCGCTGCGACGGTCACAGTGCCGATTAGGACGGAGAGAAACCGTATAGCGAATTCACTTGTGCCGGCGAGCGGCATCCACAGGGACAACATCAGGTAGTAGATCGGAGGGTGCTCCCGGACGGCTGCACGCACATAGGTGGCCAGGTCGAGAGGGGTGCGGTTTGCTATGAAGAAGCTTGCGACCTCGTCGAACGACAGCTCCTGTCTGCTGAGCATAAAGATGCGCATCGCGAACGCAAGAATCACAAGGCCACAGCCCGCCCACCGGGCCATGCTACCTGCCGACCGTCTCATCCGCCTCCGTCTTGCTGTGCTAAGTAGCTCCCTCATGGAAGGACCTCTACCTCTTTCAGCGGTACAGCATCCGCAGTCAGTCGCTCGTTTGTACCGGCGAAGGCTGGTAACCTCTCGCCTGTGTCCAATCCGTACATCCCGGTGATCAACGGGTAGCGACCCGCAGCCAGGTCCTCGGGGAGTTCAAGCGTGTGGATGTCGATGACCATAAGTCCCGGCTCCCAATAGGACGTGGGGTACGTCCCTTGTCGAGGCTGGCTATCCTGCTGAGCCTGGGGGGAAGAGGAAGGGGGGGCGAGGTGAAGGAACACCGTGAAATCCTGGGTCAGGGGAGCCTCAGTTTTCCAGTATAGGGTGACATCAATTGACTGGCCCGCAACGATCGGCGACTCCCCGCCGCCGATCCCGTAGCCCAGTAGTACGACATGGTCGCCCAGCCTCGCGTTGACGCGGTTTGGAATTTGCACAGTAGGCTGTTCTGCGCTGACAACCTCGATCCTACCGAGCGTGACCAGCTCCACTGGATTCCCATCTGCAGTACGGGCTGGAAGCCGCATTTTGGTTTCTGGATCGTACCAGCCGATCTCGACATCGTAGACAGCAGGTGCTGGGGTCTCCTTGTCTACCGGGACGCGGACGACATCGCAGAACGAAACCCCCGCCGTCCACTGGCTGGTTGGGTAACGGCCCAAACCCGGGTGTGTGTCCCGAGCCCCAACAATGGTCTCGTTAGGACCGAGGAAGTGGACGAAGTAGGCGTAGTTGTCCAACGTGGGTTCAATCGCTTCCCAGCAGAGCGTGACTGAAACTTCATCTTCCGGATATGCTTTCACAGGCGTCAGGTCAAAGCCCACCAGTCTGATGCTGTCTCCGAAGCGAATGTCAGCAGGGTGGGCGCGAGAGGCGATTTCCGCGTCAGCCAGCGGCGGGTGGAGATCGGGCGTCTCGGCGAACTCGGCGGGACCTGAACCCTCCTGATAGTCCGGATCGAGGGGGATGAGGTTGACATTTTCGAGCACCAACCCCAATGGCTGCTCGGCCCGACGGAGGGTAAGCCCTTCGTCACTCCACAAGCTCTTGCCCTCGAGATCGTGGACACGCAGCGCGAAGGAGAGGGGCAATATGACGATCAGGAACGCCCTTACTTGGCAAGGCGCTGATGAGCGGCCGAGGAAACAGATCCGTCTATCCATGCCTCGCATGTTACCCTACTTCCGGCCAATCTCAAGAATCACCGGGAAGGATGGTGAGTGTGTCCAGCAGCACTGCATCTCCCTCAACGGTTCCGTCCTCCGCCAACGATGGCAGTCGCTCACCCGTCTCCAGAAGATACATCCCAGCGATCAACGGATACTCTCCTGGGGCTAGGCTTCCGGGTACGGAAAGGGTGCGCGTGTCCGCCACTACCTCACCGGCGTCCCAGAAGGAGGTAGGATAGCTTCCATCTCGAGGCTGACCGTCATCCTGTGCATGAGGTGGGCCGTCGCGAGCAGCCAGATGGAGAAACACCGTATAGTCTTGAGCCAGCGACTGGCGGGCTTGCCAGTATAGCGTGAGCTGGAGCGTGTCGCCTGGGCTCACCTGCAGGCTCTCCGCCTCGAAGCCCATTAGCTGGATCTGTGCACCCAGATTTGCATCGAGCTTCTGAGGGACCGTCACGGACGCGCGCTGTTTGGGGGCGACCTTGATACGATCCAGCAGTACTAGCTCCAGCGGAGTCCCGTCGGGCCCGTAGGCTGGTAGTCGTCCGTCGCTCCCCAGCTGATGCCAGCCGATCGCGACATCGTAGACGGCCGGGATGGGAGCCCCCTGATCTACGCGCACAGTGAGGACGTCGCAGAAGCGATTCCCTGGCGACCAGCGGGTGGTGGGGTACCGTCCCAGACCGGGGTGGGTGGTCCGTGCTCCAACCACCCTTTCTTCGCCGCCGAGCAGATGGACGAAGTACACGTAGTCTTCCTCCATCGGCTCAAGAGCCTCCCAGCACAGAGTCATGTGGACATCCGTGCCAGGCTCGACGTGATCCTCGTCGACCTTCTGGCCGACCAGGCGGATGGAATCCCCAAACTGAAGCTCGCTGGGTTCAGCGCGGCCCTTGACCTCTCGAAGGGAGAGCATCTCGGGGGATGCATAGGCCGGTGCCAGCACGCCGAACAGGGCAAACGTAGCCAGGCCGACCATACCGATGACGACTGCGACGGAGACCCACCTCGAGCTGCCCTCCATCGCCCATTCTTCCAGCCCAAGGGTGTACAGCGGAGCCA
Organism: uncultured Anaerolineales bacterium; assembly: GCA_964528475.1. GTDB lineage: Bacteria > Chloroflexota > Anaerolineae > B4-G1 > B4-G1 > SKLM01. The sequence continues at coordinate 5,864 of CAZGSX010000012.1, forward strand.
GGAAACCGAGCGATACGAAGAGATATCGGCCGAAGTTGGCCGTATCGATGAGGGCCATCCGCAGGAAGACGACGACGAAGGTCAGGAGGGGAGCGCTGAGCAGAATCAGAAGTGTGCCCTGGCCTACGTCACTGGCGTGAGCCAGAGGGGATATGCGGCCCGGACGACGTCTCGCCCAGGACAGAATCCCTCCACCCAGGGACAGAAGTCCCAGCAGTCGTGGAAAGGCGTAGGCCCAATCAGGCATCGGAATCTGCCCGTAGCCAAATGCTCCCCAGAAAGAATCATGCAGGAAGCCCAACTCGCGCACTGCCGCTGCGAAGTTGGGGGCATCAGCTCTGAGCCCTCCCCAGGCCTCCACTTGGCGCTCCATGCTGGTAGGTTCGCCGTAGATGAGCTGATTGCGTACAAGCCACCATCCGCCGACCAGTAGCGCGACCAGCACGAGCGTTCCCCCCAACCGGAGCAGGGTTTTCCAAGGGAATCGCTCCTCGCTGATGTACAGGCGCCAAGCCAAGGCCAGACCGACCGTGGGCGCGATCAGCAGGCAGGTCAGCTTGGTCAGAAGAGCCAGGCCCGACAATGCACCCAGCGTGACAACCCGCCGCAGCGTAGGACCACGAGTGAGGAGTCGGGCCGTTGCGGAGAGAATGGCCGCCGCCACCAAGTTCGCCAGAGGATCGTCGTGAACGGAGGTACTGATGAAGAGAAACATGGGATTGAACGCCACCAGCGCAGCCGCCATGACCGCGATGGATGGTCGATGGGGCACCAGCTCTCGGGTAGTCGCGTACACGCAAAGAACTGTTCCCGCTCCCATGAGCAGGGATAGCCAGCGGAGCATGTGGACTCCCAAAGCCACATCCCGATAGGGGAACGCCTCCAACTCTGGATCGTGGAGATAGAGATTCTTATTGTCGTTGCCCGGCTCATCAACGCGGTGGATCCAGAAGGCGTTAACCCTGTTGGTGATCGCCTTGAAGTTCTCATTGGGGACCCCAGTCGTGAGCAGCGCCCCGAGCGCGTAATAAGCGGGAGGGTGGTGGGCCTTGGTCGGCTGATCCGGTTCCAGCACCGGAAGGTTTCTCTCCTCGATCAGGTAGCGGATATTGGCGTAGTTCAGGGACTCGTCGGGGCTCTCGAAGATCGGGTTAACAACGCTGTAGATGACACCTAGTGTCAGGAAGACCACGAGGATCAGAACGAGGAACCGCCTTGCGCCACGCTCGGTCACGGTATCTGCACCTGAGCGAGAGGTAGTGCGTCGTGCGCCAGGCGCTCCCCAGCGGCGCCTGTGACGGGCAGACGCTCACCGTTGTCGAGCCGGTACATGCCCGTGTAGAGACGATAGGTCCCTGGGGGCACATCGGACACATCGACAATGCGTTCGTCGACGATAGCTTCCCCGACGGACCAGAAAGACGTGGGATAATCACCTCCTGCCGGCGGGCCGTCGGCCTGCGCCACGAGGTCTCCATCTTGGTTGAGCAGATGGACAAAGATGACGTAATCTTCCTGTGTGGAGGCTTCGCATGCCCAGTGGAGCGCCAGGTCAAGGTACTCTGAGCTCTGGTGCAGGTCATAGCCGGTGAGACGGGCCAGGTGTCCTACCTGATAGTCCACCCGGGTCGAGGGTGGCGGAGGATCCATTGTCGGCAGCAACTTGAGCCAGGCGATCGTCGCGTTCTGGATGGGCTCGTTTCTGCCGTTAACTACCCGCAGTCGGCCACGCCCCCGCTGGTACAGGCCAATATCGAGGCGGAGACGGCTGGGCCCTGTTGCATCCCTGGCGACGTGGATCGGTATCTCATCTACAAAGGCCTCTCCAGACCTCCAGAACGACGTGGGGTAGTGGCCCAACCCCGGATACGTATCCCGCTGGCCCACCTTGGCCTGGTTGCGCCCAAACAGTTGCGCGAACAGGATGTAGTCGACCTCCGTCTCCCCCACCACCTCCCAGTACATCGTGACGTGGATCGTTTCTCCAGGCTGTACGACTGCGCGATCCACATCATACCCTATCAGACGCGCCAGAGGCTTGTCGTCCTCCAGGTAGGTCCGATCCAACGAGCGATCGGGCGTCAGGGCTGATCCGTCCTCCAGGGGTCGCGGGCGAGCATAGGCAGGGGCGAGGAAGCAAGCCACACCGGTAACGCCGAGGGCCAGCATGCCGGCAGCAACCCCTATTGCCAGAAGGCTGTGAAGGCGGCGCGGGAACCAGGCAGCCAGGCCCGCAAACACCAGTAAGGCGACGGACGGGAGGACGGGAAATAGGTAGCGTCCGAAGTTGGGCATGGGCCGCAGGAATCGCCTCACGATCATTGGCCCGAAGGTGAATACGAAGCTGGCCGTCAGTACTGTCAACTGCGAGATGCGCGGGGTGGATAGGGCTTGTGAGAGTCGGGACGTGGCAAAGCGTGGTCGGCCACCGACATGGAGTACCACCTGACGAAGAAGGCCGACAACGGCCGTCAGCGTCACGATGTCCAGTATCGCGTAGATCCAGTTCGAGAGGGGGATCTGATTATACCCCAGGCGGCCCCAGAAGGACGTGCGAAGCCAGTAGAGGTTTGGACCCAAGTCGGCTAGCGTCAGCGGGTTTTCCCGCAGTCCCCACTCGGTCATCTCCCGACTGGTGCCCGTGGGGTCGCCGTAAAGTAGTGTCTGCCGCGCAAGCCACGGGCCAGCTAGAAGGAGTGTGATCCCAAACGTGATCAATGCCAGACGGAGAAGCCTGTCCCACGATTGATCGCGCCAGCAGGCCAGGGCTAGCGCCAGTCCCGCTGTTGGGACCAGGGCTACGACAGTCAGCTTGGAGAGCCAGCCTAGCCCCAGGGCCGTGCCCAGGCCGACGCATCGGCGCACCGTGGGACCCTCCCGGAGAATGCGCATCATGGCCCAGATGGCGAGGGCACCGAATAGCGTGGCGCCGTTGTCATCGTTGACGGCACCCGAGATGAACAGAAACTGGGGAATGAAGGCTGCCAGCGCGGCACTGCCGACAGCCATTTCTGGATGCCTAGGAAAGACCTCTCGTCCGATTTGAAAGATGATCCAGACGGTCACTGCACCCAGGACCACTGAGGCCAAGCGGATCACCCGGATGCCGAGCCAGACGTCGCTCTGACCGAAGGTATCGCTCTCCGGGTGCAGATAGAGGTTCTTGTTGTCCCTTCCAACTTCTCCAAACTCGTAGCCAAAGAAGGGGTTGTGCCGCTCATGCCAGACGTCCCAGTCGCGCTCACCCACCCAGAAACTAACGACTGCGCCATAGGCGTAGTACAGCGGGGCGTGATGGCCGAATCCTCTTCCCGCACCTCGCTCCAGGACAGGCGGGCGCCCCGTGTTTACCAGTGAGCGGATGTATTCATAGTGATAGATCTCGTCGGGGGCTTCCAGCGTCGGCGTAGTGAGTGCGTAAGCCGTCCCCAGCCCAATGAAGAGGACCAAGATGGTGATCAAGAGCCCACGGCCGGTCCGTTCAGTCATCCTGGCAGACCACTGGCCCGTTGCGAGGCCATCGAAGCGTGGTGAGCATCCGCGCGGGGAGTAGTTCGCTGCACGGCATACCGTGAGCTGGTGAGCAGATTGAAGTCAATCCTACAAACCCCTTGTCTGTCGGAGCCGACACTTGAACCAGTGATGACATCATGGCAGCAGCCCCGCCACGGAGTGTCGCTTGTGCTTCGGACACATCCGCCTCACAGATGGCATTGCCCCTTGTCGATGCCCAATCCTTTGCCTGGTCGCTGCATTGCGCGGCGAACAGACGGTGCACCTACCAGGCCGTCTGTCACCGTTGATCAAGGTCTCGTTACCTTCCGCCGGTCTGCCGCTAACTCAGTCACACTATTCACGTCAGACGGTCTGCGTGGACACGAGGCGCCCCTAGATCCTGGATAAAGCTCGGGCCTGCCCACCCTCCTTGATGGAACTTCCATTTTAACGTGATGGGTTGTGCGAGGCAAGGAACCCCTGACGAGAGCGAGGGGCTACAACCCGCACTACAACGGGGGTGAACAGCACTAAGCCGGTCAGCGCGCGAGCCAACCAAGTCTTGGGCGGTATGGCCGGCTGCCGAAGGGAGAGCGTGGTGACTGTCGCATGATCACTTCGGCCGCCGCCCGAAACCACAGCTGACAGCCGCTCTCCGGTTCGCCAATCATATAGCCCCGTGATGAGGCGATAGTCACCCACGGGAAGCTCTGGCGGGACGACAACGGTGTGCGGGTCGAGGACGATCTCCCCTGAGCCCCAGCTCCAGGTGGGACGCTCGCCGTGGTCAGCGGCGCCGTCATCCTGCCAGATGAGCTGCCCGCTCGCATCCAGAAGATGAACGAAGATGCTGAGATCCGCGGAGACTTCCTCCGTCGCCTGCCAATAGAGAACCACCGGGACTTGGTCGCCAGGATTCACGGCGGTCCCGCGCAAGTCGTAACCCAGCAGGATGAAGCGGTCTCCAAATGACGTGACGGCTGAGTGCTCGGGGCCTTCATCCGCGGGAAGTCTGGGATACAGCCACGCGTAAGGCACACCGTCGAACACCACCTCACCCTCTGGTGTTCGCGCGGCGTACCGCTCCCACAGGTGTCCCCACTCCCAGACCTTGTAGTCTCGTGACGTGTAATTTCGATGGAATGCTAAGTAGTCCACCGATGGCCAAGAGATCTGGGTATCCTCGCTAAGTTCTACCACGGTGCCATCAAACGTCTGATTGAAGACGTGCTGGAGCTGCGCAACAACCGTCAGTTTCTCTGCTTCGGGGAGAGCGTTCAGATGGCTAGCCAGTTCAGCGTAACCCTCGCCCTCCTCGCCGATGAGTAGTGCCTCGGCTCCTGCCGGAGGCCCGCCGGCAAGCCAGTTAAGGGCTGTCCCATAGTACGGATGACGGAATAGCGTCATCCCGGCCTGCAGGAGAACCGGCAGCGCCATCAGCGCTAGTCGCGTTCTACGGTGTTCCTGTGCGAGTGTGCTTGCCCAGGCCTGGATCCCAGCGGCAGACAGAATGCTAAAGACCAGAAGGGCGGGTAGGATGTAGCGCGGCATCTTCTTGGCGCCGAGCGACATCTGCGTCAGATAGGCCACGGCGTAGGCCACGAGAAGGAGGTGGTCGACCGACACCTGAAGAGACTGGCCTGGTGGCTTCCTCCAAGAGAGCATCTGGCGGATCAGGAAGCCCACCGCGGCCACGAGGGCCATGATCAAGAACGCCAGCTCAACCTCGCTCATTCGGAACAGAAGTGACACCGCGTAGAAAAATGGTCCTGGGTCTTCATGCATGATCTCCCCGAGGAAGAGCGTGGGGCTGTCGTGGGCAGTGCTTGAGTGACGGGTCACGCCCCACCCCACAGCGGCCAGTGCCTTCCGCGGTTCCACCCACATCGCTGGCCAGAGGGCTGTGTAGACGAGGGCGGCCGTGATGAGCCATATCGACAAAGGAACCACGAAGTCTGTCAGGATGTCCCTCGGAGCGAGCTGTCGCTTGAGTACAACGTCAACTACGAGCACCAGGCCCGAGAAGGGAATCAGGAAAACCGCGGGTATTTTCGTCAGGAGCGCTAGGCCCGCACATACGCCCGACGCAAGGAGCCAGCGCCAGCATCGCCCCTGCCGGTACATGAGCAAAGCGAGGGCAGAGAGCAGCATCAACGTTGCCATCGGAGCATCCAGATGCAGAACCTTGCTCTGTGCCAGGTAGTAGGGGCTGAGGGCGAGAAGCATTCCAGCGACGGTGGCCGTAGCTTGGCCGAAAAGCCGGCGCAGCATCAGATACACGCCAACAATCCCCAGTCCAATGAGGACTGCCAAGGGGCCAAGGGCGGCGGTTAGCTCAGCCGAGGAGACCGGGCCCCGGAAGTGGATGGGCTCGAAACCGGCCGGCACGGTGCTGGCAGCCGGAGTGACCTCACTGAAGGCCCAATAGGCGTTAAGACCGATCCCGGCTGGCCACATGAGGGTGACGCCGGGGTGCTCCGAGTACACGGTATTTCCCCAATTCCCACTGAGCACATCTTCGATGAAGTAAGCGGAGCGGAGATACCAGACCAGGGGCCTGGAAACGGGCTGGACGGCGCGAGGCACCACGGCTACCAGGAACAACGCTACGACGAACAGCAGGTGGGCCGCCTTGGAGGGCCATACGCTTTGCTGGCGCAGCGGCTGTCTCAGATCGGAATGCTGAGGGCGTGGTTCCAGCGGGGTCGTCATCTTTGCCTCCGCGCCCTGGACGTCAAGGGAGGCCATGCAGCACCGACGGCGATGATTGCCCACCAGGCGGCCGAGAATGGCCACCACCACGCGGGGACTCTCGGTCTCACCTGTACGTCTGCCAAGGTAAGTCGATCGTCCGGCAGGGGGCTACCCACAGCGTCGTAGGCCGGGAGCCGGGTCATCGTCATGGGGTCATACAACCCTGTCCAGAGCGTGTAATCTCCGTAGTCGCTGTCGGCGGGGAGTAGTAACTCGTGCCGGTTTTCAATCGGTCCTCCCGTCTCGGCGCTGTCGGCGGGCTGCCCGCCTTGTTCGAGGGGGCCGTCGTCCTGGGCGATCAGCTGCCCGGACGGTCCCTCAAGGTGCACGAATGCATGATAGGTTGACTCAAGAGGAGCATCTGCTTGCCAGTGAAGTGTTAACAGCAGCGTCTCACCGGGAGCGACCTCGGACTTGTCGATCCGATACCCGATGAGTCGGGTTGCTTGTCCAAAGCGGGCTTCGATGCGCTGGGGGACAACAGGGTCGGACCCGGGTTGATAAACCCAGGCATATGGGAGTCCGTCAAATGTGGCGACAAACAGCGGCTCACGGAACCTATAGACTTGCTGCCAGGATTTCCCCCAGCGTTCATAGGCCGATCCGCGCGCAGTGTACTGTACCCCGAAGACAAGGTAGTCTGCAGCATCTTCTACATTGGTGATCTCTCTAACCTCCGCGCGGACGTGCTGAGCCACCATCTCGTTGGCCAGGAACTGGGTGCCCACGGTCCCGTTCTCCGAGCCGAGTTGCTGGTCTACGTACTGCCCCGCCAAGTCCAATCCCTCGCCCCACTCCGCCAGGGCGAAGACGCCGGAAGCTGCCTTAGGACCACCCATCAACAGGTTGTAGTGGGTGCCGTAGTAGGGATGGCGCGCAAGCACTGCGACGCATTGCAGGGCAAGCAGGCCTCCAGCGAGGCTGACTTGCACCGCGCGTTTCGTCGAGACTCGCTCAACCCACCAGACCAGACCCTGCGCGGCGAGGATGTCGACCGCAAGAATGACTGGTAGCATATAGCGGCCCTCTTTCCGACCAGCTAGCGTCATCTGGATGAAGTAGAAGCCAAAGAAGGCCACGAGCAGGAGCGTGGGTGTCTTACCTCGTTGCCGCACGGCGGCTCCCAATCCCACGGCACCCAGGGGGAGGGTCAAGAATGTCAGACGAAATAGCACCGTGTCGAGGTAGTACCCTGTCCCTGGGTCACCAATGAAGACCTCGCCGCGGTGGAAGCGCGGCAGCCTGTGGGTCTGATCGATCTTCGAGAGAATGCCCGTTCGGATCATCAAGTCGAAGCTCTCCCCGGGCAGCACCCACAAGGCCGGCCAGAGGGCGACGAAACAGACAATCGCGACCGTCATCCACACGATGAGGGGGACGACTGATCGCGCAACCAGAGACGACGGCCAGGATCGCGCATCAGGCACTGCCCCGTGTGTGGGTCTTGCGTGGACCAAGAGGACCAGTCCAAAGAAGGGAATCAGGAACACCGCCGTGATCTTCGTCAGGATGGCCAATCCACCCAGGATTGCTGAGGTCAGCAACTGACGCCGCCGGCGCTCCTGAACGTAGATCAGCATCCACAGAGCAGAAAGCACCATCAAGGTCGATAGCGTCGCATCCAGATGAAGTGCCTTTGAGTTGGCCAGGTAGAAGGGGTCGATCGCCCACATCACCGCCCCCACCCATGCCACTCGCTCCCCGAAGATCCGGCGCAGCAGCAGCCATCCCCAGATGATGCCCAACGAGATAAGCAGTGCCAGCGGCAGCAGGCCCACGGCCACGCGGTCGGCAAAGGCATACCCCTCCATCTCCAGTGGCGGGGGAGCCATCACGCCTACCAGTGACTGAAGGCCGTACCAGCCCCACAGCGCTGCTCCCGCGAGCCACATCACGGTCACGCCAGGGTGCTCGGCGAGGAGGGTACCTGCCCACTCCCCCTGTAGGACCGCCTGGATGAACTCGCTGGACCGCAAGTACCACTGCAGGGGGCGTGAAACCGGATAGACGGCCCGAGGCAGGAAGGCTAACAGGAAGAGACAGACCAACCCCCAGCGACGAAGTGCTTGCGGTTGCAGGAGCTTAGAGCTATTCATCGGCCGTAATGACGATCTCCTAAATCGACCTCAACGGCGAGGTCGCAGCTGTGTGCATCGGAGAGGCTTGGCATGTCGCGACGTACCCCAGATCAGTTGCTTGTGCTCGTTTACAGACTCACCCATCTGGGGCGAATGTGAGGTGGACGCTGCCCCCACCTCCGCGGATGATTAAGTAACCATTCTCCACCAGGAGGTCGGGGGGCCCCTCCACAGCGATCGGCTCATAAGGCAGCCTCCACCGAAACCCATCCGGCGGCTCCGCTCCAGAAACGTTCAAGGTTAGGGTGCCGTCCCAGCCTGTATCTGTCACTTGGACCGTGCTCTCCGTTCGCAAGTTGAGCAGGCCGAAGTGGGTTGGCGCATCTTGCAGCGCGATGGTGTTCTCAGCCTCGAGCCACCAATTGGGAGCTCCGGTGAGCAGTTCCAGTTGCTGTCCCCGTTCGGAAACGAGCATCTCCCGCACGAGGGTCGCGTAGCTTCCCGCTGCCCACGCATGCGGCATGTCGCCACCCGATATGCCGCCTGTCTCTGGATCCACTTGCTCCGCCCAGGCGAAGGTGCCGGGAAGCGTCTGGTGGTTGAGGGTCCAACCTAGAATCTCGTGCAGCACATCCATGTCCCCCAGACGCAAGTAGGCGTGCGCCAATTCCAGCCCCCCATAGGGCCAGAATTGCCCTTGGCGATGACGAAAGGCCCCGCCATCGGGCGCTATCCAGCGCTGGTAGTATGCTTCGAAAGATCGCTGAACCAGCAGATCCTGCGGGCTCAGCACGCGGATCGGCCACAGGGCGGGTACTGTGCCCCGAGCCATCGCGGAGCTGTCCAAGTCCTCTACAGCGCCCGGTATGTAGGCTGGTCTGGGTCCCATCACATCCTCGACGGAGCGCAGAATGGCACCTCGCAGCGCGTCAGCTTCGGCTTCCATCCAGGATGCGTCCTCCGGTATTCCCAGCTCCCGCGCTGCAAAGGCAGCTTCCTCCAGCCCCGCCACTGCCCAGAGGTTGTCCCAGTAGTAGTGTTGGTCCGTCGGTCCTAGGTCCTCCGCGCTCTTGCTCGGCGGAAGGAGACCGCGTGTGGGGCCGATGGACTGAGCAGTCGTTGCCCGTAAGTGGCTGATGAATCTGGCGGCTGCCTGTACCGTCGGATACCATGCCTCAAGGGCCTCAAGGTCCCCAGTGTAGCGGTAATAGCTGGTGGCGAGCAAGATGGCCTGGCCTTGAGCATCCCATTCGTCGTCGTCCCAGGGGACCTCTTCGCCCTGGATGGGCGGGACACGACCGGTAGATTCTTGAGCGCCCAGAATATCCGGCACATAATCCCGGACGACATCCGCGTAGCCAAGCTGCAAGAGCGCCAGACCAGTGTAGGCGGCATCGCGTACCCATACGGCGCTGTGAGCCAGCGGCCCGGGATGGGGGCCCTCGGGATCGATCGCGATGAGAAGATAAGCGGTCGAAGCGCGCAGCGCTTGCTCGAGCAGCTCGTCAGGTAATTGAACATTCACTCGATCCAGCGCTTCTTCCCAGGAGTCTGCGGTGAGCTGCAGTCGGTGCTCGGTGCTCTGGTTGGTGTTTGGGAAGGCGCCCTGCTCGTCGTCTGTCTCTGGCCCCGTAGGAAACGCGAAGTGGAAGGTCTCCGACTGTCCGGCGCTCAGTGAGAGGGGATAGGCAAGAACCGCAGCCCCGAGACCAGTGGCATCCTCGTAACTCGTGCTTTCCGATGGTGCTCTGCCTTGCGTGGCAGCCCGCATAGCCTCATCCAAGGAGGCCACGCCGGCCTCGGCTGGCGGACTGGCGGCGATCAAGAAGGGTGCCCCGTCAACCCAGATCCGGGAGCTACCCTGCAGGGCCAGCGAGCACATCGGCGCAAGGGAGCGATTAATGCCAAAGGGGCGCAGCACAAGCAAGAGGACGAGGTCGCGCGCTGTTTGCTCGGAGTTGTGGACGGAGACCTGCCACCGGACTGCATCCTGGTGCAGATCCCTGAAGAGCGTGCTCTGCATCTGCGCCCCCAACCCCTCCCATTGCCACTCTGGCAGAGGCAAATCTCCCCGGACCAGCGAGAAAGCGGTCTGGGCATGGGTTCCTGTGGTCAGTCGGGCCGCGGCGGGGTCGTAAAGCCATATCTCCGCCGTCGGTGCATCGGCCCATGGAGCAACCGCACCGTCCGATCGCACCAGGGCCTTCTCCCCAGCTCCCTGGGCGCCCGACATCGTCCAAGCTACCGGAGAACCGTCTACCCAATCAGGCCTCGGCCACTCAGGGTGCGAGTCGAAGAGCCGTCTGATATAGTCCACGTCCACCATCACCCCGCGCGGTTCGCTGCTCAAGTAGGAGGGTCCCTTGATACCACCGTAGCCGCCGTGGTCCTCGATGCGGATAGCCAAAGTGATCCTGTCGCCAGGTTCGCCCACCCCTGTGAGGTTGAAAGTCTGAGCTTCCGGATCCCCTGCCTGCCACGTCAACTTCTTTTCCCCATCTACCCAGAGGGTGGCAGCGTCGTCGACCCTGCCGAGCCCTAGGTAGACCCTGGACCAGGTTGGCAGGGTGAGGGTGGTGCGATACCAAGCTACGCCGTCGTGCTCCACCCCGCTGAACTCCCAGGGTTCTCCCGGGGTGAGCTGGCGCCATGCCGTGTCGTCTTTCGAGATTGCGAACCATCGCTGGGAGAGACCTACGTCGTCTGGATCAGTCCGAAAACGCCAGCCTTGGTCCAGAACGATGACCTCCGGTTCGCGACAGGCGCCAGCCACGGTGGGAGGCGGAGACGGAGTAGTGTCTGCAGGCAGGCACCCCCCTACCACCAGGTTCAGCGCCAGAGCCAAGACAAGCCACTTCCTCGGTCCGTGCATCATCCGCTGCCTTCTCCGGCTACAGCGAGCGCTCCTCCCGTAATCGCCTCAAGTGGGCCAGCGCCTGGGTGACTCGATCTTGGTTCTCCTGTCGATTCAGCCACAGACTGACGCCGCTGGGATGGGGGAGTGGCACCATGAGGCGGCCCCCATTCTGCTGGACAACGGTGCCCACCACGTCGATCAGCCGCACCGGCCCAAGAAACCTCTGAACCGCCATGCTTCCTACCGGCACCAGGATCTCCGGCTGAACCAGGTCTAGCTCCTGACCTAAGAAAGGGGCGCACAGCTCCTGTTCAGCCCGAGTGGGGGCCCGGTCGCCCTTGCCATTTGCGGATCTACCCGGATAACACTTCGTGATCGCAGTCATATACTGCTGAGCGCGGAAGGAGCCCTCGTCCCAACCAGCTTGGGCCAGCCAATCGAACAAGCGGGCACCTGATGGCCCATTAAAGGGCCGCCCGGTCTCGTGTTCCGTGGCACCGGGGGCCTGTCCAATGATCATGAGTCGCGCCGACTTGGAGCCCGAGAAGACTGCGCCCGGGGCGACGGAGAAGCCGGCCTCTTGACACCGCCGGCAAGCTCGCATCTGGTCGTGAAGCTTGGCGAGGGCTTGTTCATCTCGGCGATCCTCAGCCACAGCTGATATCTTTGATCTGAAAGGCGATGGTGCCAGCGGGAGCTTCTACAGTGACCACGTCCCCAACCTGGTGCCCCAACAGACGGCGGCCGATTGGCGATTCGTGGGACACCTTCCCGCCTATGGGATCTGCCTCCGCGGTCCCGACAATCCGGAACGTCTCCGGCCTTCTGGTGCCCTCCTCGACAACGGTTACGTAGCTTCCCAAGGAGACCTTATCGGCGCTCTGAGCTTCTTCAATGATCTCGGCGTTCTGCAGCATGGATTCAATCTCCTGGATCCGGCCTTCCAGGAAAGACTGCTCCTCCTTGGCCGCCTTATAGTCGGCGTTCTCCGAGAGGTCTCCCTGCGCGATCGCCTTGCGCAGTCTCTCTGCCAGGGCGGGGCGTTTTACCTCGACCAGTTCACGGAGTTCGTCCCGCAGGGCCTTCTCGCCCTCAGGCGTCAGATAGAATGTCTTCCGTTGGTTCATCCACGGCTCCTCTCAAGCATAGGACACGTAACATCAGCACCAGATGCGATTGCGAAACGGCGGAGCAAGTCGAGGGACCCGTACTTGTTTGCTGCCGTCTTGGGCGCAAAATCAACCGGCAAGCTTGTTCCACAATGGGGGGCCCAGAATGAGCAAGCCCACCACAACGGCAGTGGCAGCTGCCAGAGCCACGGCCCCGGCCATCATGTCCTTGATAATCTTAGCCACTGGATGATGGTTGGGGCAGACCACGTCCACCAGCTGCTCGACTACTGTATTGATCATCTCGCTCACCAACACGAGTCCACTGGTCAGCGCCAGCACAGCCCATTGGTGCGCAGAGAGCCTCAACCAGAGACCCAGAACAGCGATCGAACCGGCCGCGGCGAGCTGTATGCGCATATTGCGCTGCGTGCGGAGTGCATCCCAGAGGCCGGAGAAGGCAAATCGGAAGGCCTCCAGTAAGTTGCGGCTCTCCATCTCTAGTCCGGGACGTGGGTGTCTAGTCCCATACTGTCCAAAATAGCTTTCTGGGCATGCCACATCCTGGTGCGCTCTGGATCCGTCTCATCCTCCCACCCCAGCAGATGCAGCACGCCGTGAACCGTCAGAAGCTGGAGCTCGACAGCAAGCTGATGCCCCGCCTCGGTCGCCTGAGCTTTGGCACGGGGACATGAGATGAGGACATCCCCTAGGTACCGCGGAAAGCCAGGAGCGCTGACGAATGTGGCTGCAGGAGGCGCCGGGCTCTTGCTCTGGTGGGGGAAGGCTAGCACGTCCGTGGGAGCATCTACGCCTCTGTATCGTTCATTAAGCTGGCGAACAGTCTCATCTCCGGTGACTACCAACACCAACTCACAGGCCTCTTCGACTTGTTGATGGCGCAGAGTGGCCTCGGCCGCTTGGTGCAACAACCCCGGCTTGACCTCTGAACTGTATGGATCTTCGACTTGAACGTCTATGGTGTGAACGCTCATACCTCTTGTTGCGTCTGGTCCCTTGAGTCAGCAGGCTCGTCCTCTTTCACCGAGTCGGGGTACTTGATCCTGGGATGGAAAGTGCCCTTCAGCGTGGACGCGAAGATCTGCCTGATGGCTTCAATATCACTCAGAGTCAGGCCGGATTCATTCAACTGCCCGTCGTCGATGCGCTGATCGATGATGCGATTTACAATGTCTGCCACTTCCTCGGCGCTCTCCGGGCGCGCAGATCGTACCGCGGCCTCGCAACCGTCTGCTAGCATCACCAGGGCTGTCTCCCTGCTCTGGGGCTTACGACCCGGGTAGCGGAAAGCCGCCTCATCCACGAGCTCCTGTTGCCCAGCCAGTTGCACCGCCTTGTGATACAGGAAACTCACTCGATTGCTTCCGTGATGCTCAGGAATAAAGGCCCGCACCCGACTGGGCAGGCGGTATCGCCGTGCCAGTTTCTCTCCATCGGTCACGTGCCCGATAATTACCTCGGCGCTGGTTTCAGGATCCAGTCGATCGTGGGGATTCAGTCCCTCGGCCTGATTCTCGGAGAAGAAGTACGGTCGTGCGATCTTTCCGATGTCGTGGTAGTAGGCACCCACTCGGGTCAGCAGGGCGTTAGCGCCGATGTTCTCCGCGGCCTGCTCTGCCAGGTTGGCGACCATTAAGCTATGATGATACGTGGCTGGCGCCTCGCGCATCATACGCTGCAGCAGGGGTTGCTCTGGGCGACTCAGCTCGATCAGCCGCATGGTCGTCACAATGTCGAACAAGGGACCGATGAGAAACAGCCCACCGAGGGCCAGACTGGAGGAGATACCTCCGTTCATCACCCCGGCGAGAGCCGAGGCGAGTAGTTCGCTGGGCAGGGTCATCTGCTGGTTCAGGTAGAAAATACCCAGCAGGCTGACATGTGTGAGGGCGACGAAGCCGCCAGCCCGGAATATCTCCCCTATCCGCTCCACTCGATCCAAGGCCAGGGCAGCAACCAGTCCTCCGGCTGCAGCGTAGATAGCCATGTGGAGCGATCCATCGGCAACGACCCCTGTTATCCCTCCCAGAAGAATAGCAGAAGCAGCACCAGCGTGCCTCCCCACTAACGCTGAAAGCAGCATGGCCAGGGCCGGAACTGGCGCAAGGTAGCGCAAGACCCTTCCGGATGGCACCATAAGGCCAGATCCTAGGACAAAGACGATGGTCAGGAGGGCCAAGATGACGGGCTGCTGGCCATTCCACACCGCATCAGGCTCAAAGCGTGCCAGGTACAGATAGAAGAGTATGACTGAGACAAGGGCGAGAGCCCCAGAGCTGATCACTTCCTGCCATCCTGTCCGGGGATGGCGCAATCCAAATTGGTCCAGCGCTTCAACATCCAGTCCTCTGACCCGATCTCCTTCCCGGACGATGACCTGTCCCTCCTCAAAGCGCCGTGCTACGGGGCCTACATTCTGGCGGGCGGCGGCCTGTGCCTCAGATGTAGCCAGAGGATCGAGGAACGAGTTCGGTACTATGAATGCCTGCGTCAGGGCGACAGCCACGGCAGCCTCCTCGTCAGACAGGTCGAGGCTGACCATGCGTGGGACCCGCTTACGCGCTGAAGTAACCTCGCCCTCACGGATCTCTTGTCGCATGACTTCTCCAACCACGGCCAACGTTTCCAGCTCCACGCGGTCCCAGCCCTGCTCGGACATGCTGAGCATACCGTCGATGACATCGGGTGATAGACCAGACAACTCGGGGACTGCCAGCACCCAGCCTCGTTGACGGCCGGTTGAGGCCAGTGAGTCTGCACGAACCGAACCCAGGTAGTCCAGCACCTCTCGGGCGCGCTCCAGCTGCTCACGAGCCAGGTCGCCCTGAGGAGAGGTGTAGACTGGGTTGACCCTGGATGCTGCTGCTTCTTGCTCCTCCTCCCTGCGAATGGCACTATCGTACGCGAGGGTATAAGGAGCGAGGATCGTCTCCGGGGCGACGTCGCCCACCTCGAGTGTCACCTGTCCGGTGGGCATCAACGGATGGACCATCACCAGGGTTGTGACCGCAGCCAAAGCCGTGCCCAGGAGGATCAGGCGCACCCAGGCCCACCAACGGCGGCCGGCGCGATCGAGTATCTCTTGCTCTGCGTTGCCGTTATGCTTCATCTGATTCGTACGCGCGTGACAGCAACAAAAGGGAGCACCCAAGGCGCTCCCTCTAGTGATGCTGGTATGTCTTGTGTGGCAGAGAGTATCTACCGGCTAGTCAGCAGCTCGCGGACCACCTCATTGGCTACGTGACCGTCAACTCGTCCTTTGAGCTCCGACATCAGCCGGCTCATCACCGGTCCCATGTCCTTCATGCCCGTTGCGTCGACTTCTTCGATGACCCGGCGAGCTTCATCGGTGATTTCGTCCCGCGAAAGCTGCTTGGGCAGATAGCTCTCGAGGATCGCTAGTTCCTCTTTCTCCTTGGCAAGCAACTCTGGACGATCCAGCTCCTTCAGCTCCTCGATCGTCTCCTGTCTCTGCTTTGCCTGTTTCTGCAATACAGCGACTACATCCTGCTCAGCGAGCTCTGTCTCGCCTGACTGCATCCCCTGTGCGATCTCGGCATTCGTGATCTCCGCCAGAGCCATGCGGATGACGCTCTTCCGCTGCTCGTCACCGGTCCGCAGTGCGTCTTTCAGGTCGTGCCGCAACTGCTTCTTCAAGTCCATGGTTGACTACAGTGTGCCTTGCTGATCCTTCAGAGTTTGCTGATGGCTCTTACGCAGCTTGGCGGCACGCTTCCGTTTTCGCACCACGCTGGGCTTCTCAAAGAACCGCCTGCGTCGCGCCTCCCACAGCACTCGGTCACTGTGAACCTGCTTATTGAAGCGCTTCAGCAAAGACTCGAATGATTCGCCATTCCTTAGTTCGACCTTGGTCATTGACTCTCTCCTTGGAAAAAACCTATGATGGAATGATTATAACCACGCCCGGCGGGTTGTCAAGCGATTGGAGTTCACGACCCTCCCCCGTCCGCTTTGCCCAAGAGGTAGGTGGCCAGCAGGGAGAGGCAGGGGACCAACAACGCGATCGCGAGGAGCCGGCGCAAGCCAGGTATCGTTCCGTCTCGGATCTGATGGCGGCGCTGACCGCCTGGACCGTTATCTAGCACAGCGACAGGCTTCATGCGTACGAAGCCATAGCCCTGTGAACTGACCCGGTCGCTGCAGAGAGCAGCTCGCCGCTTCACGTGACCCGTTACCTGCACCAAGGGGACCAGTTCGCGCCCCTGCACGCAGAGCCGGTCACCTTTCACCGTCTTCGACTGCATCGGGCTTCTGTGGAAACTCTGGTCTGTTGATCTCTGATCGCTCATGTCTCTCCTTCAGCCCATCCTCTGGCCTCTAACTCTTGCTCTACGAGCGCTTTCTCCTCATCGCGCGTGGTCACCGCTCCGTTCAGACGGGCGTCCCGAAGGGTTCTCAATAAGTCGCCGAAGAGCGGTCCCGGCTCCAGTCCCATGGCCTTCAGATCGTCGCCTGTGATCTCCGGCTCGACCCGTCGCCATTCGGTCTGATAGCGGAACAGCCGCTCTTGCACGAGAGTGTTGTCGGTGGCGGCCCAGACCACCGCCAGCACCCGGGCCGGGTAGGGCTGCACAAGGTCATAGACTTCACTTGTCCGGCTTGCCTTGGCAAGCTCCGACTCGTTCCGTCGCCAGCCTTCCACGAGGAGCAGGTCGTCCATATCCTCGCGCCTCAACTTGAGTCGCTTAGCCAAAACCCTCTTCGCCTGCCTGTCCAGCCGATACGCCAGCAGGGCGAGGTGGACGAAGCACATATCCTCTGATTCCAGTTCCCACATGCGGGGATCCAAGCGCTCTCGCAAGAATTGGTACTTCTGTCGTAACCATCTGTCACAACAGAGGTCAGGGTGCATCTGGTTCAGCGCTCCCAATTCCTCGAGTCGACAGAGCGCTTGCTCAGGCTCGTCTTCGCGAAAGATAAGCTCCAGCTCGTGCCGAACGCGGTCGCCGCTTACTCGCTTCAGGAGAGGAAGTGCGTCCTCAATCAGTTCTTCGCTGCGAGGATCGAGGTGAAAGCCAAGGCGGCTTTCCAGCCGTGCAGCGCGTAAGATCCTCGTTGGGTCGTCGACGAAACTAAGGCTGTGGAGCACGCGAATGATGCCCGCCTCCAGGTCCTGCTCGCCGCCGTAGAAATCGAGGAGCTCTCCCCAATGCTCGGGATCCAGCCGAATGGCCAGGGTATTGATCGTGAAGTCTCGGCGGTGGAGATCCTGCTTGATGGAGCTCTCCGCCACCTGGGGCAAGGCCGTCGGGTGGGTATAGAACTCAGTTCGCGCCGTCACAAGATCGACGCTAGGGGGGAGGTCTTCCTCTCCCGAGATCTGGTCGCTCACCTTAGCCCAGACCTCCTCCGACAGGAGCCACTTAGCAGTGCCGAAACGGCTGTGCGCGATCACTCGGCCCCCAACCCTGTCAGCCAGCTCCTGGGCCAGGTCGATTGCATCGCCCTCAATGACCAGATCTACATCGACGATCGATTGGCCCAGTAGCAAGTCGCGTACCAGCCCGCCCACAAAGTAGGGGACAAATTCCATCTGCTGGGCTGTCTGGGAGATGCGACGCACTAGGCTCAGCACGGGCTCGGACAGGGCCTGTTGTAGACGGGAGATGATGTTGGGGCGGCGCGTCGGGTGCTCCGCTATGCCCCAGAGCTGGATCAAGTCTGTCCTTGTCACTACTCCGAGCACTTGTTCCCTATTGACCACCGGGATCTGTCCCCATCCGGACTCGATCATTACTTGTTGAACATACTCGACGGAATCGTCGGGATTGACGGTGACGTTCCCTGCCTCCATCACCTGGGTTACCGAGGTATCGGTCATCTTGAATTGCTGAGCCCGGTCGACAGCCCGTCGCGTAACCAGGCCGATGACCTGATCATCCTCCACGACCGGGAAGCCCTCGTGACCGGTGCGGCGCATCCGCTCAGCTGCGTCCGCAACGGTGTCTGTCGGGGAGAGCACTTGCACCCCCAAGGACATGACCTCGGCGACGGTGACGGCTGGTTGGACGACCTCAGGGAGCATAGCAAGCAGCTCCGAGCGTACATCCTCCAATTCACGGTTGTGAATGAGCGCCGCAGCCGCGCGGGCGTGCCCTCCACCGCCGAAGCGCTTGGCGACGGAGGAGACGTCAATATCGTCGGTGGTGCTCCGCGCAACAAGTTGAATGCGCCCATCCAATGCTACCAGCATGAAGAGGGCCGAAGGCTCAAGAAGCTCGCGCAGTTTGTGGGCTAGCGTGGACAGTCCCTCGGTGAATCCAGGCGCGGTCTCGGCCGCGATGACCACTGTGTGCCCGTCGATATCGTGAGTCTCGCTTGTCTCCAGTAGGCGCTCGTAGAGACTTCGCTGCTCCGGCTCCAGCGGATGGTGCAGGAACTCGTTCACCAGCTCCAGCCTGGCTCCCTGCTCCATCAGCCAGGCTGCAGCGCGCACATCCCGCACGGTGGTCGACTCATATGAAAGAGACCCCGTGTCCTCATAGATCCCCAGCAACAGTAGCGTGGCCTCCAAATCCGCCAGGCTCAAGAACCGTGCGGAGATCTCCTCGGTGAGGAGCGTAGTGGTAGAGCCCATAGGTTCCCCAGAGAAGGTCCAGTTTGCTGGGAGATCCCGGTCGAGCTTGTGGTGATCGATAATGTCGACCTTCATGTCCGGCGTCATGCCCCTCAGTGTGGTCAGGCTCTGGGTATCGACCAGGATGGCGCGGTCTATCTCCGCGCGCGGCAGGTCATCGGGATGAGTAAGGGGCATCTTAGCGCCGTAAAGCTGCAGGAAGGCGCTAGCATTCCGGTTGATCCGTCGGGGCAGCACAGGAACGGCAGTTGGAAATAGCTTGCTTGCCCCCAACAGGCTAGCGATGGCGTCGAAGTCCGCGTTTTCGTGGGTCAGGATGACGACCACAGATAAACTCCCTGAAGGCGGCTATTGCTGCCTCTTCCATATCCTCGTCAAGTCGCGCTACGCACCATCCTGACCGAGGCGTGCTGCGCAGACTTGAGCTTGCGGGTTCGACACAGAATAGCATGTCGATTATAGATGACCTGGGTGACAGGTCAAGCCTTCGTGCACCAGCGGCCAGCGGCAGTGCCGGGATGCCTGGATCGATCTGCCGGAGGTTGGATCGCCCGCAACGTCGCTCCTGCCTGTTGACCAGTCCCGGTCGGGGACTATAATGCGTCAGGTACGCGCGAGCACACCTTACATCACTGTGCACAGGAGGGAAAAACATGGAAATAGTCGATCTGCGTAGCGACACCGTGACGAAGCCGACAGCGGCGATGCGCCAGGCGATGTGTCGAGCTGAGGTTGGAGACGATGTCTATGGAGAGGACCCGACCGTCAACAGGTTGGAGAAGATGGCGGCGGAGAGGCTGGGTAAGGACGCAGCTCTATTTGTGTCCAGCGGCACGATGGGTAATCTGGTGGCCCTGCTTACCCACTGCGGGCGTGGCGATGAGGTAATCCTGGGTGATCGGAGCCACACATTTCTGTTCGAACAGGGAGGCATGGCCGCTCTGGGTGGGATTGTGCCCCATCCTGTGCCCAATCGGGATGACGGCACGCTGCAACTCGACGCTGTCACGGCGGCCATCCGACCAGACGATCCTCACTTCCCGCGCACCCGGCTGATCTGCCTGGAGAACACCCATAACATGTGCAATGGAACGCCTCTCTCGACGGCGTACATGGAAGAGGCAGCTCGTGTGGCTCACGATCGCGGGCTGCGATTGCATCTTGACGGGGCTCGCATCTTCAACGCCGCGACTGCGCTCGCTGTCGATGTGGAGAAGATCGTACAGGATGTCGATTCCGTGATGTTCTGTCTCTCAAAAGGACTCAGTGCCCCTGTGGGCTCCATGCTCTGTGGCGGGGCCGATTTCATCGCAGAGGCGCGCCGCGCGCGGAAGGTGGTTGGCGGCGGGATGCGACAGGCGGGTATCATTGCAGCGGCGGGCATCGTCGCTCTGGAGGAGATGACCGATCGATTGGCGGATGATCACGCTCGCGCCCAGCGGCTGGCAGAGGAATTTGACCAGATGTCCGGGATCAACGTTGCGCCGGTGACCACTAACATCATGTACTTCCGGATCGCCGACGGGGCGGGAGTGTCGCCGGAAGACCTGGAGGCAGGTTTGGCAGAGCGGGGGGTGCTGGTGAACGGCCGGGGCGGGGGCCGTTTCCGGATCGTCACCCACCACGATATCGACGACAGCGATGTCGAGCAGACGATCGAGGCTATGCGACAGGTCGTTCGATAACTGCCCCGTCTGAGACTGGGACAGACCGGGGGAGGAGAAGAGGGGAGCGAGGGCGGACGCGCACGCAGGCCGCGACGAGCTTGTTAGATGCGTTCCCTCCACAGCCGAATGCACGATCACATGGTTCCCGCCCCAGAATTCGGGAACTGCGACGTGAGTTAACTCGATTGTGTCCCAGGCCTCCCGCCCTGACCGAGGCCTGGGATCTATGCGTGCCAGTCTACGGGATGCAGAGCGTATCTCCTGCGTAGATTAGGTTCAAGTTGGAGATGTCGTTTGCCTCGCCTATCGCGTACATGCTGACACCGTAGTGCAGCGAGATGCGATACAGATTCTCCCCCTTGGCCACGACATGCTGCCAACGACAGTCGGAGGGTGGTGGCGTGCCGTCACCAAACTGGCGTGGACAGACCCGACCGGCAGGCAGGGTCTTTGGCACATTCGGAATAGCCAGCACCGCGCCAACATAGATCAAGTTCGGGTTGACAATGCCGTTCGTCGTGGCTATGGCCGCAGGATCGACGCCGTAGGCCCGCGCGATGCAGTAGAGGGTCTCCCCCGGCTGCACCGTGTGATGGCCCAGGATACTCCCTGCGGGCGGACTATCGAACGTGGGGGCAGGGGCTTCTGTCCGCGCCAACACGTAGCTGGCGGGCATCAGGCTGACGATGAGGATGACCAGGCTGATCCAGTGATGCGGGAGCTTGTGCAGTCGTTCTCTCACTGTTGCTCTCCTCTCAGTACTCAGCAACGACATGGATGGGCTGGTACACCTGCTGGTGTACTACCGGATTGGAATTGAACACGAATCGCGTCTATGAACGAGCGGTTGGATCACTTGAAACGGTCCCATTTCGTTAACCTATTGGTGCCGTGCGCTGCGTGAACACCTTCCTAGGTCTCTGCGATTCTATCGTCCACGCGGTGAATAAGTCGTCGTCCGACACGAGAGGCTTGGGACCATGGTCTTCGTCTGCCAACTACATCTAGGTTGGCCATGGCTGAAGGCCTTGTCGTGGGAATCTACGGCTGTGGAGAAGCCTTTTTAACGAGCTAGCTGATCGTCAATCCGTGACAGGCGCTGAATGGCATATCTGCGGACGAGTGGTGTGGAAGATGTCGCAGGCTGTCAGCATCCTTGAGTACTGGAAAGCCTCCCCTGCGACTGATTTTCATCCATTTTAGCGCAGCAGTGATCTCTTGTCAAGTCCTCCTGGAATGCTGAAGGTCGCGGCAGTTGACAATGCTTCTTGCACGTGCTATACTTTCAAGCGTGGGCCGTTAGCTCAGCTGGTAGAGCAGGGGCCTTTTAAGCCCAGGGTCGCGGGTTCGAATCCTGCACGGCCCATACTTGTTGGATGAAAGGTCGGCCCGCAGGGGCCGATTTGGCTTTTCAGAGGGCAGGATGAGCTTGCCAATGTGGCTATTCTGGATCGCGCTCCTGGCGATGATTGTGGCACTCCCTGGTGTTTTCCTCCCCTTCTTCCCCGATCTGATCGTTATCTGGGTCGTGGCCCTCATCTACGCCATTGCAGAGGGGTTCGCCGCCATCGATCCTCGCACATTCATTGGACTCACCCTGTTGGCTGGGCTGGGACTCAGCGCCGAACTGTGCATGAGTTATACGGGCGCCAAGCTGGGCGGAGCATCTAGTCGGTCGCTCGTGATAGGGCTCCTGACGGGTGCGCTGGGCGGGGTTCTCGGTCTTGTCTTCTTTGGGGTTGGCCTTGGTCCGGGTGCCCTGCTGGGCGGGCTAGCTGGCCTGCTTGTCAGCGAGTGGTATTGGCGACGGGACTGGGGGAACACACTTCGGATTGTCGGTGGCTGGCTCGGTGGCTACATGCTGTCCGTTGGCTTCCAGCTTGTCATCGGTATCACCATGATTCTCGTCTTCGCCTGGCAAGTGCTCTCGAGGTGATAGTGCTTCCCCCAAGACAGCCTTCACAGCCATGACTCCCCCGCAGATGTTCGAGCAGATGGGCTTGTTTGCCTCCACATATTCAGAGCCATATACCGTCAGCCAACTCACGGCTCACATCAGACGCGTCATTGATGCTGATCCTGACTTGCACGATCTGTGGTTGGAGGGAGAGGTCTCCAATTTCCAGAGAGCATCCTCTGGTCACTGCTATTTCACGCTCAAAGACACTGGAGCGGAGATCCGGTGTGTTATGTGGCGCAGTGACGCTGTGCGACAGACCTATCTACCGACGGATGGGGATCAAGTACTGAGCCACGGTCGCGTGAGTGTCTATGAGGCCCGGGGGGTCTATCAGCTCTATGTTGATCAAGTGCGCCCCGCTGGCATTGGGGATCTGTATCGGCGCCTTGAGCGCCTTAAGGCTCGCCTGGAGGAAGAGGGACTGTTCGCCCCGGAACGGAAGCGCCCTCTTCCGCGCTTCCCCCGTTGCATTGGGGTAGTTACCTCGCCTGCGGCCGCTGCGCTGCGCGACATTGTCAACGTTCTTGGTCGACGATTTCCGCTCACGAAGGTGTTGCTCTCGCCCACGCCGGTCCAGGGGGATGGCGCGCCGGCACAGATCGTGGAGGCCATCAGCATCCTCAACGAACGGAACGATGTGGATCTCATCATTGTCTCCCGGGGCGGGGGGAGCCTGGAAGAGCTATGGGCTTTCAACGATGAGGCGGTTGCGCGCGCCATCGCCGGCTCTCGTATTCCGGTGATCTGCGGCATCGGCCACGAGACCGACTTCTCCCTGGCGGATTTTGCCGCGGACAGGCGTGCCCCAACCCCGTCGGCAGCTGCCGAGCTGGCAGTGCCTGATCAAGCTGAGATCCGGGCTCAGATTGACGATTGGGCCGCAGCGACGACCAGCGTGGTGCGTAACAGGCTCCAGGAGCAGCGCTGGCGACTGGCTGATCGCGTGCGAGCGCTGAGGCACCTTTCTCCTGTTAATCAGCTCTTGCAAGCCCGTCAGCGTGTGGACGAGTTGCTTCGCAGGGCCGAGAAGGCTGCGCGTCACCACATCCACCTGCGCCGCGGACGAGTAGACGGGTTGGCGGGTAGGTTGACTGGATTGAGCCCTGAGGGAACGCTTGGAAGGGGATACGCCATTGTACGGCACGCAGATACGGAGCAGGTGGTGCGCTCGGTCCGCCAAGTCGCGACCGGTGACACGCTTGAGATCCGCGTCGCTGACGGGCAATTTGATGCGGAGACCGTATAGCGCTCAGTGTAGAGCCTCGAATAACTACGCCCCGCTTCAACTCGCCCAGTCTAGATTCAGCCGCCGGACGATTCTTGAGATGACTGGTCATCAGGAGGGACATAGTATGGCAGACGTAGTCGGCGAGACAGTTTACTTCGAGAGACCTGGTCCCGGGAACACAGCCCGGACTCTGGAGATTGCCAAGCAGCGAGCAGAGGAGCTCGATATCGGCACGGTGCTGATCGCCAGCACTCGAGGCAAGACGGGTGCGCTGGCCGTGGAGGTGTTCGAGAGACAGACGGTTGTTGTGGTGACCCATTCGACAGGCTTCACCGAGCCCAACAAGCAAGAGCTGACGGACGAGAATCGGACGGCGATCGAAGCCGCCGGAGTCACCATTCTCACCTGCCAGCACGCCTTCGGTGGTGTCAACCGCGCCGTGCGTAGGAAGCTGGGCACCTATCTCAACGATGAGATTATCGCCTACACGTTGCGCATGTTTGGCGAAGGAACGAAGGTCTGTGCTGAGATAGCCCTCATGGCGGCTGACGCTGGTCTGATATCGGTGGGCGAGCCGTGTATCGCGGTGGCTGGTACCGGTAAGGGAGCGGACACCGCTATGTTGCTGATGCCGGTCAATGCGCAGGATTTCTTCGATCTTCGGGTCATGGAGATCCTCGCTAAACCTCGCTTGCCGTGAAGGAGACGCACATGATGGACGAGCTCGCATCCATGACGTTCGAAGAGGCCTTTGCTGAACTGGAGCAGACTGTTCGTAAGCTCGAGGATGGGGAACTGGCGCTCGAGGAGAGTCTGGTGCTCTATGAGCGGGGACAGGCGCTGGCCCAGCTCTGCAGTCGAAAGCTGGACGAAGCCGAACTCAAGATAGAGCAGGTCACGTCGCAGGGTGATAAGCCCCTCAATCTTGATGGGTGATGTCTCCGTCGGGCTTGTTCAGCGCTGGCGTGCTAGTCGAGCCATGGACCGCAATTCGTCCGACCCCAAGAGGGCGGCCACGAGCAGATAGGTGAGCAGTCCGACTACGATTCCGCCACCGCCCTGGACCAACGCGCCCGTGTCCGCCAACACACCTGTCCACACCATGAGCACGATTGCCATGCCGAGGGCCGAGAGCGTGCTCTTGGCAACCGTCGTTGCTATCTGCCGCCCCTGGATGGCGCCCAGGCGTCCCCGGATGAGGATCAGCAAGAGCACGAACTCCGCGAGCACTGCCAGCGAATTGGCCAATGCTAATCCCCCAAAGGGCTGCAGGCCTGCTGACGAAAACAACGGAGGCAGCGTCAGGCTGAGCGCCACATTGAGTCCCACGGTCAGGCCACCGACCCAGACAGGGGTGAAGGTGTCGTGCATAGCATAGAATGCCCGAGCTACGATTTCCAGTCCGGCGTGGCCCAACAGGCCCAGCGCAAAGAACGCCAGAGCCCAGGAGACTGCGTCGGTCGAGGCAGCCCCAAAGGCACCCCGCTCGAAGAGAACTCTCACGACAGGCTTCCCTACTGCTATCAGGCCTACGGTAGCGGGGATGCTGAGGAACAGGATGACCCTAAGTGTAGAGGCGAGGGTGCGCTGCAATGCTCTGTGCTCTCCCCGAGCGGCCTGTTCTGCGAATGTCGGGAATGCGGCTGTACCCACGGCCTGAGCAAAGACGCCTTGAGGAAGGAGCATGAGCATCCAGGCGAAGTTAATGGCTGATACAGCCCCCTCACCCATCCTGGTGGCCAGACTGTTGCTAATGAGTAAGTTGATCTGAGCCACCGCCGTTCCCAGCACGCGGGGTGCCATCAGACGCCCGATTTCGCGGACGCTGGGATTCCTCAGGCCTAACACGGGCACATATCGAGCTCCGTACCGCAGCAGTTGGGGTGCCTGGACCAGCAGGTGGAGGACCGATCCCAACACAGCACCAAGAGCCATTCCCATCACGCCCACCCTGGGGCCCAGAAGGATCGCGCCGCCGATGATTGAGAGATTGTAGATCGACGGTGCCAATGCCGGTAGTAGAAAATGCTGGTGCGCGTTGAGGGCTGCCATGACGATTCCACTGACCCCAAAGACCACGGGAGTCACCAGCATGATGCGCAAGAGACGTACTGTCAGTCTCTGGTGGACTGGGTTGAAGCCGGGTGCGACAAGTGTCCGCACTAACCCAGGGGCGAATACGGCGATCAGTGCGACCACGATGGTCATAATGATCAGCGTCAGGTTAATCACTGCCGATGCCAGCTCCCAGGCACCGTCATGATCTTCCCTGGTCAGATGATCGGCGAATGTGGGAATGAAGGCCGAGCCCAGAGCGCCGCCGGCGACGAGGAGGAAGACGGTCTCGGTGACTCGACTGGCAGCTAGGTAGGCATCGAGGTTTGCGCTGGTGCCAAAGAGAGCGCTTATCGCAACCTGGCGGACCAGCCCCAGGAGACGGCTCACGATGAAGAGAGCCATGACGAGGCTTGCGGCTCTAGCTATGTTGTAGCCCTCTCTCCTCATCAGGCCCCTTGATAGACAGCCCGGCGTGAGTTATAGTGCGCCGGTGCCCCACACACGCAGAGAGCCGGGGTTGTACACCCCGGCCCTCGCCAAAAGGAGGAGAAGAAGAGAAACCGCCCCTGACTCGCCATAGACTATACCATACCCCTCTCTAGGATGCTTGACGTGAAACTTACGCTTTCCTTATGGAACTCTTATGCCCTTCTGGAAGGAAAGGACTGGGTGACCAGGAGGACCGGGCGGGATCCTGCATGGCGGTGGTATTGTTCACCTCTGGTAGTTGGCTATACGGGGTGACCTAGGCAGGGATACGTTCCATCTGAGCGCCAAGGGCGGTCAGCTTCTCGTCAATACATTCGTAGCCGCGGTCTATCTGTCGGATGTTCCGGATCAGACTCTGCCCTCCAGCACACATAGCCGCGATGAGAAGCGCCATCCCGGCGCGGATATCGGGGCTGCTTACCTCCTCGCCGTGTAGAGGGGACGGACCTTGCACCACGCACCGATGGGGATCGCACAGAATGATGCGAGCGCCCATGGCGATCAGTTGGTCCACGAAGTAGAGCCGGCTCTCGAACATCTTCTCGTGAACCAATACGGTACCCTCAGCCTGGGACGCGGAAACGATCGCGATGCTCATCAAGTCCGCAGGAAAAGCGGGCCATGGAGCGTCCTTGATGGTAGGAATTGCCCCGCCCATGTCAGGGGTGATGGATAGCCGTTGATCTGCGGGGACAAAGATGTCGCCCCCTCGAGGCTCGAAGGTGATTCCCAGCCGGTCAAATACGAGACCTATCATGCGGAGGTGCTCTGGAGCAGCGTCCTTGATGAGTAACTCCCCTCCGGTGACCGCAGCCAAGGCGATGTAGCTGCCGATCTCCATATAGTCGGGCCCGACGCGAAACTCCCCTCCATCGAGGTGGTCGACGCCCTGGATGATCAAGGTGTTGGATCCAATGCCCTCAATCTGTGCTCCGAACTGGCACAACATGTGGCACAAGTCCTGTACGTGAGGCTCACAGGCTGCATGACGGATCACCGTACTGCCCTTCGCTCGCACCGCGGCCATGATCGCATTCTCTGTACCGGTGACACTGGCCTCGTCGAGGAGGATATCCGTGCCTTGAAGCTGATCGCACTTCAAACGGAAGGAGAGATCACTGTCCACCTCAGCTCCTAGGGCGCTAAGCGCCAGGAAATGTGTGTCCACCCGTCGGCGGCCAATGACGTCGCCCCCTGGGCGCGGCATCTGAACGGAGCCTGTGCGAGCCAACATCGGGCCGGCCAGCGTGATGGAACCTCGAATGCGGCCGAAGAGCTGTGGGCTCAATTCGTCCGTGTGGACATTGCGCGCGTGGACCCGCCAGCTGTGGGCATCTAGTTGCGTGACATCAATGCCGATGTCCGCAAGGATCTCGCCCATTGTGTGGATGTCGCCGATGTTCGGCATGTTTCGCAACGTGACGGGCTCATCCGTCAGTACGCATGCTGCCAGGAGGGGCAATGCGGCGTTCTTATTGCCGCTCGGCACGAGCGTTCCAGAGATGGGATGACCTCCCTCAATTAGAAGCTTTTCCATCGTGTCTCCTTCCGCCGGTCTGACTCACGTCTCGACGTCTATCCTCGGCAATGCGAGATGTGCAGACTCTCGACGGCGGGTTTCGAACTCGTCTTCAGGGCTGGCCGTTCAAGGCATGCTCAGTCATAGAAAGTCTGTTCATGGCCCAAGGCGAGCGTGCCCTGAAGCCAAAGGTCCTGGGAGCCATGGGTCACGCCCCATGGAGGAACAGCCACGGGGACGATATGTGGCACGGTTCCTTCTGCGCTTCGTAACCTTTCCCCTACTGAGGAGGACGGTAGTCGGCGCCGAGCATCACCGATATATCGTATTCAGCGCCTGGGTCATAACCTTCCACCACCGCCGACTCTGGAAGGTCCAGAAGCTGGGCGATATGCTGCGCTGTGTAATAGATGCCCTCTGTCTGAGCTATAATCAGAGATTCCTCAATGTCCTGCCGATCGGCATTTCCCGTGTGGGTCACGTCCAGATTCTCCTCGCGAAGACGGTCGGCTACGTCGGCGGCGAGGCCGGATCTCAGCGTTCCGTTCAGGACCTCAATCGTAGCGGCCTCGTCCTCAAGTCGCGAGCTCTCCTCGCTCCCCGATTCGTCCGAGGGCGATTCCGTTGTGAAGAGATCATCTCGAAGCTCTCGCATCTTGTCTCGCAGGGGGACCAACACTTGCTGACCGTCGTCCGTCTCGTGGAACAAGATGTATCTTTCGTCAATGACGGCGCTTTCCACGTCATCCGGGTCCACCTCGCTGGCCAGACGGGCAAGAGCGATGATCTCTTCCAGCGTCAGATCAGTCTCGACAGAATCCTGGAAGGTGCGCCACATCTGGGGTGCTTGAGCCAGCAACGTCGGCAGCATGTCGAGACGAGTCACCTTGTTGAAGACAGCTTTAATCACTTCCTGTTGACGTTCAGCGCGATCGAAGTCCCCGCCGGAGGAACGCCGTGTTCGGGCATACTTGAGCGCCATTTCTCCGTCGAAGTGATGCTCACCAACCTCGATGTGGAGCGGGTCGTAGCCGTAGGGATCTGCGGGATCGTTGGACGGATACTTGGGATCGTCAATCTCCTCCTCCACAGTGATGTCGATCCCTCCGATGCGATCGATGAGTTCCACGAAGGCATTGAAGTCCGCGCGCACGTAGTAGTGGATGGGAACGCCCAAATTGGTCTCCACGGTCTCAACAGCCAGCCCGGGCCCCCCGCCGGGATGGTTGTGGAGCTGTCCAAGAACATGCGCAGTGTTGATCTTCGCTACGCCATAACCTGGGATGGGAACCCACAGGTCACGCGGAATGGAGAGCATCCCCGCCGTCTTGCTGACGGGATCAAGGGTCAGCACCAGCATCGTGTCGGTGCGGAAGGCGCCCTCTTCACCTGGACGCTGATCAATGCCCATAGCGAGGATGTTCACGCGTTCCTTCCGCGTCCAGACCAGATCAGGGCTCGTCAGATCGGGCGTGGCAGGGTCCGAGTCGGTGTTCTCAGGGCCGGATGTAAACGGAGGAGGGGCGTCGGAGGCCGCGATGTGCCGTCGCACCTGGTCAAAGACCACCATCCCGGCGACAGCCGATATCACCAAGAAGAGCACAACCAGCCCCCCCGTGAGAAGCTTCTGGATGGGGCCGATCGGCTGTTTCACTCGCTTCTCATCACCCTGCAAGGTGCATTACCTCCAAGTAACCTTTGTCCAACGGCAACAGACACTGCCTCTCCGCATCTCCGTGAAGCTCTCGCACGGCGAGTGACGGAAGCTTGGCGTGGTGTGTCGAAGAAGGGTTGCCAGCATAGCCCGGGCATTATAGCACAGGCAGATGGCAGAGGCAATCGTTGTGGCTTCTAAGGAAGTGTGGCGAGATACACCTCGCCTTCCACGATGATGTAGAGACGACTCTCGGCCTGACGGACAGCGAGCGCCTCCACGTCCGTCAAGGGCAGATCGGCACGATACTGCCACCGGAAGCGTCCCTCGGGGTCTAGTACGACAATGCGGTCATTGGCTCCATCGGCCAGGTAGACCGTACCGTCGCCCTCCGGATCCAGCGCAAAACCGCCAACGTCTCCCATATGGCCAGGAATACCCTGCACATCAAACGGCTGAGTCTCTCCTCCCAGGAACTTCCTCACCGTCCCATCCTGATAAAGAATATAGATGCAACCGTCAATGGCCATGTCAACGGCCTGCGTCAGGTTCTCAGGCGACGAACCTTGGAAGTAGGGCTCAGGTGCATGAGGATAGGCCTCTCCATCGGGCTTGTACCGCCAGATCTGTCCCCCTCCTTCGGCGGCCACGTCCATGATATAGAACTGGCCCTGATAGGACCCGATAGCCACCGGCTTACTCGGAGCCGGCGACGGGAGCTCCAGCAGCGAGAGCTGCGGCGCCCCGCTCTCGGTTCTCCACGCTGGGTCGTAGCTTACGAGCCGGTGACGGTCTTCCAGAACAAGCAGGGCGCTCGAACGACGCCCTCCCTGCGTGCCGACCCACGTGCTGTCCACGAGGTCGCCAATCTCGTGCCCTTCGACCTGCTGTCCCGTGCGCACGATAACGGGTCTCGCCTCCTGTGCGTCATCGCCTTCCTCAATCTGGTCCGTTTCAGCGCCCCCGCGTAGAGGGACGGCGCTCACCCATCCCTCGGCGGAATCGAGCACAAAAAGCGTGTCTCCGGCCGGCAGCAGTCGCCGTTCGCTGCTGCTCGAGCCGAAAGAAGCCAGACGGATGAGGGTTAGGCGTTTGATCCGGTTCAATCCATCGAGTGCTTCTCGTGCTTGATCCCGCAAGTCCTGAGCAACTGAATCCTCTGGCTGCAAGGTTGCGGCCGTCTCGATCTGTTGGAGCGCTGCCTCCCAGTGCAGCCGAGCCTCCTCAGAGTCAGTCTCAGCGGCTTGTGCTAGTGCTATCTGTTCTTGGGCTTGATTCACCAGCCCCTCAAAACGGGAAGCTGCTGCAAACTGCCGATAAGCCAGCACCACGGCGACGATGATCACTACGGGGATAGCGATGGCCACGCCGGTCATCACCCGCCGGTTCTCCTTGGGCGGTGGAGGACGACGCACACGCTGAGTGGTGGCCGGATGTGTGCCTGGCAGCATGCTCCGAATGGTGACGCCCACGGCTCCCATCAACCAGCGGCCCAGGGCCAGCATACCCGCGCCGCCGGCAGCCAGGCTATGCCAAACCCAGGTTAGGCACTTCGCAAAGTAGCGCCCTGCCGCCCTCAGCCCGGTCATCAGGGCTCCAAATGCCCTGATGAACGTCGTGTGGAACCAGCGCCCCACCGGCGGCGAGACGCGTTCCTCTTCATGTGCCAGAGTCCTTTCCGGTCCCTGCGGCCCCGTCAGGCGCGTCTGCCGTCCGGTCCCCTCACTTGGCCGGGCCTGTTGTCCGCCCTGCCCCACGGCGGGTGACGAACCCTCAAAGCGCCTCGCCCGGGGACGGCGTTTCGTCGATGGAAGGTCCGCTTCTGGAGCTATGCTGCAGCGGGCAACGACGGCGGCAAACTCGTCGTCGCTTAGCCCCCTCAGCGCGTCGGCGACCTGGGATACACTGGTGCGGGACAGCGCACGACACAGTTTCTCCTGATCTGTGGCCCGGAGGAGTATGTGAGGAGCGAGCAGCAGCGTGTCACCAGGAGCTACAAGGGTGTGACGTAGCCGGACATCGGCGACCGGACCAATGCCTAATGGGGAGAGTTTCTCCCCTCGGGGGAAGCAGGTGAACTGCTGCTCTTGGAGAATGCATGACCAGGCGGGGCCCGCCTGCAAGAGAAAAAGGTCACCGTCAGAAAGCACCGCAAGGGCGATTCCCGCATAGCAGCGATCGGAGCGATCGGCTTTCAGGTTGTAGTCGAGGAGATGCCTGTTGGCGACCGCCATCGCCCGACGCAATGCTGCTGTGACGCTGCCCGGCGTGTCCCAGTACGTATCCCGGACGAGATTGCCTGGGTCTCGACGTGGGAGAGGAGCGCCTTCGCCCAGGGGGTTGAAGAGGAAAAGGAGTCTCTCCTCAGCCCGGGCCCGGCTTGCCCCGGCGGGCGGGGTCAAGACCGCCGCGAAGAAAGGTGCACCATCGCGGGCAGACCTGGTGAGGACAGGCACGGCATTGAGTGTCAACCTCACTTCGGCTCGTCCACGATCGGGCACCCCGGAATCATAGCCTGGCAGATCGGGCATCTGGGGTTTCACTCCCACTCTATCGTGGCGGGAGGCTTGGGCGTCACATCATACACCACACGATTGACGCCTGGCACCTCATTCACCACTCGGTTGCTCACACACGCCAGTAGATCATGCTCGAGGCGTGCCCAGTCGGCTGTCATGAAATCCTCGGTGGTCACAGCGCGGAGGGCGACGACGTGTCTATAAGTGCGTTCATCCCCCATCACCCCGACGCTACGAATGGGCAGGAGGACGGCGAAAGCCTGCTGCACGTAGTCTGCCTGGTCGTGCGATGTTGCCTCGTTCAGGGACGCTCGCAACAGGCCTGCCCTGTTGAGTTCCTCCAAGAATATCGCGTCTACGGCCCGCAGTGTCTCCAGGCGCTCCCAGGTGACCTCACCCAGGATGCGCACCGCGAGCCCGGGCCCCGGGAACGGCTGTCGCCACACAATCTCCGGCGGCAGGCCGAGCTCGTCGCCTACAGCCCGTACCTCGTCCTTGAACAGATAGCGCAAAGGCTCGATCAACGCGAAGTCCATGCGCTCCGGCAGGCCGCCCACGTTGTGGTGCGTCTTGATGCGGGCGGCCGCCTGACGCTCAGGTCCGCGGCTCTCGATGACGTCGGGGTAGAGGGTTCCCTGGGCCAAGAATCGAGCTTCGCCCACGCGTGACGTCGTCTCCTCGAACACGCGGATAAAACGTTCGCCGATGATGCGTCGTTTACGTTCCGGATCGGTGACACCACTTAGTGCGTCCAGGAAGGTTTCGGTTGCGTCGACTGTCACCAGGTGCATCCCGAGACGATCTCGAAAGGTGCGCACAACTTGCTCCGGCTCGCCCTCCCGGAGTAGTCCTGAATTGACGAACACGGACGTGAGACGGTCCCCAATCGCTCTATTGACCAGTGTGGCCGTGATCGATGAATCTACCCCCCCGCTGAGGCCACAGATCACGCGGTCGCCTCCCACTTTGGCGCAGATGGCGTCGATTGTCTGATGGATGAACGACGAGGGCGTCCAGTCAGCCGCACAGCCACAGATTTCAACGGTGAAATTCCGCAGAATCTCGTTGCCGTGATCGGTGTGTGCAACCTCAGGATGGAATTGTAGGCCAAAAAGCCCGCGCTCCGTATCCCCTATGGCGGCGATGGGTGCGTTGCGGCTCCTGGCCAGGGTGTGGAAACCGGCGGGTAAGCTCTCGATCCGGTCTCCGTGGGACATCCAGACCTGCAGACGGGGTGGGGTGGACTGCAGGCTCGACAACAGCGGCGTCGTCAAATCGAGCAGCTCAATCTCCGCTGGGCCGTATTCCTGTTTGGTAGCTTGCGATACGCGTGCACCGAGGTGATAGGCCAGCAACTGCATGCCGTAGCAGATGCCTAGCACCGGCACCCCCTGCTCCAAGACATAGGCCGGCAGCCGAGGTGCGTCCGGAGCGTAGACACTGGATGGCCCCCCGGACAGGATGAAGCCCCTGGGCTGGAGTTTCAGAACGTCCCCCGGTGAAGCATCCCAGGGGTAGAGCTCGCAATAGACGTTCGTTTCCCGCACCCGGCGGGCGATCAGCTGGGTGTATTGCGAGCCAAAGTCTAGGATGGCGATAGCGTCGAAGCTCACGTTGCCGGTGCCCCCGCCTGTCGGGCCCGTGGCCCGTCGTTAGGCCAGGGCAATGCTCCCTCCGCTCATGTTCGTGATCACGGCCAGCGACACGATGGGCACGCCCAGGGTCTCCAGGCCTTCTCGTCCTCCCTCGAAAGCCTTCTCGATCACCGTTCCGATGCCGACCAGTTCCGCGTTGGCATGCCCCACTAGGCGTACAAGGGCTGAAATCGTCGCGCCGGTTGCCAGGAAGTCGTCAATGACGAGAACCCTATCACCCTTGCCCAGGAACTCGGTGGAAACCATGAGAAACACATCCCGTCCCTTGGTGTGGGACGGAGCCACTTCTACGAAGACAGGACCGGTCATGGTGACAGGTCTGGTTTTGCGCGCGTAGACCACGGGCGCCCCAAGGGCGTGTCCCGTCGCCAGCGCTGGAGCGATGCCCGAGATCTCTGCTGTGAGCACCTTATTGACGTTGGCATCGGCGAAGCGATGCGCCATTTCGTGTCCCACTTCCACCATCAAAGCTGGGTCGATTTGATGATTGATGAAGCTATCGACCTTAAGAATGCCCTTTCCCAGATTCATGCCCTCAGTCTGAATACGCCTCTTGAGCTCCTCCACCACCGCTTCGCCTCCTTCGATCTCTGACGCCGCTCTGCGGCGTGGCAGTTGTGATGCATACACCCATTTTACACAACACATCTGTAGCTGGCAAGCACTCCGGCGTCGAATTCCGGAGAGGTCGCCTGCATGCTCTTGACTTGCGGCTCACCGGCAAACGCTCTATAATCTCATTGCTTACCTCATGGAGGAAATGCGCACACATTGTAGATCCCATCGCTACTGCCGAACCGGAGCGTGGAGTTTAGAGTTATGGATAAGCTGATGAAATATTTTACGAATGCGGCAAGAAGAGTATTGAAGCTAGCCCAGCAAGAGGCCAAGCAACGGCAGCATGCTCGCATTGGCACTGAGCATCTCTTGTTGGGATTGTTGCGTGAAGAGGCTGGAGCAGCCAGTCAAGTGCTGCACGAGCTGGGTCTCCAGTCTGGCGATGTCGAGCACTGGGTCGAGAGGCTCAGCACGATGGGACAGCGCGCCTCTCTGTTGAAGCAGGATCTTGATCTAACGCCCCGCACTCAGCGCGTCTTGGAGCTGGCAAAGGAAGAGGCCCAACACCAGGGCGCTGCGCGAATTGATACCCATCACATGCTCCTGGGGCTTGTGCGCCAGGGCGACGGCACCGCCATTGACATCCTGAAGCAACTGGGCGTGACTGACGATCAGATCCGTCGTTACGTCGAGCAGGTTGTCCAGCAGGAGCCTGTCTACGCTGGCCAGAAGAGGGAACGACAGGCCTCGGAGACGCCGACAACCGATCAGCTGGCGGTCGACCTCACGGCTCTGGCTGAAGAGCACAAGCTTGATCCCGTCATTGGACGACGGAAGGAGATCGAGCGCGTCGTGCAGATCCTTGCTCGACGGACGAAGAATAACCCGGCTCTCATTGGCGAACCTGGCGTGGGCAAGACGGCCATCGTTGAGGGGCTAGCGCAGCGCATCGTCTCCGGTGAAGTGCCGGAGCCCCTGCTGAACAGGCGGCTGCTGCAGTTCGACATTGGATCGCTAGTTGCCGGGACTATGTATCGCGGACAGTTTGAGGAACGCCTGAAGAAGGTCCTGGACGAGCTGAAGGAAAGCGATTGTATCCTCTTCATCGACGAGGTGCATATGTTGGTTGGGGCCGGGTCAGCTGGCTCGTCCATGGATGCGGCCAATATCCTCAAGCCGGCCCTCGCTCGGGGACAGCTCCAGTGTATAGGGGCGACAACGCTGGGGGAGTACCGAAAGCATATTGAATCTGATGCTGCCCTGGAGCGGCGGTTCCAGCCGATCGTGGTGGAGGAGCCAACGGTGGAGGAGACGATCAAAATCCTGCAGGGGATCCGGGAGCCTTATGAGCAGCATCATCAGCTGCATATCACGGATGAGGCCTTGGAGGCCGCGGCGCGGCTCTCAACGCGCTACATCACGGATCGGTATCTGCCGGACAAGGCCATTGACCTGATCGACGAGGGGGCCTCGCGGGTTCGCATGTACAAGACGCCTCATGCTCAAAACTTGCAGAAGATCTTTGGTGACCTGAAACACGTGAAGGAAGCCAAGGAGCAGGCCATTGACGATCAGCGGTATGACGAAGCCTCTTCTCTGCGAGACCAGGAGCTGGATCTGCAAGAGGAATTGGAGGTGATCCGCGCCGATCGCCGCACAAGTTACTTGGAGAACGGCGTCGCCGTCGGGCCGGAGGATATCGCAGAGGTCGTCGCGATGTGGACTGGCATCCCAGTCACCCAACTGCACAACGACGAACAGGCGCGGCTGCTGGAGATGGAGGAGGCTGTCCACCAGCGCATCGTGGGACAGGACGAGGCGGTCACAGCGGTCTCCAAAGCTGTCCGACGGGCCCACGCGGGACTGAAGGATCCCAGCCGCCCCATCGGGTCTTTCATCTTCCTCGGCCCCACAGGCGTGGGCAAGACGGAGCTGACCAAGGCATTGGCCGAGTTTCTGTTTGGGAGCGAGGACGCCCTGCTTCAGCTTGACATGTCTGAGTTCATGGAGCGCCACAACGTGGCCCGGTTGGTCGGTGCACCTCCCGGGTACGTGGGCTATGACGATGCCGGGCAGCTGACCGAGACGATTCGGCGTCGACCCTATTCTATTGTGGTACTTGACGAGATCGAGAAGGCTCATCCTGAGGCGTTCAACATGCTCCTTCAGATCATGGAGGAGGGTCAGCTCTCAGACGCTCGAGGACGGAAGGTCGACTTCAGCAATACCATCATTGTGATGACGTCCAATGTTGGGGCGGAGATCATCAAGCGTCAGACAAGCGTGGGCTTCACTGCTCCCGCGGGCGGCTCAGGTGCCGATTCTGACTACGATGAGATGCGCGACAAGCTGCTTGACCGGCTGAAGCGCACGTTCCGGCCCGAGTTCCTTAACCGCGTGGACAAGGTGATCGTCTTCCATGCGCTTACGGAGGAGGACATTGCGGGCATTGTCGATCTGGAGCTGGAGAAGGTGCGCGAGCGATTGGCGGAGTCGGGGCTTGTGTTGCTCGTGTCTGACGAGGCCAAGGCACTGCTGGCTCAGAAAGGCTACAGCGAGGAGTACGGGGCGCGTCCATTGCGCAGGGTCATCCAGAATGAGATCGAGGATAGCCTATCCGACGCGATCCTGTCGAGCCGGTTTGACGAGGAGAGCGTAGTGGTCGTCGATGTCGAGGATGGAGACTTCGCGATCCAAGAGGCGAAAGAGGAAGAGATCTCGGCGTTGTCCACGGAGTTGCAGCCCGCCTGATTGCTCAGGCCGGTTGACCGCACAGACCACCGATAGCCTCGGTGGTCTTTTTCTTTGTCTGTCGCCGGCGGCTACTCCCGGTAGACCTCTTCAACGCGGGGGACAATGA
>CAZGSX010000013.1:0-18048 GCA_964528475.1 uncultured Anaerolineales bacterium
CTGGCCTCCCGGAGAAACAGCCCAGAGAGGAGAACCGCTCATCCCCGAGACTGCGGCGAGTGACGATGGAGCAGCAGCTAGGCCAGGAGCGACTGGAGGCGAGGGGCGTCGACGCGAGTCACCAGTTGGATGCAGCGGGCGAGCTGGAAGTGCCCCGGAAGCTGAATCCACACACGTTGGTGCCCTTGCTCGTCGGGCACCAACGATTCCTCCCTATAGGCAGGTGGCTGAAGTCAGATCTCCACATTCCGCAGGTGCTCAGAGCGGAAGCCACGGCCACATCGTGCCGGATTTCCGCTACATGCTGCTGATGCTGGCCCTCAGGGCCTGGACGTTCTCAAGCACCGAGGACCGGTCGCTGTAGATGCTCGATCCCGACACCATCATCCTGGCTCCCGCTTCGACGACCAGAGGCGCGGTCGTGGGGTCAATGCCACCATCGACGCCAATCGGTACGTCGAGGCCGCGCCTCTCGAGCAGGGACTTCAAACGATGGATCTTGTCCAGCTGGCTGTTGAGGAACACCTGCCCGCCCCAGCCCGGGTTGACGGTCATCACCTGGATCATGTCCACCAGGTCAAGCACCTCATCGAGCGCTGTCAGGGGCGTCCCTGGGTTGATGCTAACCCCCGCCTCGACGCCGAGCTCGCGAATCGACTGCAGCACTCGGTGGAGGTGGGGGGTGGCCTCCTGATGGACGATCAAGCGATTCGCTCCGGCATCGGCGAACGTCTTGAGCTGCCGCTCCGGCTCGACGATCATAAGGTGCACGTCGAGGGGGAACGCGACTTGCCCCCGCAGCGCACGGACGACGCCGGGGCCAAAGGTAATGTTCGGGACGAACTGCCCATCCATCACATCGATCTGGATCGCATCGACACCAGCCCGCTCGGCCTCTCGCGCCTGCTCTCCCAGTCGTGAATAGTCGGCGGACAGAATGGATGCCTCAAGGGTGATCATAGCCCCCTCCTTTGATATAAGACTGCGGCAGTACAACAGTCCCTGTCTCCCGCCCCATCCCACTGAGCTCCGGCGACGGGTCACACCTCAGAGACGGGATTCTCCAGATGCCGGACGCCCTCCGGCGTCCCCACGACAACGTCCGAGGCCAGTCCGAGGAACAGGCCATGCTCCATAATTCCCGCACGCTCGTTCAGACGGGCGGCAAGCTCACTCGGGTTGGATAGCGCTCCGAAGTCGCAGTCCAGGATGAAATTGCCCTGGTCCGTGGTGAAACGCGCTCCGTCCTTCGCATGCCGAAGCGTCACCCGCGCCCCGAGAGACTGCAGAAACAGCTCCTGACATCGCCATCCGAAGGGCGTCACCTCCACCGGTACAGGCCATTGGATGCCCAGAGTGGGCGATAATTTTGTCTCGTCCACCACGATCACCTCGCGATGCGATGCCTGGGCGACGATCTTCTCGTGCAACAGCGCTCCACCGCCGCCCTTGATCAGATTCAGACCCTCGTCCACCTCATCAGCACCGTCAATGGTCAAGTCGATCCGCGGGTGCTCTTCGAGAGTGGTCAGGGGAATCCCCAGCTCCCGGGCATTTTGCTCCACCTGTGTCGACGTGGGGATCCCCAGCACGTCCCGGAGATCACCCGCCCGCAGCAAGCGGCCGATGCGCCTCAGGGCGAAGATGGCCGTGCTTCCATGGCCCAAACCAACCACCATGCCCGAGGCAACGAAGTCAACGGCTCGCTCACCAGCTTGTCGCTTCAGCTCCGTAGTATCCACGGTCTCTCCTGATCGGTTCTAGAATCCGACAAATCCGTCACTTCTCGCAATGGAGAATGCACCCCCTTGCCATTCGTCCCAAGCGGTCGACCACGTGCCTGCCGATCGCCCCGCGCGGTCCCGACGATCTACTCGCCTGCCGACAACTTCCTCCTCAACGGCTTCTACTCCGATGTCAGCTGTTGCACCTTGCTATCGATGCTGTCCAGCAACGTCGAGAAGGACTGAGCGAATTTGTCCACCCCCTCTTCCAACAGGTCGTCTGTGACCTGGTCGAGGTCAATGCCCAGCTGGGCCAGCTGATTCAATTCAGCCCGCGCGATGGCCAGCTGAGTCTCAAGCGTGGCGGCAACCGTTCCATGGTCAAGGAAGGCCACGAGGGTATCCGGCGGCAATGTGTTGATCGTCTGTGCCCCTATCAGGTTGTCCGGATACATCGTGTCCGAGTAAGCGGGATCCTTCGTGCTGGTGCTCGCCCAGAGCAGCCGCTGAACCCGCGCACCCCGATCTGCCAGACGCTTCCACCGGTCACCGCCGAAAATGCCTTTGAACCGCTGGTATGCCATCTTGGCATTGGCAATGCCCGCGGCTCCCTTGAGATCTTCCGCGAAGGGCACATCCATCTGCTCCAGCAGAGCGTCCACCATCACGTCCACGCGACTGACGAAGAAGGAAGCTACAGAGGCTACCTCATCGACGTCGGCGGATCCTTGGCTGTCATCCGCCTCCAGCGCTTCCAACCCGGCCATGAACGCCTCGGCCACAGCCTCGTAACGTTCCAACGAGAACATCAGGGTGACATTGACGTTGACACCCTCAGAGATGAGCGTCCTCACAGCCGGAATACCCTCGGCGGTGGCCGGGACCTTGATCATTAGGTTGGGTCGATCCACAGCCGCGAAGAGCCGACGCGCCTCCTGAACCGTCCCCTCGACGT
This sequence comes from uncultured Anaerolineales bacterium, assembly GCA_964528475.1. Taxonomy (GTDB): domain Bacteria; phylum Chloroflexota; class Anaerolineae; order B4-G1; family B4-G1; genus SKLM01. The sequence continues at coordinate 2,680 of CAZGSX010000013.1, forward strand.
CGTACGCTAGCTCCGGGCTGACCTCCAGGCTCACGAAGCCATCGAGTCCGGAGGTCCTGTCATAGACTGGGCGCAGGACGTCGGCGGCCATTTGGATGTCCCGGATGACCAGCGCCTCATAGATCTCTTGCGTCGACCTGCCCTGCCTGTGCCAGCGGAGGAGGTCCGGGTCGTAGTCGTCGCTGCCGGCGACCGCCTTCTCGAAAATGGAGGGGTTGGACGTGAGCCCCCTGATGCCCTTCGCCACAAGGTCGTCCAGCTCGCCGGACTCGATGATCGAGCGCCGGATGTAGTCAAACCAGATCGCCTGCCCCAGGTCGGCTAGATCGTGCAGCTTTGTCATGCTCCCACCTCCCTTGTACACACTAGAACATCTCGTGCGAGATATGGCCCGCACCGGAGATCCCCCCTCTGAATTCAACCTAAGAGCGATGTCCTCACCGCCCTCCAGGTGCGACATCGTCAAGCAGACCCCGCGGTCAGGGGCCCTCCAACGCCACGCCCAGCCCGTGAGCCATGCGAGTCACGAAGGCGAAGTAGGCTGTGATCTGGGCGATTTCGAGTATCGCCCGGTCGTTGAAGCCCGCCTCTCGCAGCGCCTCCACATCGCCCTCCGCTACCGTGGATGGCCTGCGCGTCAGCTTCGACACATAGTCCAGCATCACCTTCTCCTGGGCAGGCAGTTCTGCCTGTGAGAAATCCTCCCTGAGCTGGGCCACTAATCGATCGTTAGACACCAACCGACGGAGAGACTCTCCGTGGTGGGTCATTCAATACTCGCATTCATTCACCGCAGCCACGACCACGCCTATCATCTCGCGCTGATACCGATGCAGAGGAGAGGGGCCAAACATCAGCGTGCGGTAAAGTGCCCGATGGTTCAGCATCGACCGCGGGCTAAGGCTGTGCACCTTCATGATGTTGGCGGCCCGTCCTGTGTTGCGATCGGCACAGACCTCATAGGCCCTCGCCAACTCGTCATCGGCCTCGCACTCATCGATAATCCTAATCCACGCTGCTTCCGACATGATAGCTCCTTAATTTACCGGGTACGTCCGGCCCCCCATCGGTCACAGAGGCCGCTCAGGCACGATACACGATAGTCTGCCAGATCCGGGCGCACCCCAGCCCTCTTAATCGAGGGTCGCGAACAGGTCATTGAGGGACTCCACCAGCGTCGGATGCGGCAACACCGCGTCCCTAAGGGCTGTAGAGGGTAGATGGCCCATCATGGCCACGCGCAACACCGAGACCACGTCGCCACCCTCGGGCCGCGCACTGGCAATCATCGTCTTCGTCGGGTACACCCCTCATTCAAACACGTCCCGCCCACGTGCTGCCACTCTATGAGAGCCGCCCTCCATCCAGCGGCGGCCAGGCTTCTTGCTAGCGCATTGTTCGCCTGGCCGGCCCCAATCAGAATCGCATCGTATGGCTCCTTCATACCCAGCCCCCTCGTCGCCGCTGGCTCGCGGTTTCGCCGAGCACCGGATGCAACGGCTCCACCGCTATCGAGATTCGAGCCCGTAGCACGCAGCGCCTAGCAACGCCACCTCCGGGTTCAGGATCACGTGTACGGGCATCCGCTCCATCAGGTCGCTGTGCCGACCCTTGGCCCGAAAAGCCTCCAGAAAATCACCCTGCTCCAGGGACGGAATGATGCGCGGCGGGATGCCGCCGCCCAAGTACACCCCACCGGTGGCCATCACCTTCAACGCCAGATTGCCCGCCTCCGCTCCCAGGATGGAGACGAACGTGTCCAACACCAGCTGGCAAAGCTCACAGGGCCGCTCCTCGTCGAGCGCTGCCTGCACGATGACGGGCGTGGGATCGTCCGCCTCGCTCAGCTCCTCCGCTAGCCAGTCCGGCTCCTCAGCGTAGCCCCCGCTACGGAAATAGGCGTACAGATTGGGGATCCCCATGCCCGAACAGACCAGTTCATAGCTCACGTGGTCGTGGCGCGCCCAGAGATAACGGAGCAACTGGATCTGGCGGGGCGTCGTCGGACCGAAGTCCGTGTGTCCACCCTCCGATGCGTGGGGCAGGTAGCGACCAGTGTCCTGATCCCAGGTGAGGAACGCCTCCCCGAGTCCAGTCCCAGGCGCCACGACAGCAATGGCGCCTTCCGGATCCGGCTGCGTCGCTTGGAGTGTGCGCATCTCATCGGGCTCCAGGAAGGGGACACCACTGGCAATGGCGGCCAGGTCATTGAGCAGGCGCACCGGAGAGAGACCCAGGGCCTTTTCCAGCTGGATGGCATCGATCACCCAAGGTAGGTTTGTGACTTCAACCCGGCGCCCGATGACAGGGCCCGCGACACCGAATGCAGCACTCGAGACCTCCGCGTCGATCTGTCCCAAGAACTCCTCGACGATGCCATCCAACCCCTCATATCCCCTGCTGGGAAACGTCCTCTGAGCTAGAGCTTCTCGCGGGCCTTCTTCTTTGGAGAAGATGGCCAATGTGGTCTTCGTCCCCCCGATATCTCCCGCCAGCAGCATGACGCCTCCTTCGACCTACTCAATCAGTGTGCTCAGCTCAACGGACTCCGCAGCCATCTTCTCCCCCACTTCCTCGTACGCCAGACGAGCTTTGACCAGGCCGGGGATCACCTTACGGGCGTCCCCAAGTCGCCCCACGGAGAGAATGCCCACCACGATCCCTTGATTGAAGTAGAACAGCATGAAGCTGGAGCTGCCTAGCTCGCCCCGCAGCACCGTCTCGTCCCAAGCGTCCAGGTTGCCCCACACCTCAAAACTGAGATCGAACATGTCGGAGAAGAAATAAGGCACCGAGGCGTAGGGCTTCTCATCACCGGCCATGTTGCGTCCGGCCCGGAGACCCTGTCGGCGAGCCACATCCCAGTGTTCGACCCGCAATCGCGTGTCAAACGTCCGGTCGGGCCAGGCGGCGATGTCACCCGCCGCGTAGATCGCCGGGTCGCTGGTCCGCAGATACTCGTCCACGATGACAGCTCCTCGATCGGTCATCTCGAGTCCCGCGTCCTCCGCCAGCTCGGTGTTGAGCCTGATGCCGACACCCATCACGACCACGTCGGCCTGCAACGTTTCCCCACTGTCGAGCACCGCTCGCTCCACACCGCCATCGCCTTCCAGTCGCTCCGGCTTACGGCCGGGGAGAATGCGCACCCCCTCCCCTTCGAAGACATCCTGGAGAAACGCGCTGAATCTCTGCGGCACAATGCGCTCCAGTAGACGGCTCTCGGGGAAGACCATGGTTACATTAACGCCCATCTGTGTCAGGGAGGCCGTCACCTCGGAGCCGATGAAACTGCCGCCCAGGACCAGCGCGCCGTCGGCGCCCTCAGCAGCCGCCTGAATCGCGTCGCTATCCTCGATCGTGCGCAGGGTGAACACGTTCTCCAAGTCCGCCCCGGGGAGAGGGAGCCGCCAGGCGTGGCCCCCTGTCGCAAGCAACAGTTTCCCATAGCTCAGCCTGGCACCATTCTCGAGCGCCAGCCGATGCGCTACCGAATCGACGCCCACCACCCGCGTCCCCGTCATCAACTCGATGGCGTTCTCCTCGTACCACTCCTCCCCCTTGATGATGACAGCATCCAGTCCGGCCTCACCCATGAGGTATCCCTTTGATAGCGGCGGGCGCTCGTAGGGCAAGTGAGGCTCAGCCGTCAGCAGAGCGACCGGGCCGTCGGCATCTGCATCCCGAATGCCCTGAGCTGCCCGCTGCCCGGCGAGGCCGCCACCCACAATCACGTATCTATACTCGGTCATGTCAGTCCTCCTTCTTGTCTCGACGGGAGTGCAGCTCGCCTATGCGGTACCGTCACCCCCATCCCTCGGCGTATCAATGACGCCATCGCTCACCGATGATCCTCTCCTGGCAGAGCACAGGTTCCGTCAGCTGCTCCCTATCACAATGTCACGCGAGTCACCGGCACATAGCCCCCGGACACATAGTCCCCAGACCCGGATTTCGTGCCAGAGCTAGTCCAGGCCTTGACTGTCGCGCCTGCATGACGGCAGCATGTTCGTCGACCCGGCAGGCCAGCGCTCAACCAATCAGCCCTACATCGAAGACCCAGTAGTAGAGCAGATAGACCCCAGCGCCCACCAGGAACAAGGCGCTGATCCGATGCACGTGGGGCATGAGTCGGCGTAACGCTCCCTCCACAGCTTGGCGAAATAGAGTAGTCCCGACGGCCAGCACCCCGAAGACCGCGCCCATGCCCAGCGCATACCCCATGAACTGGGTCAGAGAGGTGACCCAACTCCCCGCCGTCAGCGCCCCGCCGACGACGACCAGAAACACGGGCAGGGTACAACTCAGGGAGCTGATGGCATAGGCGACACCGAACGTCATCATGCCCAGGGGAGACCGTGTCGGCGCGACCGACACGCGGCTGGCCGCCAGAATGCCCAAGCTTCTGTGCGATACCAGCATCCACACTCCCAAGGCGACCAGCGCCAAACCGATGATGAAGCCAGCATAGGGAAAGAACCCCAGCAGCCACCGTCCACCCACGCCCACGGCCACGCCCACCGCACCGAAGATCGCGGCAAATCCAGCTGTGGTCGCGACTGCAAGCCGGAGGGCCCTCAGCACGCCCTCCGCAGTCGGCAGTTCACGTTCATCGTCGGCACGCAGGTGGAACAGGATATAAGAGGGCAGCATCAGCGCACCACAAGGGTTCACGGTCGCTACCATACCCGCGGCAAAGGCATAGCCCACGGGAAGTAGATCCGCCAATCTAGAGACCGTAGCCTGCAAAGTGGAACGCAAGCCGGCCACGAGGACCAGAATAGCGACCACGAGCACGGTCGGCACGATAAGCGACGCGCCTAGACTCCAGCCTTTGCTCGCGGACCTGCTTTTTCCCTCTGATCTATGAGTCACAGTCGTCCCCTGCACCGCAGAATGCTGTGGTTGAACCTTGGCCCGTATGCCGGGCAGCCACCTCGAAACCCGCTCCCTATTGTACACCAACATGGAGCTGTCTCAAAGACGAAGCAGTCCCAGGCCACGGAATGAACGCTCTGAGGATGGTGCTCTCTACCCGGGGACAAGCTCGCTGAACTCCCACCCGTGGGCACGGCTCCCGCCTCACATCTTGACGCTGCAAGGGTTCTCCGTCCGCACCGTTGCGACGTCTGGCTTTAGTACAGCCCGTCCTCGGATACGCGATGCTTCAGGCGCACGAGGTCTCCCCATTCGGCTCCATCCAACCAGACATGTTGGACCTAGAATCGTTCAGGCCCGGCGTGTGTCCGGCAATGACGAGCGCGCCCCCCTTACAGGTTGAGTTGACGCTTGACCGGGGTGTGGTATGCTCACGCCCGTGATGATAGAGGACACAACTCCACAGCACAGAATACGAGCCGTGGGCATGCTCTCAGGGGGACTGGATAGCATCCTGGCCACCCGGGTGATGCAGGAGCAGGGCATCGACGTGACCCCACTCCACGTGCGGACCGGCCTAACGTACGCCAGGCGAAATCGACTCGTGGGTCGCGGGCCCGCCACACCTTCAAGGCCCGAGGAGGCGGCCCGTAGCTTGGGGCTGGAGCTGGTCACCGTCGACGCTTTCGAATCCTACATCCCGGTGATCTTGAACCCGAAGCACGGCTACGGGTCTGCCATGAATCCATGCGTCGATTGCCGAATCTTCCTGCTACGCCAGGCCCGGAGGTGGATGGAGGAACACGACCACCACTTCCTCTTCACGGGCGAGGTCCTGGCTCAGCGGCCCAATAGCCAGATGCGGCCATCGCTGAAGCTGGTGGAGCGAGAGAGCGGACTCGAGGGCTTATTGCTGCGCCCCCTATCGGCCAAGCTTCTGGAGCCGACCATTCCCGAGAAGCGAGGCTGGGTGAATCGGGAGGAGCTCTACGGCTTCCATGGGAGAAGCCGTAAGCCTCAGATGGAGCTCGCCCAGGCGTTCGGCATCACCGCCTATCCGCAGCCAGCCGGCGGCTCCTGTTTCCTGGTCGACCAGAACTACGCCCGCCGCCTGCAGGACTTTCTGCATCACGAGGGACCAGATTCGCTGACCAGCCAGCGAGCCTTTCTGTTGTCGATTGGGCGGCACCTGCGCCTCCCCTCTGGTCACAAGGTGATTGTCGGACGCCACAGGGAGGAGAATCAGTACCTGGCCGACCAACGCGAGGAGGGCATCTTGATGACCACCCTCGACAAGCCTGGGCCCACCACTCTGGTCGCGGGCGATCCACCCCAAGAGGACATCCGACAGGCGGCGCAGATGACGGCGCGCTATGCTGGTGCGGAGGAAGGTACGCCCGTTCGGGTTGAGGTGCGGCACGTCGGCTTGACCGAGGTGCTGACGGTGAAGCCTATGCCGCTGAAGAGGATCCAGACGATGATGGTCTAGCTGCGCTTCGTCTCACCGCCCTGCGGAGAGGAGACCAGCTCCTTGGGAACGTCCACAGCAACCCAGGTGCCCTCCATAGGGGCAGACTCAAAATGGCACAGTGCCCCCACGGACTCAGCGCGCTCCCGCATGGTGAGCATACCCCAGCTATCCTTCTTGACCTCCAGCTTATGCGGGTCGAATCCGACGCCGTCGTCCCTGATCACCAGCCGGACCTTTCTCTCGTTCGACCTGAGGTCGATCCAAACCCTGTCAGCTTGCGCATGCTTGGCAGCGTTGTTGAGCGCCTCTTGGGCGATGCGAAAAAGCGCGTTCTCCACATGGGGCGACAAACGCTGAGCGACTCTCTCACTACCGCTCACGCGAACCTCAATACCGGTACGCGAGGCGAAGCGGCTTCCGTACCAACGAAGCGCGGACAACAGACCATAGTCGTCAAGCACGGACGGCCGCAGATCGAGCATGAGCTCGCGGATGCTCTCGTTCGTCTGCTCCAGGAGGGAAAAGGAACCTTCGATCTGCTCCTGCAGGTCGCGTAGTCCGCGCCTCTCCAGGTGCGAACGGAGGGTCGCCAGGCTGAGGTCCAGGGCCGTCAGGTTCTGGCCCACCTGGTCGTGCAGCTCCCGAACCACCCGCCGTCTCTCGGTCTCCTCGACCTCCGCTAGGCGAGCCATGGTGCGGCGCAGCCGCTCCTTCTGGTTCCAAACCGACTCAAACAGACTCGCTTGCCGGATGGCGATGGCGGCCGTGTCTGCCAGTTCCCTCACGATGGGCTTGTACTCCACGCCAAGGCCGTGTAGGCGCTGCGAACCCAGTGCGAGAAGCCCAATCAACTCATTATCGAAGCCGATAGCGGCCACGAGACACGATCTGATCCCGTCATCGATAAGGGTGCGCGCCACGGGAGATGACGACGGGAGATCTCGAGCGTCGGCGATGTACACTGGTTCATCCGCTTGCCACAGTTCGTCCAACCAGCCCGGGTGCGTGATGGGAAACGTCTCTCCCGCGCGCGCCCGGCCCTCCCCGACGCTTTGGATGGCCGCCAGCACGGTCAGCTCACCTCTCTCCCAGTCCACCAAGTCGATGCTGACCCGCTCACACGGGACCAACTTCTGTAGCTCGTGCACGATGATCCCGGCTATCTCCTCCTTCGACTTCGCTTCCAGGATCGACTGGTCGATTTCGTGCACCGTTCTCAGGCGCTGTACGCTTGTCTGCAGCGCCGTCTCCGCTTTCCTGCGCTGGGCCAGCTCCGCCTGAAGGCTCTTGTACAACCGAGCATTCTCAAAGGCAACAGCGACCTGATCAGCCAGAGTCTCGAGTACCACTTGATCGTCACTGCTGAACGCGCCCACCTCCGGACTCTGCACATCGATGATGCCGAGCACCTCACCCCCACGAATGATCGGCACCGCCAGCTCAGAGCCTGTGGCCGTGGGTCTCACGGAGCGGTTCGCATAACGGGAATCGACGCGGACGTCGTTGACCAGCGCCGTGCGCCTCTCTCGCGCCACCCACCCCGTGATGCCAGAATGCGCGGATCTGGAGCGGGAGCCACAGCACGCCACCACCTCCTCCGGACCCGCCACGGCGGCCACTCTCAACGTCTCGCTGGCAGCATCGAGCAACAGAACGGCAACCTGATAGAAGTCAAACGTCTCTCGGGCCAGCGTCACAGCCCGCCGAAACACGCCCTCGGTGGTTCGCTCCGCGGCAATCTCCTCACCGATAGTGTTTAGGAACGACGCCTGGAGAGCCCGACGCTGGAGGGCTTGCTGGCTCTCCTTGCGGGCGGTGATGTCGACAAAGAACGCCATCACCTGTACCATTCGTCCCGCCGGGTCACGAACAGGGCTTACGGAGACCTGCACATCGAAGCGCAAGCCATCCGCGCGCCTGGCAACCAGCTCCCCGATCCAGCCTCCGTCCTCCGACAGAACCTGCACTGCCCGCTCAATATCCCCTGCCCACTCGCCGAAACGTGAGGCGTGCCTACCCAGGACCTCGCGCTCGCTCTCGTAACCCCACATCTTTAGGAAGGCGGGGTTGACATACGTGACCTCACCCTGTAGGTCCAGCATCATCAGGGCGTTGATGGAGCTCCGTATTCCGGCGTCCTTGATCCGCAGCTCCTCTTGCACCTGTTGAAGGGAGCGCGCGTACGCGGCCCGGATCTCCTCCTGCTGCTCCAGCAACTTCCCGGTGCCCCTTCGAAACAGGCCGCTCATCACCCCTGCAATCAACGTGGGCAGCCGCGCCTGGAGAGCCCCCTCGACTGCGGCGGGGACGTCCTCAAGCAGTGCGGCAATGAGCACCTGCGGGATCTTACCTACATCCTCGGTCCGGACGCGCAGGGGGATGAATGCTTCTCCAATGGCCTCGGCGTCCCCGGGGCAACCATCCTCCTGGAGCAGAAACTCCGTCGCCCGATCCCACAGGTCGGAGAGGTAGGCGCGAACCTCTGAGGGAGAGCGCAGAGCAACCGCGGAGCCGCGCATCGCTCTATACCAGCCGTCAATGACGGCCGTCGAGCATTGGTCGAGAAAACAGCGCAGATCGTCAGGGCCTGTGGTCATCCAGACAAGCTCCCTAGCTCGCCACCCGCGATGTACTGAGGACCAACTTGGTTGGTTGGTCGCCCGCCACCCCGGTGTCGTGCACCGCACAGCAGCGGATCGACATCCATGGCGGGTGACAATCGGCCTCCCCTACACCTTCCGTCCCACCCCAACCAATCCAACGTAGCTCCTCGGATCATCCACCAGCAGGTCCTCGGGATCCTCCGGTCGCCAGAGCGGGGCGCGAACCACCCCTGGCTCGATCATCTCGAGACCGTCGAAGAATGCCTCGATTTCATCTTCCCACCGCGTCTTCGTGTTGGCCGCCGCCTTGTACTCCTCGACCGCCTGGTCCATCACATCCTGGCTCTCCTCCTCCCTCAGAGCGTGGGTCAAGGCCACGTAGCTCCCCGGGGCAACCGCCTCCACCATCGTACGGGTGGCACCATAGGCTAGATCGTCATCCAGGATGAAGTGCAGGATCGACGTCATCGTCAAGCCCAGAGGTTCTTCAAAGTTGAGTAGCTCCGCCACCTCCTCATGCTCAAGGATGGACTGCGGGTAGCGGAGGTCAGCCTCGATGATGGTAGCCAGCGGATCGTCTTCAAGCATCTTTCGGCTGTGCGCAATGACCACGGGATCGATGTCCACGTACACCACCCGCGCGTCGGGAATGGTCGCCCGCGCCAGGTCATGAACGTTCCCCTCCGTGGGCAGACCGGACCCGACGTCGAGAAACTGATCGATCCCCTCAGCGGTGAACAGATCGATCGCTCTGCGGAGAAAGGCGCGTTGCACCACGGCGGCCTCTTGCGCTCGGGGCAGCAGCTGGATCATCTTCTCCGCCGCAGCCCGATCAGCGGCGAAATTGTGGTTTCCTCCCAACAAATAGTCCCAGATGCGGGCTGGATTGGGTCGATCTAGAGACATGCCATCCAGAACCCAGTCGGCTTGATGCAGACCCATACTAATTACTCCTCTCTTCAGTTCTCACGCTTCCAACCGTCCTGCTTATCATCGATCCGAACATCTCCCATGATCCGAAATCGAGCCTCCCACTTCGGCATCTCAGCGGACAGATCCCAAATCCCCAGCCTCCTCTGCCAAACCCAATGAAGACTTACGCAGAAGAATCGCCGTTAACGGTGGAAAATCATCCCAGGTCGAGCGCACTGAAGCTGTCCGGAAGAAGATCGGCCACGCTGGTTTCGCGCCAATTCCCCTCTTTGTCGGCGATGATCACTGACGTGTCCTCACCGAACTCGCGCAGCACCTGCCGGCATGAGCCGCAGGGCGCTCCTCCATTCTCCGTCACCACGGCGACAGCGCGAAAGGCACGCTCGCCCCGGCTGACAGCCTTGAAGACAGCAATCCGTTCCGCGCACATGGATAGGGGATAGACGGCGTTCTCCACGTTGCACCCGGTATAGACGCGGCCCGATTCGCCCAACACAGCGGCACCTACCGCGTAGCCGGAGTACGGCGCGTAAGCACGCTCGCGAGCCGTGGCAGCCAGTCGGATCAGACGGTCATGATCGATGTCAGCCTTACTCTTCATCCTGGTCGTCCTCCTCCGTCTGCACACGGGCTGGCACGCCATACACCAGCGCGCCGGGAGGGACGTCGTGCGTGACTACAGAGCCAGCGCCAGTCCTGGCCCCCTTGCCCACCCGCACCGGGGCCACCAACATCGTGTCCGATCCGATGAAGGCCTCCTCCTCAATCACCGTCCTGTGCTTGCGCTCGCCATCATAGTTGCAGGTGATCGTACCCGCTCCCACGTTAGCCCCCGCGCCAACCTCAGCGTCACCCAGGTAGCTGAAGTGTCCCATCTTGGCGTCCGGCCCGAGCGTTGACGCCTTCAACTCGCCGAAGTTGCCCACGTGCGCCCCCGCGCACAAGCGGGCGCCCCGGCGGAGGTGGCCGAACGGTCCCACGTCCGAGCCGTCCTCCATGACCGCCTCCTCCACCACCGAGGCGAGGACAACGCAGCCAGAGCCGATCGACGAGTCCTCAATGACCGCGTTGGGACCGATGACGCAGCCCTCCCCCACCCTCGTCCGTCCTCGCAGATGCGTGTTTGGCTGCAACGTCGTGTCGCGTCCTAACGTGACACCCGCCTCAACATAGGTGGTCGCCGGATCAACGATGGTCACCCCGTCCCGCATCCACCGCTCATTAATGCGGTGGCGTAGAACGCGCTCCGCCTGGGCCAGGTGCACCCGTGTGTTAATGCCCAGCACCTCGGAGGCATCCTCAGTCACAACTCCCTCGACGTTGCGACCCTCTTCGACCGCCATCTCCACCAGGTCGGTGAGATAATACTCACCCTTCGGGCGCGTCAATGATATCTGGTCGACGTGCTCCCAGAGCCAGTCCGCCTGGAAGCAGTAGACTCCCGCATTCAGCTCGGAGATCTCCAGCTGCTCGGGGGTGGCCACCGCTTCCTCCACAATCGCCTTGATCGCCCGCTCCCCATCGCGAACCACACGTCCAAACCCCTGAGGGTTATCCCGGATCACGGTCAACATCGTGATCGGGCCGTCGTTCTCCCGCTGACGATCGACCAACTGGGCCAATGTCTCCTCACGAAGGAGCGGCATATCAGCGTAATAGACCAACACGAGATCCGCGCTTCCCAGCAACAGGTCCCGAGCCTGGAGCACGGCGTGACCCGTCCCCAGCTGCTCTTCCTGCTCCACCGTCTCCACCCCATCCCCGACGACACGCTCCACCGCCTCGGCCCCATGTCCTACGACGAGCACCGGTGCCGCACCCGTCAGCTTGCGCGCAGTCTCCAAGGCGTGGAGAATCATCGGGCGCCCTGCCAGCGGATGGAGGACCTTGGGTAGGTTGGACTTCATCCGGACGCCCTGACCGGCCGCCAGAATCAACACGGAAAGATCCACATCCACCTCCTCACCCACGGGGTCGCGCCTGGTCACCGTACGAAATCATGTCGCCCAGATCCACAAAGCGAACGGGAAGACCTTCGACAGCACATCTCCAGGGAGCATTCATCCCCCCGATTCATCCAGAGCGGGCAGAAGAAAACAGCCGTGGGTGACCACGGCTGGGGAAGGTACTGGCTCTCGGCATCGCGTTCCAAGCCATAGCACGGAAGCTGGGGCGGTAGGATTCGAACCTACGATCCCGGGATCCAAAATCCCGTGCCTTACCGCTTGGCCACGCCCCAACATCGCCCGCTATTATAGCATAATCATCCCCCTGTGCAATCAGGCCTTCGAAAACAGCGTCTGGTGGCCGGCACAGGGTCTCGCCATATGCCTCCCACCTGCTCGTGCCTACAGCAAGTCCGTCTTGAGTGCCGAGAACAGCCGGATGAACCCGCAGGTGTCGCACCTCAGCTCGACAATGGCATCTGCAGCCCTTCCTTAGTCGGCTTGGTCCGTGTCCGAAGGGGCAGCGCGATGATCTCGCTAGCCACCCAGTTCGCGCTCGCGCACGCGGGGCAGGTGGTAGCGATGTCCTTCTCTTGAATCCGGGACTGAAGCTTATCCATCCGGTCTGGTGTCAACGGCATGGGCATCCCCTCCTAACTATTCTTCTATCTCCAGCGCCACGCGTGGCCTCTACCCGGTGCATCGCCCGGCCGTGCGACACGTCGCTTCTGTGTTGCTGCATCACCATCTATACCGCTCCTGCCAGCCACTGCAATAAACGGTGGCGAAGAACCCACTCTGACCAGGTGACCCATACGCCCTGGTCGCTGGATGGCTCGGCCCATCGTGCGGAAGCTGCCTTCGTCCTGGGCCGCGTCGACCGAGTATGACGTCATGCCTCTAGCGTCGAAACAGAGAGGATGGCTCCCTAGATGAGTCCGCTTCCACCTGTAACACAGCGATCGGAGGGGGCCGGCCACCGGGATCCCTGGAGGGCGTCGACCACCGCAGGGCCCCTTCTCGGGCCGGCACGACGACGATTAGGAAGTCCCATCTGGGCACGTCTGACCGATGGCGTTTCACCTGGCTAAGAGGGAAGTGCTGCTGAAGAGCATTAAGGGACTCCCGATCGCTGATGTGGAGGAGATAGAGCTTGGCCGCAGGATCGCTTGCATGATCGCGCAGGGCCTCGAGGTCGTCGACTTCGTTACGCCAGGTGATATCTCCGGCGTTGATGCCGATATTGCGCGTGTCCGCCCAATGATCGTACGGGATGTGGTAGGCGTGAGCGAGGTCGCCAACACTGTCGGCAAAGCCGCGTACCACTCTCCCCATGTCCGTCGTATTCCACGTCCAGCGGCGATACTGGCGGTCGTACTCACCGAAATACCAGCGGTGCGTTACTCCAGCTGAGGCGAGGAAGACAAGCCCGACCGATACGCTGGCTCCCAGCAGCCCAGACGGGCCCGGGAGCTGGCCATCGAACCTCCTCAGCACAACGTCCAGGGGGAGCGCGGCCAGCAGCACGGCGATCGGGATCGCACCACCGGCGCGCACCACGCTGGGATTCTCCTCGGGGAACGCCACACTCATGGCGGAAGGCAGCACCATCACCACCAGAGCCACCAGCAGGTAGACGGCACGCCGGTCGCCACGTCGCAGGAGCTGCCAGAAGGCGACCACGATCCCCAGGACGAACAGGCCGCCCAGCACAGGGCCCAGAGTCGGGTCGCCCCGGACGCTGTTCAACGGAACGTCGTCACCGCGGTAGTTAAACATCAAGAGCGCGTCGACCACATTCCGCGCCAGCACCAACCAGGGCCGCGTAGGCAGACTTCGCTCCACCTCAGATACCCGCGTCATAGCCCGGAACCAGAACATGTGCGGCTGATCCCGCCAGTAACGCAGCAGGGGCAGGAAGACGAGCACCGAGGCCCCAGCCCCCAGCAGCGCGTTGCCCCAGAAGCCGGCGGACAGGGCGGTCCATTCGACAGGGGTCTGCAGCGCGCCGTCGCAGCCGAGTATTCGTCTCCGCAGCCAACTTACTAGATCAAAGCCCGCCTTCGTCAGGGTGAGAACCACCAGTAGCGCCGGCAGGATGCGCACCGCAGTGTAGCTGTGGAGACCCGCTCCGAGGGCGAGCCCGCAAGCCAGCCAGTCCCGACGCCGGTTGTGTCGAAACGCGCGGAACAAGAAGGTGAGTGTGAGAGCGGTGAAGAGCGGAGTGAAGGGAAAGCGAAGACCGACGCGGCTAATGACGACGTGCCAGCGGGAGACAGCGGCGAACCCAGCCGCCAGAAGGCCAACCCTGCGGCCGTAGACGGCGCGCCCCAGACAGTAGACCAGAGGAACGGTGATGATGCTCACCAGGGCTGTGCCAACCTTCAGGGCCAGGTGGCCAATGGACAGGGGTGTGAAACGGATCAGCGCGGCCGTCAGGTAGAACTGCATGGCCTCGCGGCCGGTGTTCCGCGGAAAGAAGATGGGGCGCGCCCCCTGAAGCACGTCGTGCACGTCGAGGAGTTTCTCGGCGTGGTCGCTGGTCAATTCGGCGGGCACGCCAGGCAGCCGGTATACGCGGAAGAAGATGGCCACTAGCGTCACGGCGGTCAGCAGCAGAGCGGTTCGTGGTAGCCACAGGCAGAGGTCGTCACACTGCACTCGCCGCCACATGCGGGATGTCCCCTGCCGGAGTCTCCGGAGCACGGCCGATGACGGGGAGAGCCCAGCTGCCGCGAGGCAGTAGGCCACGATTGACCCCCCCCACGCCAGCAGCCCGCCTGTCGAGAGGTCATTCCCGCCAAACTGCCGGTACGCCACCAGGGCGAAAAAGACGCAGAGCAGCACCAAGCCGGCGCGGACCCATGGCGATTGGCCCTCGCGCTCACTGGGAGCTTTCTGCACCGGCTTGGGCTCACCGGGACCCGCCCGCTCTGGTTCCTCCGTCCGACCTCCGAGCCCCCACAAGAAGGCACCCACCGCCAGGCAGTAGAGGATCAGGGCACGCAGCTCGTGCCCCTCGCGCGGCAGGAGGCGTTGGGCGTGGATGGCGAGTCCCAGGGCAACCAGGAGCCCCACCAGAGAGAGGTCGCGTCGCGGGACTGAGTCGGGGTCCGTCGTCGCGTCATTCGGCTGGTACATGACGTCTGCCACGTCTCGGCGAGCTTCGTCTTGGATCGGTGCGTCGCCTGGCGTATCCCTGCTCAACTATAGCCCACATATTACCGTGGCTAACCGGCAGTGACAAGTCACAGGTTCGTCTCGCCTCGATGTCGCCTTGCGGACACACCAGATCGACAACCGGAAGCGCCGGGGCCCGCCTCCTTTCGCCAGTGCCCGTGAGGGTGCGCCGCCATCAGCTCAGAGCACCGCTTGCAGGGCAAAGATCGCCGCAATGGCTGCCGCCCACGCGACATACCCTACCAGAAGCAGGCCGCCCAGACCCCACCCAGCCCGCGCCGTTAGCCACACGGCCAGCAGCCAGACTAGCGTGGCCAGGACCCCCACGATCATCGACCTGATGAACTCGACCAGAGCC
>CAZGSX010000013.1:18148-41964 GCA_964528475.1 uncultured Anaerolineales bacterium
AATACGCTCCAGACCTAGCATCAATCTGACCTCCATCGTTTCGGCAGCTCTCTCGCAACAAGATTCTAGCCCCATCCGAAGGTCCCATCCAGGCAAAGCACCCGGGATCCGCTTCCCTGGTAGAGGTCGCCTAAGAGAACGGACGCATCGAGCCTCTCCGATAGTTTGAGCAGGGCGCTGCGGGGATATGACTGACCCGGAAGCAGTGAGTCAGAACCTGATGCACTCGAGCCTCACAGTGATGGATGCCATCTACAGCCTGCGCTCAACGGAGGGCCCAGAAAAGCGAATTGCAGGGCTCAGCGACGATGAGGGCGCACAAGCGGACACTGATGAGCGCCTAGATACACCAAGCGACAATCAGAAGTCGACACCGGTGACAGCTAAAAGTGCCCACGCCGGCACGGGCTAGGTCCGCTGATGCTACGGCTGATGATGCCTTAGCAGCCATCCAGGGCAGTTCACGGTTTCGACAAAGCTGTGCGCGGTACTCGTCACTTCGATAGCTCCTTGGGCAAGCCAGGCCAGCGCTCAGCAAGAGCGACAAGCCCATGGTGGCACTCGACCGACCCCTTCGCTCTCACCGGCCTGGTCCAGCTCCAGGAGACGATCGATAGGGTGCAGCAGACGGCCCTGAGTCCCGACCTGCGGATCCTGGGGGTGTGCACCGTACCCTCTCTGCGCGCACAAACGTCTCCAGGGACGTGAAGCAACAGCTGCGGGACTACTTCGGCGACCTGGTGCTGGAGACGCTGATCCTCAGAGCGGTGACTTGACAAGGGCTTACAGAACGCTTAAAAATGTACATAATGTTAGATATGTACAGAATAGGATAGTAAGGCAGGACATCTAATGGAGAAAACAGTAGGCGTAACCGAAGCCAGGGAGAGGTTCAGCACCATTGTTGAACGGGTGCAGCATCAAGGCGATAGCTACATCATCAGCCGCTACGGGAAACCCGCGGCTGCCGTGGTGCCTGTCGAGGTCTATGCGAACTGGCAGCGTCAACGTGAAGAATTCTTTGATCTTGTTCGGAACCTACAGAAGCAGGCTGATCTCTCACCCCAGGAAGCGGACCGCTTGGCCAAGGAGGCGGTAGCGGCGACGCGCGCAGAAGGCTGAAGAACGCATGATCGTCGTCCTCGACACGAACGTCATCGTGAGTGCGCTTCTCTCTCCCGGCGGCCCGCCAGCGGAGATCATAAGCCGTTGGGAGGCGGACCAGTTTGAGGTCGTCACCTCCCCCCCGCTTCTCAGCGAGCTTAAGCGCGCCCTGCAGTACCCACGCGTGAAGAAGTATCTCAAGAGCTCACCCGATGACGTCACTGCGTTCGCTGAGCGGTTTGGGAGGGTGGCCCGCGTCGTCCAGCCACGGCTCGCCTTGGACGTAATCGAAGACGATCCCGCCGACAACCGTGTGCTAGAATGCGCCATCGCCGGGGGAGCTGCCTACATCATTAGTGGAGATGATCATCTCCTCCAGGTCAAGGTGTATAAGGACATCGTCATTCTCAGCCCGGCCGCATTCCTCGCGCTGCTGGATCTGATGTAGGAAGAAGAGAGGGCACCCCCGATCTTGTCTCTCCTCAGGCCAGAGAACCATCACCTTTGGCTGCCGCTTCTCACTGAGTGAGCTTCCTCCAACAGCAGCAATCGCGCATTCAAGAGGGAGTCAAGAATGGGCCCACTTGGACTAGAACCAAGGACCAACCGCATGGGGCACCCTTCCAGTTCGGCCAGGCCGCGCCAGCGACGGGCGGTGCACCAAGGGTGCAACTTGACAGGCCGTTTGAACTGGGACACGACATCGACCCTCGACCCCTTCCCGGGTTGCGCCAGGGGCTTGAAACTCAAGACGTCAGGCAGTCGATCACCGGCGCGGTCTTCGACCCCAGGGCCCGGGAAGAGCTACTTCCACAGAGCCTCTGTCAAGCGCAGCGTCAGGCAGCCAGGCTTTCCAGCGCCTCCAGCAGCCGCTCGATCTCGGCGCGGGTGTTGTACATCGAGATACCAACCCGGATGACGCCCCCTGCATCCGCCAAGCCCAGGACCTCAATAGGTCGCAGCGCGTAGAAGTGCCCGCTCCACACGGCAAGGCCCTGCTTGGCCAGCTGACGGGCCGCGTCCCGGGGATGAAGGCCGTCGATCGTGATGGATACCGTCGGCGAGCGGCGCCGGGAGTCGAATCCCGGCCCCCATACCGTCACGCCGGGGATGGCTGAGGCGCCTTCATAGTAGGTGCGCGCCAGCTCGTGCTCGTAGGCAGCGATGTCCTCCATGGCGAGCTCCAGGCTGGCCCGAAGGTCCGGTCCCTGCCCCCAGGATGCCAGGTACTCGACCGCGGCCGCCGTCCCCGCGATGGACGCGAAGTTCAGGGTGCCGGTCTCGATGCGGTAGGGCGCTTCGTCATACTGGACGCGCAGCTTGTCCGTCTGGAACTGCTCCAGCAGCCCCGGTCGGGCGTAGAGGACGCCGACGTGAGGGCCGTAGAATTTGTAGGCCGAACAGAGCAGGAAATCGGCATCGAGGGCCATCACGTCCACAGGGAAGTGGGGCACAAAGTGCACGGCGTCGACCAGCAGGTAGGCGCCCACATCGCGCGCCAGGTTGCGGGCCAGCGTCACGTCGTTCACGGTGCCAAAGGCGTTCGATGAATAGCCCATGGCCACCAGCCTGGTGCGGGGGCCGATCTTCCGCGCCAGGTCCTCCGGGTCCAGGGTAGCGTCGGGCCGCAGACTGACCTCCTTGACCACCACACCCCGTTCGCGAAGGGTGAGCCATGGGCCGCGATTGGCCTCATGGTCGAGCGCGGTGATGACGACCTCGTCCCCGGGCGCCATCGCCCGGCCCATGGCGTGGCTCAGGGCGAAATTCAGCGTCGTCATGTTGGCGCCGAACGAGATCTCTCGCCAGCTCGGCGCGCCCAGAAATGCGGCCACGGTTTCGCGTGACCGGCGCATCATTTGATCCGTCTCGACCGAGGTGACGAACGGGCCCCCGACGTTGGCATTGTAGCGCTCATAGTACTCACTCACAGCGTTGATGACAGTCTGGGGAACCTGCGTGCCCCCTGGCCCATCCAGGTAGGCCAGCGGTTGGCCGTTGACCTTGCGCTTCAGTGAGGGAAAATCGTCGCGGCACTGCTGGCACTGCGCTTCCGAGAATGGCATGGGATCAATCCTCCATATACGAGTGTATGTGTGTGCCCGGCCCGGCACCTATCGTGACGGCACTTCAACCTGCCGGCGTCAAGGTCCGAAACACAGCAGGCACAGCTCCGATATTTGCTTTCCTCTTGGGCGTGAACAAGGGCGTCAGAGAGTAACAGCAGGCCCTAGGCATGTGCCGGGCTAGCTTCTCGCTTCCACCACGCGCACCCAGGGCAATGCATCCTGCACGGTGCCCGCGAGGCGCTGGTCTGCAGTCCAGAACTCCGCGCCGAGCCAGTCGGCCAGCGCTATATAATGCGCATCGTAGGCCGCCGGCAGGGACAGATGCTCGGCCAGATCGAGCGCCCTCGTATGGAGCTCAGTGTCTCTATACAGCTGCAGAGGCAGGGAAAGCGTGGCTTTCAGGGCCAACCGCGCCGCCGCACGGCTCATCATTCCCGTTCGCTGATAGCGAGACAGCGCGTTGCTGTCCTCGTGTAGGAGACCCGTGGGTGCCGCGATATGCCAGTTCTCGCTGTCCCACCGCTCCCACTTGGATCGAACAAGCTCATCGCCAGGATCGACAACCAGGCGTATCACCAGGCTGGCGTCAACGCAGACGGGAGAGTTGTTCATCGCGCTGCTTTCGCGCCTGTCGCAGCATTTCTGCCGGCGGCGCCAGCTTCCGATCGCCCAGGTCGGTCCGCACTTGCTCCCGGGCGTGGCTCGCGAGTTTCCGCCAACCTCTTGATCCTCCTGTGTCGCCATCAGACGCTCGTACGCGTCGATGGATATCACGACCACGTGCGGCTTCCCGCCGCGCTCCACAATGATGGGCTCCTCTTTCTCTACAGCATCGCGCATCACCCTCCCGAAGTGGATCCGCGCGTCCGTGGCACTGATCTTGCGCTGAATGGCATCTATCCCTTCACATCAGTTGATCGATTACTTAATCCAGTTATATCCTGTCCTCACAACCAGGTCAAGGATTTGCGTCCGTGGCGAATCATAAGCTGGCGTCACAGCTTCAGCTGAGCGCGTTCCCCCCCCTCGATGACCTCCGCAGCCGTGTGTCCGTCCGCCTCCCCTATGCAGCATGGTGGAGCTCGAAGACGACCTTCCGTCGTTCGCGGGTCCCAAACGACCTACAGCTTGAAGCGCTGCAAGGACAGGGCGGGCCTGAAAGCTCTGAGTCAGAACCTGACGTACTCGAGTATCCTCGCGACGCCCCCGATCGCATAGCGCACTCCAAGGCCCTCCAGGGCGTCGATCACCAGCATTGTGACTTCGATGGGCCCGGCCAGCATCACGCCTCCTCGGGGCCGGGGCCATAGGCACGAGTGGCGAGCTCCGATCCCAGAAGCAGGGCAGCCAGGCGACGACGGCGCTGTTCTGGCGTGTCGTCAGGATGACGCTGACGCAGGCCGGCCAGGGCCATCGTCTGTACCGTACGGTTCATCTCGCCCACAAGCGCCAGCTTGCGCCAGGCCGGAAGACGCCGCAGATGCTCGATCTGCATCCGTTCGACGTCCTCTGCTGTGTCACGGGAAAGCGTGACCATGCGGTCGTTTCTCCTTCACCTGCTCCGCCCCACCGATGCCAAGATCCCAGGCCTGGCGATAGCGCGGCGAGCAGAGTCGTCCATTGGCCCCGCCCAACTTCCTGAGCAACGGCGCAGGGAACCACGACCTCATTGGGCAAGGCGTCGAACAGGTGCTCTTGACCCACGCGTGCGAGGACAATGATGGGCGAGGCGCTCAACACCCAACGCTCAGTCACCCTCAACCTCAGCCACCACCTCGTCGGCATCGTGCTGGAAAGGTGGGACGCCGAACCGTGTAAGCGCTGACAGGAACTCGCTCCATGACAATCCGGCGATCTCCGCGACCTTGGCCTGTGAGACTTCGTGCATCTCACACCACTTCACAGCGGCTGCCAGTCGCATCACATCAACGAAACTGGCCGGATCCTGTCGCAGAGCAGAGAAAAAGCTTCGTGGCGGGTCCAGTGAGACCTCTGCCGTCTCCGGCTTGCCCATATCACGCTCTGCGATCACCCGTCCGTCGCAGAATCAGACTTGGCGTAGTCTTCAGACAGAGTTCCCTGATTATGCTCCCGGCAGTGGACTCGGCAACTGATCTTGCTTCAGATAAGAGGATCGCCGCGCCGACTCCAATCCTGCGGTCATTCGATCGAGTGGGCTTCAGCAAGCGCTGCTTCTACGTACGAGAGGGTGTCGTCCAGAGCAGCCTCGAGCGAATCTCGATATACCAACCGCACATTGCGAAGACTCAGCTCGTGCTTCTCTCTGTGAAAGGAAGCAAGCCGGGCGGCGATGAATGCCTCGACCTTCTCACGACGCGCCCCCTTCTCCGGCAGCACGCCCGCGATGATGGCTTGCGTATAGGCCCAAATGCTGAAGTACGCTTGATCGCCCCGGTCGACCGCCACGTGATTCGACATCGCCAACGCGAAGATATCGCCGACGCTCTTCTTCGGGGAGCTCGGCCGCTCCTCTATCTCGATCAGAACGAGCGCTCTTCCGCTAGCGTCGGCGATGAGCGCATCGACATCCGCCAACCTGTTGACATTGTGCACTCCCTCTCCGGGAGAGCCACAAAACGCCTTACACGCGGCAACATTCTCGCTCTTCTCCGGGTCGCCGCGATCGTAGCAGACGACGTACTGATCCCCGAACTCCTCGACGCGGTCTTCACCAAATCGGGAAGTCGCGACACCTTGCTGATTCATAATCGCCAACCTCCAAAGCAGGCATAAACGGGGCCGATAGGCCGTCTGAGGATCTTCGGTGTTCAGCAGTTTTTGTTGTGGGATTGCTACATGATGCAGAGCTGCATTCAAAACGGGGTCAGAACTGGGCCCACCTGGATTCGAACCAAGGACCAACCGGTTGCGGTCGCCGTTCCAGTTCCGCTATGAATGCCTGCCGGCCGAGACGAACATCGGGGCAGTCCACATCATTCGACCGCCTCTTTCTTGGCGGAGGCCTTGATGGCTTCCCAGAGTGCGGCAATGTCCGCGCCCATCCTCAGAGCCTCGGCGTCCACATAAGACTCATCGAAGGCAGCGCTCTGCTCGGGATCAATGCCCAGATAGTGATAGACCATCATCTCGCGGATGTCCGTCTCGTGCTTGCGTGAGCGTCCCTCAGCCCAGGCCATCAGCTTCCCGACAATGACGTCCTCGGGACGCGCACACCAGACCTCAAAGGGCTCGGCACTGGGTACGTCGACACGCTGCCGCACGCGCCGCCGGAACGCCTGGCTGTAGGGCGAGGCCATGCTTAGCGGCACCAGGTCGGCCTTTTCCCCCCTCTCTGTGTCTATGATGTTGAACATAATGCCCATCCGAATGGAGTTGCGCATCTGCACTGGGTCGGCGTAGTAGCGCGGCAGCGGATAGGCGGCCGCCAGGGCCTGGATGTGTTCCTCGTCCAGGTCCACCACGATGTCAATATCGTAGGTCACCCGCGTGATGCCATACACCGTGGCGGCGAAGGCCCCGATGATCATGTACGGTGCCTCGATGTGTTCCAAGGTGTGGAGGATGTCGACAAAGAGGCTAAGATCGGCGGGACGTTCGTTGGGCACGCTCAATCTCCTCCAGTACCTTCAGGTTCAACTCGCGAGAGGGGAGGCCGGGATAGCGACGGCGTAGTCGCCCGCGGATCAATCCCACGGCCAACTCACGCGCGTCAAGCATCCGTTGGATGCGCTGGCCTGGGCTGAGCCGCGCCGACAGGCGTAGCTGCTCCTCATCGATAGAGTCAAAGCGGTACGTTGTGTCTTTCTGCATCGACGAACTCCTGAGGGTTCTCAAGGATCAGGCCCCTATCAACACATTATACTATCAGGATCGGACTCTGCAAACTTCCTCAGCCTGAACACAGTCCGCCCCCATCACGACCTGACGGAGCGGCGGACGAACGAGACGCGGACAAAATCGAAGACACCACGAGGATAACTCAGGCTCCCTGCAATCGGGACGGGATGCGCCGAGGGGCTGTGGGGACGTAGCTGACCTGAAGGCAGTGAGCCAGAACCTAATGCAGTCGAGCTTGCTAGTGACGGATGCGGCCTACAGCGTACTCTCAGTACTCTCAACGGAGGATGTGGGAGAACGAATAGCGATGCTGAGCCGTGATCAACCCATTGGTGACGCACTCAACGAGGATCTGCTTACGGAGGTACTGGAGGAGGCTTTGCGCCAGATCAGGTTAGCGAAGTGACATCGAAATCAGGAAGTGGAAGCAGGAGCAAGCTTGCTAACCAGGGTCACAACAGCCGTCGCCAAGGATAGCAGAGCGACTATGACGTTTGCGATGACTTGAAACAACTTAGCCTTTGTGGCCTTCTCCGTCTTGTGATCCGGTTCCGGAAACTCATCTCCAGCGGCGGGATGTTGGGCATCGACACCAGATTCCCAGAAGAAATAGGGAACCCCATGAAAAAAGAGACTGCCGCCAACGGCAGTCAGCAACAAGAAGGCAATCTTGGCAGGTACCACAAAAGGATGGTCAATGAGCTGCTGCCATACTCCAACGTAGAGGGCAGCAGCTGGAATCATAAACACCAGACTTACGCCCCAATACTCTAGACCTTCCGAGTCCCACAGTTTGCCGAGCTCCAGAAGCGCGCCTGCGAAGCTTATGATGATTCCAAGACCTCCGATGACGAAAAAGAGGATTCTCCAAGGATGGATGATGCCCAAGTACTGAGGAGTGAACAAGAGCAAGGCTCCCCACAGCCACAAAGTCGCAACAGTTCCTAGCCCAAGTGTTGAGGGCTTCTGCTTCTCACTAGGCGACTCAGGTTGATTGCTCTTCTTGTCTGCCATTGAGGTGGTCAAGCGGTTCGCGTTGCACGTATTCACCCACCAGACAAGTATCTGTCTGAAACGTGTCCAAAAGTGGGCCCACTTGGATTCGAACCAAGGACCAACCGGTTATGAGCCGGCCGCTCTGTCCACTGAGCTATGGGCCCGTTTGGGGTCTTTCACCGTTCAGCGGCTGGCTTTCACCAACCGCTGAGGAGAGCGACGTTCAGAGCGGGCGGCGGGAATCGAACCCGCAACAGCAGCTTGGAAGGCTGCGGCAATACCATTTTGCAACGCCCGCACGTACCCGGCCAGTCGGGGCGGCCGGACTTGAACCGGCGACCTCTGCGTCCCAAACGCAGCGCGCTAGCCGTCTGCGCCACGCCCCGCCACTCGATAGTATACCGCCTTTGAGGGCTCTCGTCAAGCTAAGGCCCCCAGGAGAGCCGCTGCTGGGTCCAGTTGGGCAGGTTAGGCCCCAAGGAGATCACCTGCCGGGGGTCCTCGCCCGCCGGGCTCATTAGATAGATACCCCACGCGCCGTCGCGATTCGAAACGAAGGCAATGGCAGAGCCATCCGGGGCCCAGGCCGGCAGTCCGTCCAGGGCCGAGTCATCGGTCAGTACCTCGAAGCCCCCCTCGAGATTGTAGAGATAGATCTGCCAGTTACCCGTATGATTCGACATATAGGCCAGCCGATTGCCATCCGGCGACCAGCTGAGCCCGATATCATTCTCGCTCCCGCTGACCCGTGTGCCCGGCTGATCGTCGTCGGGGTTGTCGATGAAGATCCCGCACGCCTCAGGATCGTCCGGCTCGCACCCGGTCCAGGCCAGCAAACCATTGGGCCCCCAGGCCGGTCCCCAGCCGCTGGCGTGGCGCCGCCGCTCGCCGGACCCGTCGATCGCAGCCACAATGATCTGCCACTGCCCGGTCTCATCGCGCTCAGCGTAGGCCACTCTGTTCCCGTCAGGCGCAAACGTGGGCCACGCCAGGCCGCTCCCCGACGCCAACCGCTGCGGTGCCGCTTCCAGCGACGATACGAACGACAGCCCCAACGAGACGCGATTGCGATAGGCGAGGGCACCGCCGTTCCACATCCACGCCGGCTGATCCGCGCCGGAGGCCACCTGCAGCAAGCGCCCATCGGCGAAGAGGGCGAAGACCTGCCACTCGCCCAGGGCCGAATCATAGACCGGGTAGGCCAGCCGCCCAGCGTTGAATCCAGGAGGAAGTGTGGTCGTCGTGATCGGTCGCATTCCCTCGATGGTTGGCACGGGTGTCGGTGTTGCGTTTCGACACACCTCGGCGGCGTCTGCAAGGCTCCTCTTCACAGCGTCGCTGTCTAGCAGCCGGAGCGCCTCATCGTACTGCTCGACAGCAGGGCACATCTCCCTCCGACTCTCCCAGGCCTCAGCGTACCCTATGTGCGCCCCGTGCAACCGCTGAAAGACATCATTGTACCCTGGTGCGGTCTCATACAACTCCTCAAAACGCGCAATACACTCCTCCCAGTCAACGCCCCAGTAGTTGAGCGCGTCGAGGTACTGCCTCGCCAGCCGCCTCTCGGTAGTGGCCTCCTCGTCGAGGGGCCGCAGCGCCACCGCCCGGTCCAGGTAGAAGATTCCCAACTCGAACTCCTCCTGCTCCAGCAAAGTCATCCCAGCCCGGTATCGGCTCTGGAACAGCATCTCCTCCACGTCGTCCGACATGTAATCAGGGTCGATCTGTCGCATAGAGGTCAGAACCGCGGCTGCTTCCTGCCAGTCGTCAGCCTCATAGTGCGAGCGGGCCTCGGCGTACAGTTCGTCCATGACGGAGTCGCCCGGATCTACGATTGGTGTCGGTTCGATCGTCAGTTGCGCCTCCGCTTCGACCAGGCCCTGCCGCGCCCCCACGTGTTCCGCGTCTAGCTGCAGCACGTACTCGAACTGAGCCTTGGCGACTTGATAGTTCCCTTCATCGAGACGCTCAAGCCCTGTCTGGTAGTGACTCTCCACCTCCTGCTCGAGCCGTCGTACCCGCTCTTCCTCACCGGCACCGACGCCAAAATAGGCTCCCAGTGCCACGCTGAGTGCGAGGAGGACGACGAACGCCAACCCCCAATAGAGGATCTGCCGTAGACGAGATGAGGACGCACCGGCAGACGCGCGTTCAGATTGACGATTGGGTCCGGACCTGGCAGGCGTAGAGGGTTGGGTCTCCTCCACCATCGCCCCGCATTGGGGGCAGAGGGTCACGCCATCGGGGATCTCACGTTCGCAATGGGGACAATGCATTAAGCTCTCCAGGTGCCTGATTATAGGAGGTTTGCGCCCGTTTGTCCAGATCCGGATGGCAACTCACCAGTGTCGGCGCACGCAGCCCCCATGACACGACTGTTTCCGCCGCAGTGGCAGCAGATCATTGACATGTGGCGCTCCATGGTGTATGATAGTTCATAGGATAGCTCTGCTATCCGCTTTCTTGGCGATCCCGATTCTCATCCAATTCCTCAGGAGGATCGGGGATTGTCCGTTGGTCGGCTACGGCTGGCTCCTTTAGACTCAGAAGACGCTATGAGAACGAAGCGCTCCATCTGCGTGCTGTTGGCAGCGGTGGTTGCCCTCACGGGCATCACCGCCGTGCAGCCTCGCGCGGCATCGCAGGACTGCCGGTACTTCACGGAGACAGGTCACTACGTCTGCGGTGAGTTCCTGGCGTTCTTCGACGCCAAGGGCGGATTGGAGATCTTCGGTTATCCCCTAACCGAGTCCTTCCAGGATCCAACTCATGGCGGCCTGCGCGTGCAGTACTTCCAGCGAGCGCGAATGGAGCTTCACGCCACTAGCTCCGGGAACCAAGTCCTCCTGGGGCTGTTGATCGAGGAGCTTGGCTACTCATTCCCGGCCGCTGGACCAGACCAGATCCCTGCGTCCAATTCCGATACCCATCATTACTTCCCGCAGACGGGCCACGTGGTCTCGCACGCGTTCCTCCGGGCATTCCGAGAAAAGGGCGGCCTCGAGATTTTCGGGTATCCTCGATCTGAGTTTTTCTTTGAGGAAGGGGGCATCGTCCAGTACTTCCAGCGCGCGCGGATGGAGTGGCACCCCGACAGGCCCGCTGGATCGCAGATCGAGCTGACTAACGTGGGCGAGGCCTACCTCGAGCGGTTCGACATCCCCGGTGGCTATGACCAGCGCGTTCCCCCGCCCAGCCGAAGCAAGACAACCAGGACGGCGGCGACCGCAACGCTGACCAAGGCATCAGACGGAGCCGAGGTCTCCAGCACAGCGGAGGCCTGCGAGTACTTCCCGGAGACCGGTCAATTCGTGTGCGATCAGTTCCTGGCTTTCTTCAGAGCCAAGGGCGGGATCGAGATTTTCGGCTACCCTCTGACGTGCGCGTTCGACGACCCCGACCACGCTGGGCTGCACGTTCAGTACTTCCAGCGTGCCCGCATGGAGCTACATCCCGACCCCCGGGGCGGTCACCAGGTCCTCCTCGGGTTGCTGGTGGATGAGCTCGGTTACTCATTCCCCCCGGCCGACGACGACCAAATCCCGAGCTCCAACACCGCCACACACCACTATTTCCCGGAAACCAGGCATGTGGTCTCCTACGCCTTCCTGGACGCCTTCCGCGAGAAGGGCGGCCTGGAGATCTTTGGCTACCCTCGGTCCGAATTCCTCTACGAGGACGGGCACATTGTTCAGTACTTCCAGCGGGCGCGGATGGAGTGGCATCCGAAGAACACCGCTGAGTCGTTGATTCAGTTGACGAACATGGGCGAGGTGTACCTCGAGCGATTCCAGGTGCCGCAGTCTTACCGACAGCCACAACCCCCCAGCAGGCCCGGCGACGTCAGCGCGATGGGATCGGACGCTGGGGCGCGCTCAGCCATCATCGCCCTGGAGGTGAATGCCTCGGTCCAGCACGCCATTATCGGTCCCCGGGGCGCTCAGACGGTCTTCGTCCACGTTACCAGCCAGCAGGGCCAACCGGTCGAGGGTGTGAACGTCGCCGCACTGGTCCGCTACCCGGGGCGGGAAACGCACCTTGACCTGCCCCCAACCAATGACCGCGGGTTTAGCAAGCGGTCCTTCGAGTTGGTGCCCTCGCCGCCTGGCGAGAAGATAGTCATCAAGGTGACCGCCACCTACGGTGACCTCGTGGGCAGGACTCAGACCAGCTTCCTGCGCTGGCACTAAGCCATGCCCGAGTGAGCTGACGCACAGCCTCCATCCACCAGTTCCTCGGCCCTAGCTCTTCCCTTTGCGGCCCAAAGCTCACTGTCATCGGGACAAGAGATGTCGGTTGCCGATGTGCACCTGGCGCAGTCCTGCTTCGCGCGCTGCCGCCTCCGCCTCCTCAGCGTGACGCACCGATGTACGGGGCAGATCGGGAAAGAAGCAATGGGGCGCAAAGCCAAGGAGCACATATGGGATACGCGCATCGTGGTCGGCCAGGAAGTCCGCGATATTCCCTACTTCCTCGGCATCCACATAGCCCGGCACCAGCAATGTGCTCACCACCAATGGTGGGGGTTCAGGCCGCTCCCCGAAGCGCGCCGCCCCCCGAGCCACGTTCTCCAGCGTGTGGCGATTGCTCGCACCCGTTAGCCCCCGGTGGAGCACGTCATTGTGCGCCTTGACGTCGATCTTGACGCACCCGCCCGACCTGAGAGCCAGATCGAGCGCCTCGTCCATGAGCTGCGGTTTCGCCGTCCCGTTCGTCTCCCAACAGACGGCCATCCCTCGCTCCGCCAACAGCCGGCCCGCCGCCAGAGCGTGACCCATCTGGCTCGCCGGGTCGCCCCCAAAGAAGCAGACGCAGTACGTCTGCGGGTTCGCTTTCGCCGCCACCAGCTCGGCGGTTCGAAAACCACCCCGGCCCGGATCAACCTCGCGATAGTGGTAGTTCTGGCAGAAGAAGCAGTCCATCGTGCAGGAGGCATAGAAAACGGCCAGATTGTGCTTGCCCCTCTGTCCATGCCCACCGCAGTAGGGGTCGGCAACACAGTTTGTGGGCAGGGGATCCCGATACCACTCGAGAAGGCCCCGCTGCGGCGTGCCCGCCCTGTGGTGGAGCCGGCCGTCGCGGACCTCACGGAGCCCGCAGAAGCCGCGCTGCCCCTCCCCGATGACGCAATCCTGCACGCACAGACCGCAGCGCTGGCCTCCCTCCGCCCGCGGTGGACGTTCCGGGAGGTCAAAGAGCCGACGAGCCCGAGCGTGGGCCTCGTCGGTGATGATTAGCGCCTCATCCGGCTTCTGGCGGATGCAACGCCCGCAGACGCCCAGCCATCCAGCAATGAGCCGTGATCTCTCCCCGCACAGTTGGCAGACCTGCTCAGCCTGTCCCTCACTCGGTGCCACGGGCTGCATCCTCCCAGGCGCACCTCACGAAGTCGCGCGCCTCCAGCAGAACCGCGCCGTCTTGCACATGGGCTGTCTCCAGAATCAGCGGACCAGCGTAACCAACGTCCTGCAGGGCGCGCATCAGCGCTACCCAGTCAACCTGCCCCCTCCCCGGGGGCAGATGGCGCGGTGCCTCCTCCCCATAGTCGGAGAGGTGGACCGTGGCCAGGCGTTTTCCCATACTGTGCACGAGACGGCTGGGCATCACCTGGCTCTCCCGTGCCTGAAACACGTCGAAGGTGAAGCCCACCTCGAGGTCAGCCTCCAGGATAGCCCGGACCTGCTCTGGGGTCCGCAGGTAGCACCAACTCACGTTCTCGATGCACAGGGTTACGCCAGCCTTCCGCGCTTGTTCAGCGGCCCACGTCGCGCTATCGAAGAAGGCACTGATCAACCGGGGGCTATCCAGCCCATAGCGCAGTCCGTGCCAGGTGAGCGCCCGTGCGTCCACCGCTGCCGCCACCTCCAGAAGACGGTGGTAGCGGTCGCGAATCTCCGCCGCCATGCGCGGATAGGGAGACCACAGATCGAAGTAAGTGGCGTAGAGATGGAGGGAATGGATCTCCAAGCCGAGCTCTCGGCGGCGCTGGTCGAGAAGCGCTCCGAAGCCCGGCGTGTACTCGGCCTCCGCCTGAAGGAAGACCTCCACCACCCGAAAGCCCAGGGCGTTGATGGCGAGCAGCGCATCCTCGGTCAGGTAGTGCGGGTAGAACGCAGCTGTAGAGATGCCAATCCTATCTAGGTCCATAACGCGCGTGCCAATCAACGCCCGTGAGCCGCCAGCACGCAGCCCACCTCTTCCAGTGGAAGGGCGTGACGCGTATGTCCATCTCGTCCCACCATAGTCTCGGCCCTCCAGAGGGCATTCAGGACCGCCTCCTCGACGCTCTCAACCACCCCGAAGAAGAGATCAGCCATGACCCGGGCCTCATCGACGACGAGGGGGCGCAGGGTGGTCACCGTGTCCGCCTCGTGTGGGACGCGGTTAGTGGGGGTGAATGCGATGACGAAATCGCCGCTACCGTGGTCATGAGCACTCCCGGTGCGAGCCAGCCCGGCCCCGGCGCGCACACAGACTCGCTCCAACTGCCCGGACGTCAGCGGGGCGTCCGTCGCCACCACCACCATCACCGAGCCGTCGTCAGCAGCGAGCGGCTCCTCGTCCTCGGCAGGCTGGATATGACGGCCGATGGGCACGCCGGCAAGAGTCAGACGTTCCGGACGGCCGTAGTTCGCCTGCACCAGGGCTCCCAGGGTAAACCCACCGCTCTCACAGGGCAGAACACGACTTGCGGTGCCCACGCCACCCTTCCAGCCAAAACAAGTGACCCCAGTCCCCGCGCCCACACAACCCTCCCCCACCGGACCGGCTGAGGCCTGCTCAATGGCGGCGAAGACGTGTTCCGCATGGACATGGCGGCCCTGGAGGTCGTTCAGGTAGCCATCGTTTGTCTCGCCGACGACGACATTGATACTCGTGGTGGTCACGCCGATGCGTGGATGACGATGGAGCGCATAATCGATGAGCCCGTCGGCCACCCGTGCCACATTGAGGGTGTTGGTGAGGGCGACGGGTGACTCGATAAGGCCCAGCTCCCGGATCTGCTCGAAACCGTACACCTTGCCGTAGCCGTTGACGGTATGCACGGCAGCGCGCACCTTATCGTGGAACAGATCCCCGCCATGGGGCAGTATGACCGTGACCCCGGTGCGCACAGGACCGGTTCCAGGCACAAGGGGGCCGTCGCCTCGCCTCAGCGTCACGTGTCCGACCCGCACACCGGGCACATCAGTGATGCCATTGCTCGGCCCTGGGGGAAGAGAACCGATCGACAGCCCCCACTCACGAACGCGGGGCCGTTCCGCTCCCAGCATCAACCGCTCAGCCACCAAACGCACGCATGATGACAAAGATCACAACCAGGATGATCACGATGCCCACACACCCAAGTCGTAGCACCACCCGCGTCAGTCTGAGGACCACTCTGAGGCCGAGCAGAAGAACGACCAGGGCCACGCCAACTCCAGCGAGGACAAGCAGTTGATCGAGCGTCAGACCCAGCAAGCCAACCTCCCATCGTGCCATACGCGGTCAGCGGGGAAACACAACGTCGGCCCCTGCCCGGTGACGGGTTTCGTCACCCCGGCCCTATGCTGGCAAGGCCCGTCTCGACCACCCAACTGATGCGGATGGTCGCCGCAAGCACGTACGCTAATCTTACCACGAAAGAGAGGTGTGTAAACTGAGGCGCCGGTCGATCAGGGATCCGATCGCCAGGGTCACGCTGGCGTGGTCAGACAGGGCGACCTCACCTGCACCTGTCATCTCACGACGGGGACGTCACGCCCGCCGATTGAGGGCTTCACAAGGAAATGGACGCCGTGGCGTCTCTCCACTCACACGTGATTCGTGGCTAGGCCACCCGGCGTTCCATGTGCCACGAACCATTCCCAACATCTTGATAGATCTCAAATGCCTGGTCGGCCCCGCCGTGCCCAGAGCGCGCGCGAACGGAGAAGTACGTCCGCCTCCTCTTCCCCCGCAGTCCTCGGCGCGCTGCGCTCCAGCATCGCTCGACCCCGTACACCTCGTAACGGCGACCGCGCCAGACAAACGCACGGGGGAAATACCCATGCCGAAGCGCCATCATGTCGATCATCTCACCCCTGGGTAGAACAGGCAAGAGCCCAGACCACCACCTCCGTCTCCACACCTGGCTTCCCCACTCCAAGCGTCGTGTTGCATCAAGCGCAGCGCTCATCGCCATACCGCACCCCCTCTCGATCTACCGCTGCTCCCCCGACAATCCTGAAGGTCCGCTCCCTGGGCTCTGACAACGAGGAGGGCAACGCATTCCACGCAGCCCGCGATGGCTGGTGTGTGCTCCCTGGGGAGACCACGACCACTGGCGGATAGGGCTGCCGCGGTGCATAATCCGAGTCGCGATGGCCCACCCGCAGTCGCTCCGCGCCGCTGGCATCCCCGTGACGGCGACTGACGAACAGGATGATCAGACTCGTGGGGATCGCCGCTCCCACGCCGCAGACCACCCCGGCCAGCACCCCCAGCGCCTCCTCGCTCAGGCGATTCCCCACCACCAGCGCCAGCGTCACCACAAACGCTGCCACCAGCACAGCGCCGAACGCCTTCAGCCGCGTCCAGCGGCCGTGGCGATTCTCTATCTCTCCCCTCATCCCCTGTCTCCTCTCACCACCTTGGACGACCCCCCGCGCGCACTCCACGTACCTGTCTCAGTCTCCTTCGAGAGGCGGTCCACCGTCTCGCGTATCTCGTCCCGTGAGACATGCGCCGCCTGAAATCGGCTGACCCGTCCCTCCGCCACCGCGACAAAATCCCCCCGACCCTCCAATCGTTCCGCCCCTGTACCACTCCAACCGCTGGCCACCCGCGCGTCTGTGGCGCTGGTCACACGTCCCACCAAGCGCACCGGGAAGTTGGCCTTGACCAATGGCCCCAGCACTGCCGCCGTCGGCTTCTGCGTGGCCGCCACCACATGGATGCCGGCACCCCGCCCGCGCTGGAGGAGACGCGTCAACGACTCCTGCAGTCCCGCACCTGCCGTCATTAACAGATCGGCCAGTTCGTCAATGAATAGCACTACGTGCGGCTGCGCGTTCCCGGTTGCCCCCCGCTCGCCCCGCCTCTCCATCAGACGCACCAGGCTCCGCAGCGACTCGGTGGCCTCCTCCACGCCGGTGACGACTGCTCGCGACAGGTGAGGCAGGCCCTCAAAGACCTCAAACGCCGCTCCCTTGGGATCAACCAGCATCAACACCAGGCTACGGGGAGGACTGAGCATCGCCAGGCTGAGGATCATGGTCTGCAGAAGCACCGTCTTCCCCGACCCCGTGGTTCCGGACACCAGAACGTGAGCTACGTCTGGGCTGGGAAGACGAATGAGGAGTGGTGCTCCATCCTCAGCCAGGCCGAGGATGGCCGTCAGACGTGGCATCTCCTGAGCATCGATTTCGCCGTACAGGCGCAATAGCCGCACCGACTGAGGGTCATCCCGGGGGATCTCCACGTCGACAGCTGCCCCATCCCGCGCCACGCGGCAGTTGACCGTATCCAGGGCAGCGGCCAGCTCCTCGTTCAGCCCCCTGATCTTGGAGATCCTCGCCCCAACGGCTGGCAGCACCTTGAAGCGCACCCAGCGGGGAGTGACCGTGCCCCCAGTTACCCGAGCGGGGATCTTATGCATCTGCAGGACCATCTCGATGCGATCGGCCTGAAACTCCAGCTTCTCGTGCATCTACCCCTCAACACTCCCCCGCCACGGCACCAGCGATCGCACACTATGCCGCTGGAGATGGCTGATTCGGCGCGCGGTGATGCGCCTCGTCGTATGTCGCGCACAGATACATCCTGGACGTGCCGGGGACACGGGGCGACCTGCGCCGGACGACCTACTCATCGAGAGCTGCACCATCATCCCCCTGCTCCGCCAGCCCATCGTTCGCTTCTTTCGACCGGGAGGCGAGGATCTCTCGGACGTCGGCCTCTATCTCAGCAGCGAGATCGGGATACTCCCGTAGAAAATCCTTGACGTTCTCGCGTCCCTGGGCCAGGTAGTCCTCCTCATCCCGGTAGTAGTAATAGGAACCTCGTTTGTCTACGACGCCCAAATCCACGGCCACGTCCAGCAGGTCCCCCTCCCTGCTGATGCCCTCGGCGTACATCACATCGAACTCGGCCACCCTGAAAGGGGGAGCGACCTTATTCTTCGTCACCCGCACCCGGGCCCTGCTCCCCAGCAATTCGCCCCGCTCCTTGATGCTGGTAATGCGGCGGATGTCAAGCCGCACCGAGGCATAGAACCTGAGGGCCCGCCCACCCGACGTCGTCTCCGGATTGCCGAACATCACGCCGATCTTCTCGCGCAGCTGGTTGGTGAAGATCAGCGCCGTGTTCGACTGTTTGATCGCCCCACTTAGCTTGCGAAGCGCCTGGCTCATCAGGCGCGCCTGAAGCCCCGGATGGGAATCTCCCATCTCTCCCTCAATCTCGGCGCGAGGCACCAGCGCGGCCACCGAGTCCACGACGATGACATCGAGAGCACCGGACCGAATCAGGGCCTCCGCGATTTCCAGGGCCTGTTCCCCGGTATCTGGCTGAGAGATAAGGAGCGAATCTGTGTCCACACCGCACCGCCGGGCATACGCTGGATCGAGGGCATGCTCCATATCGATGAAGGCGGCGATACCCCCCGCCCTCTGTGCCTCGGCCACCACGTGCTGGGCCAGCGTGGTCTTCCCCGCCCCCTCTGGACCGTAGATCTCAATGACCCGCCCCCCTGGCACGCCACCCACCCCCAGGGCGAGATCGAGGGAGAATGAGCCTGTGGAGATCACGTCGACGTCCAGATGCGTGGCCTCTCCCAAGCGCATAATCGCCCCATCACCAAAGCGCTTCGTTAGGTCCGTCAGCGCCCGATCGAGCGCCTTTGCTCGTCCTTCCTCGCTCACCATTCCACGCTCCACGTTGCGATATGAACGGTTGTGAACCCCGAAATGAACCAGGCGACCCGTTTAGAACGTATGTTCTAACTCGATTCCTATCATAGCAGAATCGGAGGGCTGCGTCAAGAGGGAGATATCCCAATGTAACCCAAACTTCGCCCGTTTTCCCAAAACCCACCGCCGCCCTGATCAGGAGCCGTCGTCCCTGCCACCTCGCGCGCGGTGTCACCCCCATCCACGGCTACTGCCCTACGGCCCGTGCCACGATCGCCATAGCCTCTCGCGGCGTGTCCCATCCCTCCGAGCTGCGTCCTAACTACCTCCAAAAAAACAAAAAGCCCAGCCCCTGAAAAAGGAGCTGGGCCAGAACGGCGGCTGTTGCGCTTTCAGTCGAGCTTCCGAATCACCATGACCACCTTGCCCTGCACCAGCACGCCGTTCGGATCGTCCACGTAGATCGGATCCATCGTGGGGTTCGCCGGTTGGAGGCGCACTCTGCCCCCCGCCTCCTGATAGAAGTGCTTGAGCGTCACCTCGCCCTCCCCCCGCAGCCAGACAGCAGCCATCTCCCCGTTCTCCACGCGCTCCTGATGGCGCATGATCACGATGTCGCCGTCGTGCACCAGCGCATCCACCATCGAGTCGCCCTCCACCTCCAGAGCGTACAGGCCCTCTGGATCGCCCAGCAGCTCGCGCGATACCTCAATGGTCTCGTCCCCCATCAGCGCGAAGTCGCTGCTCGGCACTGGAACCGGCTCACCCGCCACGATGCGTCCCAGAAGAGGCAGTCCCAAAAACGCACCAGCCCTCACCTCGCTCTCCCCTGCCTCGGCCAGCCGCAAGCCACGCGAGACTTCACGGTCGCGAACGATCAACCCAGCATCCTCCAGGCGGTCAAGGTTGTAGCTCACCACGGATGTCGAGCTAATCCCCGCCTCAGAGCAGATCTCCCGCATCGAGGGCGGATATCCGTTGTCATTGACGTACTCCCCAACGAATTCCAGGATCCTACGCTGCTTCTCCGAGATGCGCTTCGCCATCTTCAGCCTCCTTGATGAATCTCCTCCACAGCCCCATTATATGAGAACATACGTTCTGTGTCAAGCGACAGTTCTCCTTGCCCATCTGGACCCTCTCTTGTACAATCGTCGCCAACGCCAGACCCACAACAGAGTGAGGTGATCTATGAGGATCTTCATAACGGGATGTAGAGGCCAGCTTGGCCGTGCCCTGAGCGACGCCTTGTCCGACCACGTCGTCACGGGCTGCGATCTTCCCGAGACGGATATCACCAACCGGGAAGCCATCACGGCCGCCATCACGGACTTCGACCCCGACGTCGTGGTGCACACCGCTGCCTGGACCGACGTCGACGGCTGCGCCCGCGACCCGGAGCGCGCCTTCCACGTCAACGCCCTGGGCACGCAGAACGTGGCCCTGGCCTGCGCTTCCTCGGAGGCCGCGCTGGCCACCATCAGCACCAATGAGGTGTTTGACGGCAAAGCTGACGAGCCTTACCGGGAGTGGGACCCGCCCCGCCCCATCAATCCCTACGCCCGCTCCAAGGCGGCAGCTGAATGGTTCACCCGCCATCTCCTGCGTCGCTTCTACATCGTCCGCACCGCTTGGCTCTACGCCCCAGGCGGTGGCAACTTCCCGCACCGCATCATTGAGCTGGCTGACGAGCTGGATGAACTCAGGGTGGTCACGGACGAGGTCGGTAACCCCACCTACGCGCCGGACCTGGCGACCGCTCTCGCGGAGCTCATCGGGACTGAGGCTTACGGCGTCTACCACCTCACGAACGCCGGGTACGCCTCACGCTACGACTTCGCCCGGGAGATCCTCCGCCTTGAGGGGGAGACGGACAGGCCAGTGCGCCGTATCACGCTGGACGATTTCCAGCGGGACTCCACGCCGCCGCGGTTTGCGCCGCTGGCGAACACGGCGGCCGCTGCGCTTGGGATCGAGATGCGGCCCTGGCAGGAGGCGCTCGAGGTCTTTCTGAGATCCAGCTGAAATAAGAGCAGGCGCAGTAAGGTACGATCGCCGTCGAAGTGGCCAGACAGGTTCCGCCGGCCACACTCCAGGAGGGGTCGCCCATGTCTAGAGCAGAGCAGGCCATCAGAGCAGAACCGCGTCCCGAGGAGCTCTCCTTCGGAGAGAAACTGATGTACGGGCTGGGCGACGTGGCTCATTCTGTCGGGCCAGGGACCATTCTGCCCTTCTGGTATCTCTTCTTCCTGACCGACATCGCCCAGTTGAGGCCCGCGCTGGCGGGCTTGACCATCATTATCGGCGGCGTCTGGGACGCCATCAACGATCCCCTGGTGGGGCTGCTATCCGATCGTACCCGGACGCGCTGGGGGCGCAGGCGCCCGTTCCTGCTATTTGGCGCCATTCCGTACGGCGCGACCTTCGCCCTCATGTGGTTCGTGCCTCCCATCGACGACCAGGTACTCAAGTGCCTGTACTATGCCGCGGTCTACATCCTGTTTGATACAGCCGTGACCGCCGTCAGTTGCCCTTACTACGCCCTGACGCCGGAGCTCACCCTTGATCACGATGAACGAACCTCGTTGACATCGTACCGCATGTTCGTCTCCATCGTCTCCGGACTGGCGGCCGCGGTTGGTTTCGCCCTGGTGCTCGACTCAACGCCGGATGAGAGAACGGCATTTCTAACCATGGGCCTGGTAGGCGGGGCAATCTTCGTCGGTACGATCCTGATCAGCTTCCTGGGCACGCGAGAGCGGGCGGGCTTCCAGGCAGAAGGCCCAACGTCCCCGCTGGAGAGCCTCCGTTCTGTCGTCCGGAACCGAGACTGGTGGTACACGCTTGGCATGCGTATCCTCAGCTGGATCCCCGTCGACGTGGCCTCCGCCGTCTTCGCCTACTACTTGATCTACTGGATTCACATGGAGCCTATGGAGGCATCGCTGGTGCAGGCTGCCCTGCTGGCCAGCGCGGCCGTGAGCTTGCCGCTGATCCTGTGGATGACACGGCGGTGGGAGAAGAAGACAGCCTTCATCATCGCCACCGCTTCCTGGGCAGTGGTGATGATCGGCCTGCTCTTCGTGCCGGAGGGCGCCCGACACCTCGTCTACCCCATTGCCGCACTGGTGGGACCTGGGGTCGCGGCAGCCCACGCCCTTCCCACGGCCATGAGCGCGGACACACTCGATGTGGACGAGCTCAACAGCGGGCAGCGTCAGGAGGGGGTCTACGCAGGCTTCGAAGTCTTCGTCCGCAAGCTCTCGACCAAGCTGGTGCTGGCGGCCATCGGGCCCATCCTCGCCTGGTCCGGATACGTCGAGCGGGCAGCGCAGCAGACGCCGGAGACGCTGATGGCCATCCGAGTCATTATCTCCGTGGGGCCCGCCGTGATCCTTCTGGGCGCCATCGCCGTGGCTTGGCGCTATCCGCTCACCCGACAGCGCCACCGGGCGATACAAGAGGAGCTCGCCAACCGCCGCTCGGTGGCGGCGGATCCGCGGTTCAGAGATGAATTGCCGGGGATGTGACTCGCACCCGGGGCGATATCGTAGTGAGGGAAAGGGTCATCCTTGGCAGTAAATGGTGTCGCCGAACCCAGACCTGGCGACACTACCGCTTCCGTGGACTCAGCTTTCAGGGGCTCCATGAAGCCACATCACAATCTTCTGGTAATCAGTGACCTGCACCTGAGCGAAGGGCTCGATCCAACCACAGGCAAGACATCGCGGTTGGAGGACTTCCTACGGGACGACGCCTTCCATCGATTCCTGCAGCACCATGAGGAGATCAAGCACCAACCGCTTTTCGGCGGTCGGCCCTGGCTGCTGATCCTCAACGGCGACGTGTTCGACTTCCTGCAGGTGGTCTCTCTGCCCCAAGAGGGCAGACTGCTCCGGTTCATCAAGGGCGTCGAGGAGAGGCGCCAACTGAGCTCCGACCATCGGCACTACGGCCTCGGCACCACGGCGCTGGAGTCGGCCTGGAAGCTTAAGCAGATCGCTCGCGGCCATCCGCGCTTCTTCGCAGCACTGGGCTGGTTCGTGTCCCAGGGAAACGAGATCGCCGTGGTGCGGGGTAACCATGACGCCGAGCTCCACTGGAAACCGGTCCAGGACCGCTTCGTAGTGGAGGCCAGGCGGGCGCACGTTCGCCGCTGGAGGAGACAGGGCGGGGACCCACCGGCCGCACTGGAGACCTATCGCCGGCGCATCCACTTCTACCCCTGGATGTACCACGAACCGGGGCGAATCTACGTGGAGCACGGGTGTCAATACGAGGCGATCAATCACTTCCCCAATCCCCTGAACCCAGTGCTGGTCGACAGTCCAGATCACCTCGCCCTCCCCTGGGGCAGTCTGTTCGTGCGCTACGTCTTCAACCGCGTGGAGACCCTCCACCCCTTCGCCGACAACGTCAAGCCCCTGACCCGCTACCTGAGCTGGGCTCTGCGCAAGAACCCCGTCCTCGCCCTGGGCGTGCTGCTGCGCCAGGGATGGGTCTTCCTCAGAGCCTGGGCAAGGGGTCCGACGGCCACACCACCCACGCTCCGACCCAGAGACGGAGGTAAGCCCCGGGAGGCACAGGAGAGCGTGCCCTTGCCTGCACAGGTAACCGACAGGATCCAGGAGCTAGCCCGCCAGCACGTGGCATCCCCCGCTCAGCAGTGGATCGGAGCGCTATTGGAAAGCTTGATCTCGTTTCTGACGTTCCTCCTCACCGCCACTCTGGTAGGTCTGGCGGCTGTGACACTCCTCCGGAACAGTAACGGCTGGTGGATGCCCGTCGTCTATGCTCTGGGAGCCCTTGCCACCACGTACCTCCGCCGCGCGCTCGCTCAGATCCTCGCACGGGTTCCGCGCCGCAGCGACCTGCTAGACGCAGCCGTCGACCTTGAGCAGATCTTGGCGCCGGACCACGCCGTGTCCATCATCGCCATGGGGCACGATCACGA
>CAZGSX010000014.1:0-37576 GCA_964528475.1 uncultured Anaerolineales bacterium
AGACACTGGTGGTGGATGATGAGCCAGGTATCCGTTTCTTCCTGGAGAAGACATTATCCAAGGAAGGCCACTCAGTCACGACCGCTGCGAGCGGCGAGGAAGCACTGGATGCGCTGCGGGAGCGGAGGTTTGACTTGATGATGCTCGATCTGAAGCTGGGGGGGCGGGTCGACGGACTACGGGTGTTGGAGGCGGTGCGCTGGCGTTGGCCGGCGACAGTGGTCATCATGCTCACGGCGCATGGTTCGCTGGAGTCGGCTCAGGCGGCAATTGAGGAGGGGGTGGACGGCTATCTCCTCAAGCCGGTGGAACCCTCGGAGGTGCGTCGTGCCATTGAGGAGGCGCTGCAGCGGCGTGAGCGCGTGGTCGAGTCTCACGCCGAGGCCGAGGCCAAGGAGAAGCACATCCAGCTGGGACCGTTCTTCGTAGACCGCAAGAAGTATGTGGCAACTTACGGGGGAGAACCCCTGGACTTGACGCGGCGTGAGTTCAAGCTACTGGTCCACCTAATGGACAATACGGAGCGGGTCGTCTCTCCCACGGAGCTGGTGCGTGTCACGCGGGACTACGAGCCCGAGGATATTCACGAGGCTCGGGATATCATCAAATGGTACATCCACCGCCTGCGTCAGAAAGTGGAGCCCGATCCATCGAATCCGCAGTACCTGGTGAACGTCCGCGGTGTTGGGTATCGGTTCGCAGATGCAGGATTGCCAGCTGCAAGCTCGGGCTAGACTCAATGGGCTGATCCAACGGAATTCCAACTGTCCCCAACGCATCCCTGCACGAGTCCCAACCGAGCCCGGCGGCTGGGGCTTTGTTTGTATGATACACTTCCTATGGGAACTCAAACGCCCCGTACGGACGGTCATGGTTGAAAGCGACCGCAGGGGTTGAGAGCGGCGAGAGCAGCGTTCTAGTTTGGAGAGTTCGCGTATGGAAGAAGCGGTTATTCTGATTGTGGACGACGAAGAACCTATCCTGTTCGTATTGCAGAATGCCCTCGTGAAAGTTGCGGATGATTTCGAGGTCATGGCAGCGCACACGGCCCGGGATGCGCTGCGCAAGATCACGGACAGGCAGTGTGACCTGGTGCTGACCGATCTCATTATGCCGGACATGGACGGCGTAGCATTCACCGAGCGCATTCGAGAGTTGGATGCGGATCTGACGGTGGTATGGATGACCGCCTACGGCTGTCAGAGTTTCCAGAGTGAGGCAGAGAGATTGGGTGTGTACCGGTGTGTGGAGAAGCCACTGGAGATTGGCCAGGTGCGGCAGCTGGCGCGAGAGGCCCTGAGCGCGAGACCTCTCGGACCAGGGCCGGACAAGTGACAGTGAGCGGAGAAAGGCAGTACATGCCGGCAGGACGGGGAAGGGTCTGCTTCACGTGCGTTCAGATGGGCCGCCAGGAGACCGGATCACACTCGTGCCGGTGATCGGAGGATTGTGAATGGGGCAAGCGACGCTTTTCTACCGCTTCGGGGCTGCCTTGGCGATTGGCATTTTGGTTGGCCTGCAGAGGGAGTATGCCTACGGAGGGTCCGACAAGGAGTTGTTCGCCGGCGTGCGGACGTTTGCCCTGATCAGTCTGCTCGGTTGTACAGGGGGCGTGATGGCCGATGAGCTGGGCACCCCGTGGGGATTGATAGGACTGCTCATCCCGATGGGAGCCCTCATTGTGGTCGCGCACCTCGTGAGCGCATGGCAGCGGGGTGGAGTAGGACTGACGACGGAGATAGCAGCGTTGCTGACGTTTTCTGCCGGAGCCCTCTGCTACTGGGAGTACCTAGCCCTGGCGGCAGCCGTCGGTGTGTTGACCACTGTTCTCTTGTCGGTCAAGCCCGAGATGCACGCCTTCGCGCAGCGGATCACCAGGGAAGACATCTATGCCACGCTGAAGTTTGCGGTGATCACAGTCGTGGTACTCCCGGTCCTGCCGAACACTGGTTATGGACCACCACCCCTGGACGTGGTCAATCCCTACGAGATATGGTTAATGGTGGTCCTGATCTCGGCGATTAGTTTCCTTGCCTATGTATTGATCAAGCTCATCGGTCCGCGGCAGGGCATCAGTCTCACGGGCGTCCTGGGCGGAATGATGGCCAGCACGCCGTTGACGCTCAGCTTTTCTCGTCGTAGCCACGACGAGGAAGAACTATGCAGGCCGCTGGCGATGGCAATCAGCGTGGCCTGGGCCATGACGTTTGTACGGGTGCTTGTGGAGGTGGCAGCCCTAAACACGGAACTGCTGTCCAAAGTGTGGCTCCCGCTGATCAGCTCGTCTGTGGTGGGCTTTGCTTACGGGGCATATCTTCACGTCGCCAAGCCCGGCCTGGACGAGGAAGAGATAGAATTCTCGAACCCGTTTGAGCTCGGGACTGCGCTCAGGTTTGGTCTGCTATATGCAGTGGTATTGACTGTCTCGAAGGCCGCTGAGGTCTATGTCGGGGATGCCGGAGTCTATGTGACCAGCTTCCTCTCCGGCCTGCAGGGCGTTAACGCGGTAACCCTCTCGCTGGCGCGGTTGAGCGGATTCGACGGAGGGTTAAGCTTAATCACGGGGGCCCGCGGCGTGGTCATTGCCGTCATGGCGAACACGCTCGCAAAGGGAGGGATCGTCCTGAGCATTGGTTCACAGGAA
The DNA here is from genome assembly GCA_964528475.1 of uncultured Anaerolineales bacterium. Taxonomy (GTDB): domain Bacteria; phylum Chloroflexota; class Anaerolineae; order B4-G1; family B4-G1; genus SKLM01. Next base: position 2,645 of record CAZGSX010000014.1, read on the forward strand.
CTGCGTCGCGCCATTCTTCCGGCGGTGGGTCTGATGGTCGCCACGGGCGTGGGCGTGGCTGTTTTCATGTAGGCCAAGCTAGCTTCTTGGCCTTGATTGCGTTTCAGAATGGCTTGAGAATGGGGCCCATCGCCTGAAAAGTGAAGGGTTGGGACAGGATTCTGCTTTAGTCGCGTAAGGAGGTCGGTCATGGAAGGCAAACGTGTGGTGCTTTGGGCAGGGGTGGGGTGTCTGGCGATTGTCCTCGTGTTGGGAGGGGCGTTTGTGGCGTTGCTCGTGGGGCTAAGCCGAGTGGACGTCAGCGGATGGATCGAAGGGGACGTCCAGCAGCCCACGGTATCGGCTTCGCAGGTGACGCGCGTGGTGGTGGAGGAGGTGCCCACCCTCACTCCAGTGCCCACAAAATCGGTGCAGGAGGGCGGTGAGGGCGCAACCGGCCCGTCTGGCATGCCGGAAGGGTCCCTGGCTTCATTGTACCAGGCGGTGAACCCTGGCGTGGTCAACATCCGCGTGTACGTCCAACGGGCCGGCATGACCGGCGAGGGGGCTGGATCGGGTTTTCTAATCGATGACGAGGGTCACATCGTGACGAACGACCACGTCGTGGCCCAGGCCGAAGTGGTGACGGTGATCTTCCACGACGGCCTAGAGACGCCGGCAGAAGTGGTAGGGAGAGACCCGGATAGCGATCTGGCCATCGTGAAGGCGGACGAGGTCCCGCAGGGGGCCCACCCGCTGCAGATAGCTGCATCGGGCGAGGTGCAGGCGGGCGACTGGGTGGTGGCGATCGGCAACCCCTTCAGCCTGGGGGGGAGCATGTCGCTGGGCATCGTGAGCGCCGTGGGCCGAACCATTCCGACTGCGGAGACCCCTTTCAGCATCCCCAAGGCCATTCAGACCGACGCGGCCATCAACCCTGGGAACTCCGGTGGGCCGCTGTTGAACCTGGACGGTCAGGTGGTCGGTGTAAACGCTCAGATTCGGTCCAATACGGGAACAAGCAGCGGCGTGGGGTTTGCCATTCCCTCTGACGTGGTCCGGCTCGTGGCGCCGGCGCTCATAGAAGAGGGGAGCTATGCCTGGCCCTGGATTGGGGTCACTGGAGGAACTGTGAATCTCCTCCTGCAGGAAGCCAATGAGCTGGAGACTCAGCAGGGAGCGTACATCGCCACCGTGGTCGAGGACGGTCCGGCAGACAAGGCCGGGCTACGCGGCGCGACCGGAGAACGCTCGTTTCTGGGTCAAGCCGTGCCCGTCGGCGGCGACGTGATCGTGGAAATTGACGGCGAGCCCGTACGGGATTTCGCTGATCTGCTGACGCACGTGGCGTTCCAGCGGCCCGGAGATGAGGTGACCCTGACGATTTTGCGCGATGGTAGCCGGGAGCAGGTGGCCTTGGAGCTAGAAGCGCGGCCATCCGACTAGGATGGTCTGCCCCGGGCTGAGACCGCGGCTTGGTGGCGGCACGAGGATCCTCGTTGCGGTCACATAGCCCTGCCTAGGCACTGCGGGCGCGGGCCACGCCGGGCCTGCGTGATCGGCCCCAGAGGCGGGAATGAGGCGACAGCAGAGAGGAGGTGCAGCGATGGTTGAGCACGTTCTAGTGCCCCTAGATGGGTCATCGCTGGCCGAGTGCGTGCTGCCCCACACAGTGGCTGTGGCGCGGGCCGTCGACGCGAGGGTAACGTTGCTCAGGTCGGTAGTGCGGGGCGCAGGGAGCGCAGGATCGCGCGCAGTGGATCCGCTGTCGTGGCATATGCGCAAGTCGGAGGCCGAGGCCTACCTGGACGGGGTTGCGGGGCAGCTGCGGGATGTTGGGCTGGAAGTAGATGTCGTGCTGCCCGAGGGGAAAGCCGCCACGAGTATCGTCAGCCACGCGCGGCATAAGGGCGTCGACTTGATCGTCATCAGTACCCACGGCGACAGCGGGCTGAGCGAGTGGAACATCAGCAGTGTGGTGCAGAAAGTCATCTTGCGGTCATACACTCCGACGATGCTCGTCCGAGCCTACCAGCGCGTGACAGAGAAGCTGGGCGACCTGCAGTACCAGCGCCTGCTCCTCCCGCTCGATGGTTCAAAACGGGCCGAGTGTACGTTACCATGGGCTGAGGCCCTGGCGGTGCATCATGGGTGTCAGGTGCTCCTCACGCACGTGGTGAGCAAGCCGGAGGTTCCGCGGCGGTCCCCCCTGACGGAGGAGGAGTCTGAGCTCGTGGAGCGGCTGACGGCATTGAACCGGGAGAAGGGGCAGGCGTATCTTGACGACCTCCTGTCCCGTCTAGATGCCACGGCTGAGACTCGGTTGTTGGTGAGCGACGATCCAGCTCTGACGCTGCACGAGCTGGCACACGATGAAGACGTTGACCTGGTCATGCTGGCGGCACACGGCTATTCGGGAGAGAGGCGCTGGCCCTACGGGAGCATTGCCTTGAACTTCATCGCCTACGGATCAACGCCGCTATTGATTGTGCAGGACGTGCCTGCAGAGGAGGCGGAGCAGACGGAGGCCGAGCGGGCAGCCAGCGAGCGAGCTGGACACTGAGTACCCTTCGGGACGAGCAACCGCGGCATCTGACGGGTCGATAGCGGCAGAGTGGATCCCAATCCACACAGAATGACACATGGCTTGAGCGACAATCATCCCCTCACCCACAGAAGTGTTCAACGATGAGCAAGTCTGATCCCAATCACCAACCGCAGGGAGGAGATGTGGAGGAACGTGCACGAGAGCTCGCCGAGCGCCATGAGGCCGGGCGTATCTCCGGTCGCTCTCCAACCCCCCTGGACCGGTTAGCGGAACTGGAGCAAGTCCTTCGCCAGGCCCACGCCCGGTTTGTGAGGGCTTCCGAGGAGCGAGAAGCACTCTCCGGCGTGGCCGAATGGCTGCTGGACAACTTCTACATCGTTCAGCAAACGGTCCGCCAGGTGGAGGAAAACATGCCCTCCGGATACTACGATCGGCTCCCCAAGCTTTTGCACGGGGCGTTGGAGGGGTACCCGCGGGTGTACGCGGTGGCGCGCAAGGTGATCGTGCTCTCGGAGAGTCGTATCGACGTAGATCAGCTGAAGCGCTTCCTAGAGGCATACCAGACGGTGCGCTCATTGACAATGGGTGAGATCTGGGCCGTGCCTACGATGTTAAGATTGAGCCTCTTGGAGCTCCTGGCTGGAACAGTGGTTCGGGTCGCGGAGTTGGACGCGCCTCCCCGGGGAGAGATGCCTGACCTCGTGGACCTCGATCTGGAACGGGACGAGGTCAGGGTGGCCAGCGCCATCAATAGCTTGCGAGCTATCGGTGCTACGGACTGGGAAACGTTCTTCGAGGCCGTCAGCCTGGTGGAGAGGGCGCTCCGGTCCGACCCGGCCCGGGCCTACGCCGACATGGACTTCGACACCCGGGACCGCTACCGTAAGGTAATCGAGAAGCTGAGCACCGCCACGGGACTTGGCGAGGAGCAGGTGGCCGACGCCGCCCTGGAGCTCGCGGCGGACCAGAAAGGGAGCGGAGAGCAGAAGGAACAGGCAGAGAGCAGGTATGGAGACCGGGCGGAACACGTAGGATTTTATCTGACGGGTGGCGGGCGTGAGTCCCTGGAGCGCGCTATCGGATACGAACCGGGCGTAGGGATGCGGCTACGGCGCTGGATCTTGGGGCATCGTGATCTCGTCTACTTGGGATCTATCGGCGCCATCAGCGGATTGGTTCTGGGGGGTGCGGTCCGGTACGCCGCAGCGGCCGGCGGCGGAGGGGGCTCGCGGTTGGCCGTGGCAGTGCTTGCGGCGGTACCCGCCTCAGTGGTGGGTGTGAGCCTAGTGAACATCGCACTGACGCACCTGGTTCCACCCCGCCTGCTGTCCAAACTTGACTTCAGCGACGGCATACCGGCAGCGTATCGCACCATGGTGGTTGTGCCCGCCCTGCTCACATCCGAGGATGAGGTTGACTTCCTAATGCGACAGCTGGAGCTGCATCATCTAGGGAATGACGATGAGGAGCTGGGCTTTGCTCTTCTCAGCGATTTCGGCGATGCACCGCGTAAACATATGCCGCAGGATGAAGGCCTCTTGCAGCGGGCAGAGGAAGGAATCCGCCGACTCAACAAGCAGTATGCGCGCAGAGAGGGGATGAACGACGGTGACCAGGGACCGTTCTACCTGTTTCATCGCGAGAGACTCTGGAATCCGGCTGAGGACTGCTGGATGGGCTGGGAGCGAAAGCGGGGCAAGCTGGTTGAGTTCAACCGCCTGCTAAGAGACGATCAGAACACGTCGTATACGGTGACGATTGGCGATCTCGCCTTCTTGGAGAAGGCTGAGTACGTTATCACCCTGGATGCGGACACGGTCTTCCCCATGGATACCGCCCATCAGTTGGTGGGCACTCTCGCCCATCCCTTGAATCGAGCGACGTTCAGTGCCCCTCGTGACGCTGGGGACGACCGCACCGGATCAAGCCCCGGCAGGGTTGTTGCCGGCTACACAGTTCTACAGCCGCGGACAGAGGTGAAGCCTACTGCGGTCACTCAGACTCGTTTCACGCGGCTCTTCGCCGGGGACGCAGGCATCGACCTGTACACCCGTGCTGTCTCCGACGTCTACCAGGATTTCTTCGGGGAGGGCGTCTACACCGGCAAGGGGATCTATGACTTGGATGCGTTCGAGCGCAGTCTGGAGGGGCGGGTTCCGGAGAATGCGCTGCTGAGCCACGATCTCTTCGAGGGTGTCCATGGACGGGCAGCACTTGTTTCCGACGTAGTCGTTCTCGAGGACTACCCGCCGACGTATCTGAGCTATGCTCACCGAAAACACCGCTGGGTGCGCGGTGACTGGCAGCTTCTGCCCTGGCTTATGCCAAGGGTCCCTTGGACCGGCGAGGGAAGAATCCCGAACCGCCTGTCCGCTCTCGACCGCTGGAAGGTCTTTGACAATCTACGACGCAGTCTCCGCGCGCCGGCCATCCTCGCGCTCCTGGTGGCAGGCTGGCTCTGCCTGCCCGGATCCGCTGGGGTGTGGACGCTGCTTGGGGTGTTGACGACCGGCCTGCCTGTGGTGACGGGAGCGATGACCGAGCTGGCGAGGCGGCTGCGAGGTGGACGACAGGCGGGGAGCGGAAGAGGGTTGGAGACGGAGCTGGCCCGCTGGTTGCTGAGCCTAGCCTTCCTGCCGTACGAGTCGATCTTGATGCTAGATGCCATCGGTACGACGCTGATACGGCTCACGATCAGCCACAAGCGTCTGCTGCAGTGGACAACTGCGGCTCATACCGTCCGTCTCTTCGGCCACGAGTCAAAGATCCGCCTTCTATGGCGGCAGATGGGGGGTGGACCGGTAGTAGGGCTCCTGGTTGCCGCACTTCTCGTGATTGTCAACCCTGAGACGCTTCCTCTGGCGGTCCCTTTCCTCGCCGCATGGCTGGTCTCGCCCCTGATAGCGGGGTGGGTCAGCCGTCGGGTAGAGAAGGAAGGGCCCGCCATCGCCAGCGCCGATCGGCGGCGGCTTCGCCGGCTGGCACGGCGGACGTGGCTGTTCTTTGAGCATTTCGTGGGGCCGGAAGACCATTGGCTGCCGCCGGATCACTTTCAGGAGAGCCCGCGTGGAGCCGTCGCCCACCGCACCTCGCCCACGAACATCGGTCTTATGCTCCTGTCCACCCTCTCCGCCTGGGACATGGGGTACACTGGGGTGACAGGCTTGATGCTGCGCATCAGCGATGCCTTCGACAGCATGGACGACCTAGAGAGGTACCGTGGGCACTTCCTCAACTGGTACAACACCAGTGACTTGAAGACTCTCAGCCCGGCCTACGTATCCACCGTCGATAGTGGGAACCTCGCCGCCTGCCTCATGGCCCTGGGGCAGGGGCTGCTGGAGGTGCAGCGGCAGCCGGTCATCCGATGGGAGCGCTGGCGTGGCCTCTGTGATACCATTGGAGTGTTGGGAGAGATTGTCGGCTCTCTCAAGGATCGGAGGCAAGTAGCGGACGAAGCTGCAGCGGTGGAGGAGGTAGCGGCGCAGCTGTGCAGCCAGATCGCTGACGCCCAGGACGATCCCGATCAGTGGATTCCGCTACTGGGGACCTTGCAACGAGAGGTGGAGGAATGTCTCGGTCCTCGATTGCATGGGCTCCTCGACGCTGCTGGGGGAACCCTGGATGCCTCCACGTTGCGCGACCTGCGGCTCTGGTCGGACAGGATCTACGCACATCTCCGCGAGGCCCAGCAGGAGACGGAGCGGCTCGTGCCATGGATGGCACCTATGCGCGACGTCCCCGCCCTTCTCTCGGGCGACCTGGAGTCGAGGGAGGCGCGCCAGATGAAGCGGCGCATTTCCTCTCAAGGTGATTGGGCAGGCCTGCAGAAAGAGCTGCGTCGCATCCCATCCCTTCACCAGATCGTCGAACTCTCCCGGGCAGCACGCTCGATGCTTGAGCAGCTGGAGGGACTTCTGGCAGAGGAGGCCAAAGGGATCGACGCGAGCGCCCATCCAGAGCTGGCGGATGAACTGACCAATGCACGGGAGTGGTGCCAGGATCTGGATGAAACATTGGAGGCCGCCAGCAAAGCGGCGGCAAGCTTAATGGTCGGGCTCAACGAGCGGGTTGATCGGACTGAGCAATACATCCAGGACATGGATTTCCAGTTTCTATATGACGCGAGCCGGGACGTTTTCCACATTGGATACCGCGTCGACGCTGAGGAGTTGGATCGCAATCACTACGACCTGCTGGCGTCCGAGGCTCGCATTGCTAGCTTGGTAGCGGTGGCGAAGCGAGATGCGCCGCAGCGCCACTGGCTGCACCTGGACCGCCCCCTGGCGAGAGTGGACGGGCTCCGCGCCCTCCTGTCCTGGGGCGGATCGATGTTTGAGTACCTCATGCCGAACCTGGTGATGCACCAGTACGACGAGACCTTGCTCCAGCAATCCAATCTGGCGGCTGTACAACGGCAGATTGAATACGGTCGCCAAATGGATGTCCCTTGGGGCGTCTCGGAATCAGGCTACTACCGGCTGGACGCGCACATGAACTACCAGTACCGCGGATTTGGCGTGCCCGGGCTGGGGCGGAAGCGCGGACTGGGCGAGGATATCGTCATCGCCCCCTACGCCTCGCTGCTTGCTGTTGGTACCGCGCCGCACGAGGTGTTGGCGAACGTTGAGCGGTTGGTGCGGGAGGGGATGCTCGGGAACTATGGATTCTACGAGGCGGTGGACTACACCGAGTCGCGGTTGCCCCTGGGTGAGAAGCAGGCTGTGGTGCAATCCTACATGGCACATCACCAGGGCATGATCATCGCGGCGCTCACCAACTTCCTGAACGGAGAGGGTCATGTGGAGCGGTTTCATCGCGATGCCCGCGTGGAGAGCGTGGAGTTTCTGCTTCAGGAGCAGATTCCCCGCGGAGCGCCGGTCGAGCCAGGCGAGGATGAGAGCGTGGCAGTGGAGGCTCGCGAGAGAGAGCGGGTCACACTGGAGCCCTGGTCGGTGCCCACAGACACGCCTCTCCCACAGGCGCTCCTCCTCTCCAATGGTCGCTACACCACGGTAATCACCGGTGGAGGCGGGGGGTACAGCGCCTTTACCCGCAGTGGCGCTCCAGAGCGACAGACCACGGCCCTCACCCGTTGGCGCGCCGACACGACCCTGGATGAATGGGGAACTTGGATCTATGTACACGACTGCGACAATGGCGCTTTATGGTCCGCGGCGGATGGTCCGACGGGGACGCCCGTCGGCGACGAGGAGGTTCGATTCTATCCGCATCAAGCGGCGTTCCGCAGGAGGCGCGGCGAGGTTTCGGTGCACACGGAAATCGTGGTGGCGCCTGACGACGACGTGGAGATTCGGCGCGTCAAGTTGACCAACCATGGCGACGACCGAAAATCGATGGAGGTGACCAGCTATGGCGAGATTGTCCTGGCGCCCCAGGGCCAGGATCGGCGTCATCCGGCGTTCAACAAGCTGTTCATTGAAGCCGAGTATGTGGAGGAGATTGAAGGGCTGCTCTTCACTAGGCGACCACAATCAAGAGAGGACGAGCCTGTCGTTATGGTGCACGCGCTTCTGCCAGCGGCGGATGCGGAACAGGGCGTTTCCTACGAAACAGACCGACGGCGTTTCATTGGACGCGGTCGGACGACGCGCAATCCAGAGGCCTTCTCTGCTCCCAATGGGGCGTCGCCTCCCCCCGGACGAACGGGATCAAGACGACAAGCGGACACGACGGGGGCCACATTGGACCCGATCATGTGCTTGGGACAGAAGATCGAAATGCAGCCGCATGCAACCACACGGCTTGCCTACCTGACCGCCGCAGCCGAGACCCGACGGGAGGCGCTCGCCTTGGTCGAGCAGTATCGAGCTTGGCCACCTATCGATCGCGCGTTCGATGCGGCACACGCGCAGAGCGAGGTCGGGCTCCGAAGTCAACAGCTCGAGGTTGGTGATGTAGAGAGGTTCAACAAGCTGCTATCCGCGCTCCTCTATCCGCATCGCTCGCTGCGGGCGGAGGACGAGACGCTGACCGCGAACCGCCGGGGCCAGGCCGCCCTCTGGTCAGTGGGGATATCGGGCGACTACCCGATCCTGCTCTTGCGGATTGCCGAGGAGGAAGGGGCATCGATCGTTCGGGAACTGCTACGAGCCCATGCCTTTTGGCGGGAGCGACGGCTCAAGATCGACCTGGTGATCCTCAATGAGCGGGACGTCGGGTATGCACAGGAGCTGAACGACCAACTGCATCGTGTCATCCAACAGATGGATAGCGATACCTGGCTCAACCGTCGGGGCGGGGTGTTCCTGGTGCAGGCCCATCAGATGCAGGACGGAGCTCGAGTGCTTCTGGAGACGGCGGCGAGGGTCGTGCTGGACGCGGAGCGCGGGTCTCTGGTTCATCAGATAAAGGGGATGCTGCGGGGGCCGACTCGGCTACCCGCTTTGACGCCCACGGACGTCGAGGGACCCGAGGAGGCTACGCGGCCAGTGTCGCGACCGGAGGACCTGCAATTCGACAATGGATTTGGTGGTTTCAGCCCAGATGGGCGGGAGTACATCGTGTTCCTGCCATCGGGAACGCCGGAGAGATCTGACAACGAATGGACGCCGGCGCCCTGGATCAACGTCGTCGCCAATAAGCGGTTCGGTTTTCTGGTATCGGAGGCAGGGCTGGGTCACACCTGGTCAATCAACAGCGGGGAGAACCGCCTGACACCGTGGCGGAACGACCCCGTATCAGACGTACCAGCCGAGGCAGTCTATCTTCGGGACGAGGAGACCGGCAGCGTCTGGTCGCCAACGCCGCTGCCCGCGGGGGAGCATGCGGCCTATCTGGTTCGCCACGGGGCGGGCTACACCGTATTCGAGCACAACAGCCACGGCCTTGAGCAGCGCCTGCGCCTACTCGCTACCCGCGACGAACCGGTGAAAGTGGTGCAGCTGCGCCTGCATAATACGTGGGAGCGGCACAGACGTCTCACAGTGACGTATTTCGCCGAGTGGGTGCTAGGCGTGCATCGGGATGAGGCGCAGCAATACGTAGTGTGCAGCTATGACGCAGGGACGGAGTCGCTTCTGGCCCGCAACAGTTACAATTCGGAGTTCGGACAACGGGTCGCCTTTGCGGCAGCCGGGAAGGAGCTCCACGGCGTGACGGCGGATCGGGCGGAGTTCCTGGGTCAAAGAGGGGACCGGCGGCATCCAGCAGCGCTCGATCGGGTCGGGCTGGCGAGCGTGGTTGAGCCCGGGCTTGATCCTTGCGCAGCGCTACAGGTGCACGTTGATCTGGCCCCGGGCGAGACGGAAGACGTGTTCTTCTTGCTGGGGCAGGGGGCGGATCGGGACGAAGCCCTCCATCTGGTGGAGCGTTATCGCGATGATGGTGCGGTTGAGGCCGCCTGGGAGGAGACAACCGGATGGTGGGATGATCTGCTGGGCACGGTGCAGGTCCGTACGCCAGACCGGGGCATGGATCTCCTCCTCAATCGCTGGCTGCCCTACCAGGCACTCGCCTGCCGTATCTGGGGCCGGTCGGCCCTGTATCAGTCGAGCGGGGCCTACGGATTTCGGGATCAGTTGCAGGACGTGATGGCCCTGCTGCATGCGGCGCCGCATCTGGCGCGGGAGCACATCCTGCGGAGCGCGGCTCACCAATTTGAGGAGGGTGACGTGCTCCACTGGTGGCACCCACCGTCGGGTCGGGGCGTGCGCACCAGAATCAGCGATGATCTGCTCTGGTTGCCGTATGCCACAGCGCAGTACTTGAAGACGACGGGAGACGAGACCATCCTGGACGAGCCCGTGCCCTTTCGCAAGGGAGAGCCCCTGCAAGACGACGAGGAGGAGCGGTACGGGGATTTCGAGGTGAGCCAATACGAGGCCTCCCTGTACGAGCATTGTCTCCGCGCTCTCGGCAAAGCTTCCACCTCTGGCCCCCACGGTCTGCCCCTTATCGGTGCCGGTGACTGGAATGACGGCCTGAACAGAATGGGACTTGAGGGACGGGGAGAGAGCGTGTGGCTGGGCTGGTTCCTGTACGCCAACTTGATCCAGTTCGCGGAAGTATGCGACCGCCGGGGTGATTTCGGTCAGGCGCAGGCCTACCGGGAACAGGCCGAGGAGCTTCAGGCCGCCGTGGAAGAATCCGCCTGGGACGGAGGTTGGTATATCCGGGCCACATACGATGATGGGACCCCATTGGGGTCTTCCGAGAACGAGGAGTGTCAGATCGCCTCGATGGCGCAGTCATGGGCCGTGCTTTCGGGGACGGCAGAGGAGGAGCGTAAGCGGCAAGCGATGAACGCAGTCGCGGAGCGGCTTGTGAAATGGGGGGATGGGGATGAACCTGGTTTGGTGCTGCTCTTCACACCGCCGTTCGATGAGACGGAGCGAGATCCAGGGTACATCAAAGGATATCCACCGGGCATCCGCGAGAATGGGGGGCAGTATACGCACGCCGCGTTGTGGACCGTGTGGGCGTACACGGAGCTGGGTGAGGGAGATCGGGCAGGGGCGCTCTTCCGTTTGATCAACCCTATCTACCATAGCGATAAGGCGGAGAAGGCGAGGCGCTACCGAGTGGAGCCTTACGTCGTGGCCGCGGACGTCTACAGTGCGGATGGATTCCGCGGCATGGGAGGATGGACCTGGTACACGGGGTCGTCTGGCTGGATGCATCGTCTCGGGTTGGAGGCGATCCTGGGGCTTCGAAAGGAGGGCGATGCACTCCGGGTCGCCCCCTGCATTCCAAGGGAGTGGTCAGGCTATCGGATCACGTACCGGTATGGGGAGACCGTGTATCGGATTGCGGTGGAGAATCCAGAAGGGGTGTGTCGCGGCGTGGTTGCGGTGAAGGTGGATGGAGAGCAACGGCCCGAGGGCCACATTGCTTTGAGGGATGATGGGGCCACGCACGAGGTGCAGATCAGGATGGGGCTCTCCGACGAGGTGGACAATGCCTAACGGTGGCTTCGGGGATGGAAGCCGGGCTCGCGCTCGAGATGCTTCGGCGAACGCCAGCGGGTTGCACGACTGCCCGTCATTTTGAAGCGCAGCGATCACTCACCAAATTCCAACTTTCCTCAACGCGAGACAAAGATACATCCAACCCGGACCGTCCAGTGCGATCCGTTCTCTGTGGTATACTGGGGACGGCGCGATAGAGGTGCTTAGGTGTGCAATCAAACAGAGGAGGAGGTGGCGCGTATATGCCCGACATTCAGACAGAGTTGGATTTCGAATTCTACAGCGACGAGCTCCCTACGCCGGACCTGGAGCAAGAGCTTTGGGCCGAGGCCTGGGAGCGTGTACAGGCACTGGCGGAGGGCCATGACGATATGATTGGGGCATCAGCTGCGGTGGAACGGGTTGAGCACCGGGAGACCCCCCACCTTTACCAAGCGCGGCTAGTGGCCTTCATCAAGCCAGACAACATCGTGGTGAAGGAAAAGGCTGAAACGCCGATGGCGGCACTCCAGGGGGCCCTGGATGGACTGGAGCGCCAGGTTCGCAAGCACCGCGAGAAGCGGGGCGAACCTTGGAAAAAGCCAAAGAAGCCCTAGTCAGGCTCCGGCCAAGGGGGATAGGGGCACTTGGCGGGTGGAGGGTCGCGGCGGCGCACCAGCGACCTTGGGAGGGCGATATCGCTGAATCTAGTACAATGATCTGGAACTAAGGAGGGAGCAGGATGGCAGAAACCTATACGTATACGGCAAGAAGCGCTGAGGATCCAGAGCGGGTAGTGACCTTCACGTTGCGCGATTCGCACATGTCGGTCGAGGTCGGAGCCCCGATGGAGCAGATGGAGCGGGCGATTGAGCTAGGCCGCGGGACGGTCGAGCCCAGCGAGGAGGACGTGGACGAAGAGGTTGAGGTAGCAGAAGTGGAGGCCCCGACGCTGTGGCTGCGGCCCTTGGCTGTGTCGCTGGTTGAGCGGGGGACGGGACCGGTCCACGTCGACGACGTGGCCGCCAGGCTCAGCGAGGACCGGCTGCACGTCAAGGCATGGGTCCGGGCCGGGGGGCTCCGCCTGCTACCGATCACGCTGATGGACGGGCGGGTCGACAATCCTGTGGCCGCTGCTGACTTCGTGGAGGAGGTCCGGGAGCGAAAGACGGCCACTGGCTTCAACCTCCTGGGGCTGTTCGATTACTGGGCCACGTGGCTGGCAGGTGGCCTGGTGGCACTCGTGCTGCTTCAAAGATCGCGCCGCACGGGCGGCGAGAGCGACGAGGCATAGCTCTCTTGGCGCCACTGCTGACGGAGATAAGTGAAAACAAGTGAATAGCAACGGTAGACGAAGCTCCAGACACGAAGAACCGGGAGCTGAGGGTACGTCACTGGGAGAGAACTCCCTGAAGCGCATCCAGGAGCCGTGGGCCCGCGATGCCAAGGAGATCCTGCACGCGCTGGATGTCTCCCCGAAGGAGGGCTTGACTGCGGAGGAGGCCCACCGGCGGCAACAGCGGTTCGGCCGGAATGAGCTCCGCTCCGCGGAGAGACGAAGTGCCCTCAGCATATTGATCGAGCAGTTCAAAAGCGTCATCATTGGGCTATTGGCTGTGGCGGCCCTGGTGTCGCTGGCATTTGGGGAGGTGGTGGAGGGCATCGCCATCGGCGTGGTGATCGTCATCAACACGGTCATCGGTTTCTTCACCGAGCTCCGAGCCGTGCGCTCCATGGAGGCGCTGCAGGAGCTGAGCCGGGTGGATGCCAAGGTTCGACGCGACGGAGAGACAGTCCAGGTGGCGGCGCAGCAAGTCGTGCCGGGCGACATCGTGCTTGTCGAGGGTGGTGACGTAGTCACCGCCGACCTGCGACTTCTGGAGGCATCCAAGCTTCAGGCCGATGAATCGGCGCTCACGGGCGAATCCGTCCCGGTGAGCAAACAGGTTGAACCTGTCGAAGAAGACACGCCCTTGGCAGAGCGCGCGAGCATGCTCTTCAAGGGGACTGCCGTCACCCGGGGCTCGGGGAGGGGCGTGGTGGCGGCCACGGGGATGGAGACCGAGCTGGGGAACATCTCCTCGCTGGTGAAGCAGGCAGAGGAAGAGAAGACCCCGCTCCAGAGACGGCTCAGCCAATTGGGCCGGCGCCTGATATGGATAACGCTGGGGATCGCCGCTTTGGTGGCCGTGTCGGGCGTCCTGAGCGGCAGGGATCTGCTGTTGATGGTCCGCTCGGCGATCGCTCTAGCGGTGGCCAGTATCCCGGAGGGGCTTCCTATCGTGGCGACCGTGGCGCTGGCTCGGGGTATGTGGCGCATGGCGAAGCGTAACGCGGTGGTCAACCGCCTGTCCGCGGTGGAGACTTTGGGATCGACCAACGTAATCCTCACCGATAAGACAGGGACACTCACGGAGAACCGGATGACCGTGGTGCGGATCCTGCTGCCCTCCGCAGATCAGGCAACAAGCGAGGTCGAGGTCGGCGGTGAGGGCCTTGAGCTGGACGGTGCCTTCAGGATTGACGGGAACCCGGTGGATCCTACGGAGGATGAGGTGCTTCACAGGTCCCTGGAGACCGGGGTGCTATGCAACAATGCCGCTCTGAAGGCTAACGGTCTGGGGGAGCCAGCGGATTCAGTTGGGGAGCCTACGGAGGTTGCGCTACTTGTCGCCGGGGCCAAGGCCGGAATCGAGCGCGAAGCCCTCTTGGACGAGATGCCAGAGGCCCGCGAGGTGGCGTTTGACCCACAGATGAAGATGATGGCTACCTTTCACGAGCGGCGAGACGGGCACGAGGAATATGTCGTGGCGGTGAAAGGAGCTCTCGAGCAGGTCATCGAATCGTGCACTCACGCGCTGACCGCGGATGGGCCGCGGGAGCTGACGGATGACGAGCGGCGAAACTGGATGGAGCGGGGCGAGCAGCTCGCGCAGGAGGGGCTGCGGGTCATCGCTGTGGCCCGTCGGACGGCTGGCTCTGCGGACGAAGATCCCTATCAAGACCTCACCTTCCTCGGGCTCCAGGCTCTAATGGACCCGCCACGGGCCGATGTGAGGGATTCCATCAAAGCAGCGCAGCGGGCTGGATTGCGCGTGGTGATGGTGACCGGCGATCAGCCTGAGACTGCGCGCAATGTCGCACAGGCAGTGGGGCTGGTGGACAGCGACGACAGCACCGTGATCCATGGCGGCGACCTGGGCAACTTGGACGCGTTGTCCGAGGAGGAGCGCAGGCGGGTACTGGAGGCACCTATCTTCGCGCGAGTCAGCCCGGAGCAGAAGCTGGACCTGATCGCCATGCACCAGGAGAACGGCGCCATCGTGGCGATGACGGGTGACGGCGTGAACGACGCTCCAGCACTGAAGAAGGCGGAAATCGGGGTGGCCATGGGAAAGCGCGGTACCCAGGTGGCCAGGGAGGCGGCCGACATGGTGCTGAAGGATGACCGCTTCTCGACGATCGTGGCAGCCATCGAACAGGGCCGCACCATCTTCAATAACATCCGCAAGTTTGTGCTCTACTTGCTCTCCTGCAACGTGGCGGAGATCATTGTGGTGGGGCTCGCGTCGATCGCGGGGGCACCGCTGCCCATTTTACCACTCCAGATTCTGTTCTTGAATCTAGTCACCGACGTGTTTCCGGCGCTGGCCTTGGGCGTGGGAGAGGGCGATCCCCACGTCATGGAGAGACCACCCCGCGACCCGAAGGAACCTGTGCTGATGCGACAGCACTGGATGGGGATTGTCGGGTACAGCTCCGTCATCAGCGTGGCGGTGCTGGGCGCTATGGCCATTGCTATGCTGCTGCTGGACATGAGCGAGACACGCGCTGTGACGATTTCGTTTCTCACGCTGGCGTTTGCGCAGTTGTGGCACGTGTTCAACATGCGTGACCACGACGCGGGGGTACTGGAGAACGACGTGGTGCGCAACCCGTGGGTATGGGGCGCGCTGGCGTTATGCACAGCGCTGCTGCTACTCGCCGTCTACGTGCCAGGGCTGGCCTCCGTCCTGAGCGTGGAGAGGCCTGGGGTGGCGGGTTGGAGCTTAATCCTGGGGATGAGCCTGATTCCCGCGCTAGTTGGTCTCGCGGTGAAGGCCGTGGGGTGGATGCAGATCACAAGTTAGGCAGCGAATGGGGCGCAGTGAGAATCGTCCAGCTCGCAGTCGCTGGAGTGGAGAGAAACGGGACCTGCCACGGCTACGGGGTGCGCAGCCCGGCAATGACCGGCGGCTCCCACCTCGTGCTTATGATGGACGCGGTTGGAAAGGAGGCGAGATACGTTGCTACTCTCTCGATCAGAGCTTAAGGAGCTAACGCAAACGTACGATAAATGGCACGTGTCGCTGTATATGCCCACCCGGAAGAGGGGGGATGACGTTCAGGAGAACGCCATCCGCTTCCGGAACCTGTTGGACGAGGCTGAAGGACAGTTGATTGAGGGGGGCATGCGACGGCCAGAGGCCAAGGATCTATTGGCACCAGCTCGTGCGCTGGTGGAGGATGAGGTTTTCTGGCAGGAGCAGAGCGATGGGCTGGCCGTGTTCATCGCGCGAGACTTCGCTCGCAAGTACCATCTCCCGCTGGAGCTGAAGGACAAGGTGGTGGTTGCTGACCGCTTCCACGTCAAGCCCCTGTTGTCCGTGCTGAGCAACAACGGACGCTTCTATGTGCTGACGCTCAGCCAGCATGAGATACGCTTGCTCGAGGCTACACGCCATCAGATCGGTGAGATTGATCTGGATGACAGGGAGCAGGTGCCGGAGACCATCGCCGACGTGCTCAAATGGGAGGACCCGGAGATGCGGCTCCACCATCACACCACCACTGAGGCCACGCTCCACCACGGTGCAGCCACAGTCTTCCACGGCCATGGGGTGGCCAGTCAGGACGATCCGAAGGAGAAGGTCCTGCGCTACTTCCACCGGCTTGACGACGGCGTCAGCAGTCTACTGGCCGACGACGACGCTCCGTTGGTACCCGTGGCCGACGGCTACATTCTGGCGCGCTACCGCGCGGCCAACAGCTACCCCCACCTGGTGGAGGAGGGGGTGGAGGTCGTCCCCGACCAGTTCGGCCTGACGGAGCTCCATCGGCGGGCCTGGGCCCTCGTCCAACCGCTATTTCGACAGGCGGAGGAGCAAGCGCGGGACACGTACCATCACCTCCGAGCTACAGAGGCAGAGCGCACCTCGGACGATGTGGAGGAGGTTGTCCAGGCGGCGGCTGCTGGGCGAGTCGAGGGCCTGTTCGTCTCCAGGGATCAGGAGATTTGGGGGCGGTTCGATCGCGAGAGTGGTTTGGTGGAGACCCACGACGAGCAGCAGCCGGGTGACCATGATCTCTTGGACATCGCGGCCGTCCAGACCATGCTCCACGACGGCTGGTTGTTCATGGTTGGCCGAGAGGATGCGCCGGACACAGGCCCGTTGGCAGCCGTGTTCCGTTGGTAGTTGACTCCTCGAACGCCAACGGAGACCAAGAGCGGACCATGTCCTGCGTCAAGCGGTAGGAAGGAGCTGGGTGCAGACCGTATAGGGGTGGTTTGTCATTCCCCTATGATCTGGAGGACGAGCCTGCGGGAGCGCGCCCGCGTGTCGAAGTCGAGAAAGACGATCTGCTGCCAGGTGCCCAGGGTAAGATCACGGTCGACGAAGGGGACCGTGATCGAGGGACCCATCAACGCACTCCGAACGTGAGAGTGCCCGTTGTCATCGCCCCACCGCAGATGGTGGCGATAGTCACGATTGGGTGGGGCGATTTCGTCAAAGACTTGCTCCAGATCGTGAAGAACGCCGCTTTCGTACTCGATGGTGGACAGGCCTCCAGTGGAGCCGGGGCAGAAGACGGTCACGGTCCCATCCTGGAGGCCGCTCTTCGTGATGGCCTCGCTGACCTGGGACGTGATGTCGACGATGTCGCAGTGCCCTTCCGTCTGCAGCTCAAGTCTCTCGGTCACGACCACGGTATCCACTCTTTCCTGTGACAGTTGGCGGAGAAAAGACTAAGAACGTCGTCCACAGCCTACTTGGTTGATTCGACCCGTTGCCAGAGGGCATCCAGCGGGCGCCGTAAGATGCGCACCTTGACCAAGACCAGCAGCCACAGATGAAGACGGGCCACGAAGAGCAGCAGAGTCCAGAGGAATTCGCGCGCGTCCCGGGGATAGCGGAGCGCCATCCGCACACCAGTCCTTAGTTCGAGCCAAGGCGACCGCATCCTGAAGGGAGACTGGCGCACATACTCCTGTGCGTAGCCACCAGCCGAGCGGACCTTCTGGCGGAGCCAATCACCGTACGTAGTGGGATAGCGCACGCGTACGCGCGCCTGGGATGCGTACCGGATGCGGTAGCCGGCTTGAGCGATACGGTGGGAGACGACGGCATCCTCCGCCAACGCGTCCTCGGGGACATGGTCGATCAACTCGCGCCGGAACGCAAAGAGATATCCAGAGCAGAGCAGGAATGCCTCGTCCTGGTCGCGTGCCAGCCGCATTTGGTGGATGGCATCCGTCAGCAGGTGGGACCAGTATCCCAGCACCGTGTCGCGCCGATTAACACTGATAGGGCGACCGGTGACGGCGCCAACTCCGGGCTCCTCAAACGGGGCCAACAGAGGCTCCACCGCCTCCTCCTCCACGAGCACATCGCCATCACTCAGGACCACGACGTCGCCAGTGGACGCCTCCAGCCCAGCATTCACGGCGGTGGGTTTCCCCCGTTGCGGGTCGGCAACATGGCGCACGGGATACGCGGCTTGGGCGTACCGATCCACCACGAGCGTCGTCTCCGGGTCTGGGCAGACGACGATGATCTCGGCTCCCTCCGGCAGCTGGTGCAGGAAGGCATCGATGGCACGCCCCACGGTGTCCGCCTCACGGAAGGCGGTGATGACGACGGTGACTGCAGGTATCACGGCGTCCCGGTCGGGCTACGCGGAGAACACCTCTAGTGAGCTCAGATCCCAGAGCTCGAGACCTGTATCCTCGTCACGGCGGCGGCGAATCGTCGTGCGCGCAGGCTCTACGATGGTCTCCAGAGTAGGGCCGATGATGGCCTCGACGACGTGGCCGCCCATCGCCGCATAGTCAGATCGCCCCACAACGACGTGAGCATGCACCATGCGCTCGCCATCGGCCCCCTTGGCCACGCTTCCCTTGAGGCTGAGGACCTCGACCGGTTCCTCCAACTCCAGATTCTGGTAGGCCTTGGTCTCGAGGTCGTAGTAGCCGAGAGTAACCCGCTCAAAGGTGCCGATTGCTTGTAGGACAGCGAATCCGATGCGGTAGACATCGGCAAAGCGCTTGAGGCTACCAATCACTTCCTCGCCTGCCTCAAGGCGGACGAGATAGATATCTCCAACGCGCTTGACTTCCATGGATGTCCTCCTTGCAGCTCTTCCGCCCGCTTCGATCCTGGTCGACGGGGCCCACGCACGTGACGCTGGGCTCCCAGCCGGGCATCAGGCCGGAGTGCGTCTGGGCCATAGTAGCATACTCTCCAGCTATTGGCAACCGCGGCTAGCCGAGAGGTGGCAATGGCGTTCGAGGAAGGAGGTCCGTCGGTGCAGTCTCGCGGCGATGGACGCTGTGGATCCCGCTCGCCCCCATCCCGCCATTGGTCGCGGGAGCTCGAGGGCCGGCAGCCTTGGTGTCTCGATGGGGACCCACGGCCCGCTCGCTTCCAACCTCGCATCGATGATACGTGACAGCCAGTCAGGGCACCAGAGTGGCGTCCGCCGGCATACCTGGCCTCAGGGCGTGATCGGGATTGGGAACCCTGACGTCCACAGCCAGGACCAGGTTCACTCGCTCCTCCCTTGTCTGCACGTGGCGTGGGGTGAACTCCGCCTCTCCCGCGATGCGCTCAACCTCCCCGAAGAAGGTGCGCTGGGAGAACGCGTCGACGGTCACCTCCGCCCGCTGACCCAACCTCACCCGTGCAACTTGATCCACAGGGATGTAGAGCACCAACGTGACCTCGTCGAGGTTCACGATGGTGAGCAGCGGTTCGCCTGCCATGGCGGTCTCACCCACGCCAGCACTGAGCGTGCTCACGCTGCCGTCCATGGGAGCGTATAGATTCAGGTGGGCGATCCGAGCGTCGGCCAGGCCGACGCCGGCCTCCGCCTGGCGCACCTGCGCCACAGCAAGGGCCCTCTCCTCGTCCGTGGGCCCGGCCTCCAGTTGCTCCAGCCGCGCTCGAGCCGCGAGCTCTCTAGCGATGGCCTGCTCGTATTCGCCTTCGGCGCGATGGAGGTCTGCTGTGAGCGTTAGGGGGTTATCACGCTGGTCCACGAGGGCGGAGAGATAGGCCTGGGCCCCTGCCACGTCCGCTTGGGCCTGTGCCAGTCGCGCCCGTGCTGCATCTAACCTGAGATCCCAGCTGCGCGCGATGTCCCCGCCGCGCTCGCTGTACACGCCATGCTGGACCTTGGTCTCCTCGAGTTCGGCCTCGCGCCTCTCGACCTCCTGCTCCGCCAGCCGGAGCTGTGTGCGCGCCTCTTCGATCTGAAGATTAAGCGATTGTGGCGTGGCGATGAGCTCCTGCGCGTTCAAGACGGCGCTTTGCGCTCCATCTCGAGCCGCCTGCGCCTCCTCGAGCTTGGCCCGGGCGGCTGCTAGCTCCTCGGATCGAGCTCCGGCCAGCAACCGATCCAGATTGGCACGAGCCCCGGACAGAACAGCCTGGGCCTCTCCCCGCTGGCTCCGCAGGCTGGCACCGTCGAGCTCGATCACCAGGTCACCACGAGCCACGGGGTCGCCGCGGGCGACCAGCACGCGGATTACCAACCCCTGGACCTCCGATGCCACTGTGACCTGCTCGCCCTCGATGAAACCGGTGGCACGGAGAGGCGCGCGCTCGTGCGACTCAGGCCCGGCGCAGGCGGACCCGAGGGACACCAGCGTGAGGATGAGAAGAACCGTGCGCGCGCGTTTTATCAGCGCTGTTCGGTCACTCTGTGGTGCCACGGTCCTGCTCCTGGGTGATGAAAGTGGCATCGGCTGGGACGCCGGGCTTCAGCATACGGTCTGAATTGCGGATGCTGACGTCGACGGCAAAGACCATGTTGACCCTGTCCTCCGTCGTCTGGATGTCCCGAGGGGTGAATTCGGCCTCATTGGCGACAGCGACCACGTTGCCCTCAAACGTCTGCCCCGGGTAGCTGTCGACTTGTACTTCCACGGTCTGTCCAATGCTGATCTTCCCCAGCTTATCCTGCGGCACGTAGACCGTAAGGGTGACGCGATCAAGATCACCCAGGGTAAGAAGCGTTGCGCCTGGCACGGCCAGCTCGCCCTCTCTCACAACCCGGTTCAGCACGAGGCCGGCCGCAGGTGCGTGGATGGTCAGCTTCCCGTACTCGACCAGCAGTGTCTCTAGGGAAGCCTTGGCACGCTCGGCCTCTGCCGAAACGGCGGCAATCTCCTCATCCGTCGGGCCCGAGCGGAGCATTGCCAGTTCGGCCTCGGCTTGTCTGACGGCGGCCTGTGCTCTCTCATCCCTGGCTCTCGCGGCGTCAATCTGGGCATCTAGATCCTGCGAATTCTCCCGCATGTTCAGTAGGTTGGCTAGCGACGCCTCGGCCCCCCGCACCCTCTCCTCAGCCGCGTTAACCCCGACCCAGGCCTTCCAATACTCGTAGGGGATCATGTGGAAATCAAGCTGAGCGGGGATGTCCGCCGGGATGGAGGGCCGCTGATCCTTGGGCAGGTCCTTATAGGTCTCTCTGAGGGTCTCCTTAGCGTCTTCGTACGTATCCTTTGCGTCCCAGTAGTTGTCGTAGGCGATCGCGGCGGCGTCCTTTAGGGCCACAGCTTCGGCCAGGGTGGCTTCGGCCGACTTCACGCGCGACCGGGCGCGGACGATCTGTGCCTCAAGGTCTTGAGGGTTGTCACGAATGGCCTTTGCATCCTTCCAAGCCTGATGGGCACTGTCTCGGGCCGCCAAGGCCTGCTCCAGAGCAGCCTCTGCCTGCCGAATCTGCTCCGGCCGAGCACCGGCTTCGACGTGGGCAAGCTCGGCCCGTGCGACATCCACCTCGGCCCGGGCGGAGGCGAGACGGGCCTCCAGCAGGGTCCCATCAATTTCGCATAGCACCTCTCCCGGCTCGACCGAGTCGCCCTCTTCAACGTAGAGGGCAGCTATGCGTCCCCCAATTTGCGGTGCGATTTCGATCTCCTCCGCCTCGATGAAACCTGATGCCGTCAGCGCGGCATCCACGGGCGCGACCAAGCCGAGCTGCGCGAGCGTGCCGGGTATCGTCGAAGGGGTTATGGCGTACACGAGCGCGAGACCCCCCACCGCGATCAGCAGGGTCAGCGCAGCAAGGCGTACGATGCGTTGTCGCTTCATGGCGTCTGGTCCCCGGTGCCTTCCCTATCTCGTACGTGCGCGATGAAAACATCCTCCAGGGAGGGCGGAATCAAGTCGATGGAGCGAACGATGACACTCGCCTGCCGCAGTGCGCGACTTACCCGCTCTCTGCGGGCTTTGACATCCTTGCCGACGACGTGGATGAGGGCACCGTAGAGCGCGACGTCCGCGAACAGGTCCAAACCCTGGAGAATCTCCCGGGCCGAGGTCGGGTCGTCGCAGTCAATCTCCAAAACCTGACCCTCCATGGTCTTGGTCTTGATTTCCTGGGGTGAACCGTGAGCTATGATGCGTCCGCGGTGGATGAAGGCCAACTCTTGGCAGTGTTCGGCCTCATCCATGTAGTGCGTCGTGACCAGAATCGTCGTGCCTTCCTCAGCTAGATCGTAGAGCAGCTCCCAGAACTGACGCCGACTGATGGGATCGACACCGGCCGTGGGCTCGTCCAGGAACAGCATGTGGGGCTGATGCAGAATCGCCGCGCCCAGCGCAAGGCGCTGCTTCCACCCACCCGCCAGGTTGCGCGTCAACTCGTCCTTCCGGCCTTTGAGCCCGGCCATCTCCACCGCAAATCCCTTCCGGCGCTCGAGGTCTTTGCCACGGACGCCGTAGGTCCGGCCGTAGAAATCAAGGTTCTCGCCCACAGTGAGGTCATTGTAGAGACTGAAGTGCTGGGACATGTAGCCGATACGTTGGCGGATCTCCTCTGCGTGCCGTTCGACATCGCGCCCCAGGACCGTTGCCGTCCCCGAAGAGGGTCGCAGGAGGCCCAGGAGGATGCGGATGGTGGTGGTCTTACCGGCTCCGTTAGGACCCAGAAAGCCGAAAATGTCGCCCCGACGGATGACGAATGTGACCTCGTCGACGGCGGTGAAGTCGCCGAAGGTCTTTGTCAAATGATCGACCTCCACTGCGTAGTCACACATGGTCTTCAAGGCAAATGGCACAGGGACAGCACACTCTTCTTGACCTCTCAGCAGCCTCGTCCGTCGGGCTGCCCTGCCTCGGACCGCCTGCGGATCAGAGAGATGAATGCCTGTTCCATACGCGGACGAGTGCGGCGCAAGCGTTGAACCGTGATATTGCTTTCGTGTAGGACGTCCTTCAAGAAGCCGGCCCGCGCCTCAGCATCATCCACAAACACATGAAGCAAGTCACCGTACGTTTGGACCTCCAGCACGCCCGGAAGATCCGCAATGATCCGGCTCGCCTCTCGGAGCCGGTTTGGACTTATCTCGAGCAGCTCACCCTCCACCAGATCCTTGATGTGCGCTGGCTCAGCACAGACCATTAACTCGCCCTGGAACATCAGGGCCACACGGGAGCACCGCTCTGCCTCATCCATATACGGCGTGCTGACAAAGAGTGTGACACCGTCTGCGTGAAGGGCGGCCAGAATATCCCAGAACTCGCGTCGGGAGACTGGATCAACCCCTGTGGTAGGCTCGTCAAGGAATATGATCTCCGGCTGGTGGATGAGGGTGCAGGCCAGGGCGAGCTTCTTCTGCATGCCCCCCGAGAGGTGGGCGGCTCGCCGCTGGCGAAAGGCTGTGAGCCGCGCAAACTCGAGCAGGTCCCGCTTCCGTTCGCGACGCGTGGTAGGGTCGATCTGAAAGATGTCGGCGAAGAAACTCAAGTTCTCATCCACGGTAAGGTCACCGTAGAGCGAGAACTGCTGAGGCATGTAGCCAATGCGCCGCTTGATCTCCTCCGGCTGGGTGAGCGCACTGAAGCCGGCCACTCGCGCGGTCCCGGCTGTGGCGTCCAGGATGGCGCACATGATGCGAATGGTGGTGGTCTTGCCGGCACCATCGGGCCCGAGCAGGCCAAAGACCTCACCCTGGCGAACGCTCAGGGTCAGATCTTTGACAGCCATGACGCCGCTGAATTCCCGTGTCAGACCATCCGTCTCAATCACGGGACGGGCACCGTTCGGAAGGGATTCCCCGGATGCCAGCTTCTAATCTCCCTCTAGATCTCCTCATACTCTTGCGCACGCTGGCGCAGCAGCCGTTCGAACGGGAGCGGTTAGTGGGCCCAATCAGCTCACGCATACCGCCCACACCAGATCTGATCACGCTTCAAACCACACAGCTTGGAAGGGTCCCTTGGCCCGCGTGCAGACTCACGGTGTGCGACTCGTCCCATGATGCATTAACCGATCGCCATTGTCAAGCAGACCAACAGAGCCAGGTGTTGGAACGGAGACACGGCGCGTCCCACCGAGTCGCTCCGGTACGGAAGAGAAGACCGCAGCTCCAAGGGGAAGGGCGCGAAGGCTCGCGACTTACACCCTCCGGGCCTTGATCTGCTGCCACACGGAGGCCTCTGAGGACGAGCCGTGGCGTGAAACGCGCCCCAGGTAGTGCTTGGTCAAGGGAGGCGCTGTTCACCTGGACATTGACCGTCCGGGGGGCGGATGATAGAATCCGGGCATGAAGCAGGGCACCCTGAATCGATCTCTCGTCCTTGGCCTACTGCTGGTGGCCGCTGTCTGTCGCTTTCACGGCTTGAACTGGGACCAGCAGATCGCAGCACACCCAGACGAGAGATACATCATCGATGTCGCCACCGGCCTGTCGCTTTGGGACCGCCTGAACCCGTTTGAAGCGTCCCCTGAGTTCAGTTACGGACACCTACCCCTCTATCTGTTGGTCGTGGTTCGTTCTTTGGCGCCCAACCAGGATCCCCTTCTTCTGGGGAGGGGACTGTCGGCAGCCTTCGATGTGGGGACGGTAGGCCTGACCTACGCCCTGGGGCGGCGGCTCAGCGGTGAGCGGGTGGGCCTCCTGGCCGGGGCGTGCCTGGCCCTGACCGTGGCCCACGTGCAACAGGCCCACTTCTACACAGCAGACACGTTGCTCGCCTTCTTCACGGTTGCCACCGTCTTAAGCGCCGTCCGCTTTGCGCAGCAGGGGAACCAGCGGGACGCTTGGCTAATGGGGGCTACAGCCGGACTCGCGGTGGGCACGAAGGCGGCAGGGGCATTGCTCGTGCTGCCGGTGGCTGCGGTCCTCTGGTCGCGGCAATGGGGACGACGGAGGGCTCTCGCAGCCTGCGGACTGGCGCTGGCAGTCTGCTTCACAATCGCAAGCCCCTTCGCCCTGGCCCATGTGACAACGTTCCTTCGCAACCTCTCCACGCAGTCAGCGATCGTCAGCGGCAGATATGACGTACCCTACACACGTCAGTACCAGGGAACGATGCCCTATCTGTACCCCTTGTTACAGCAGTTGCGCTGGGGCACGGGGTACGTCCTCGGCCTATCTGCGGCGGGCGGATTGATTCGCACGCTGCTGCGAGCAGCGAGAGGAGAGACGTCAACCAGCGCCTGGACCTTGCTGGCGTGGACCCTGCCGTTCCTGGGCTTCGTGGGAGGTTTGTACGCTAAGTTCCCCCGCTATCTGCTGCCGGTGTTACCAATATGCGTTGTCTGGGCAGCGGAGCTGGTCATCTCGCTGGCGGACGGACACCCACGGTGGCTCCCCGTTCTATGTGGAGCCCTACTGGGGCTTCTGGTGCTCCGCTGCGCCGTGTTCGCCACCATGTACCGCCAGCCGCACCCCTGGGTGGCAGCCACGGAGTGGTTCCAGCGGGAGGTGAAGGCGGGCGCGACCATTGCCGTAGAGGCCTGGGACCACCCGCTACCCGGGGACACTGCGGGGTATGCCATGATTGAGCTCCCCGTCTTTGATGCGGAGACAGCCCAGAAGTGGGCGACGATGGAGGCTGGGCTGGAGCAGGCCGATTACCTCGTGATCGCCAGTCGGCGAGGATACGGATCCCTGGCGCGCTGGCCGAGCCGATACCCCCGGACGGTGGCCTACTACCAGCGTCTCTTCGAAGGGGAGATGGGCTACGAATTGGTCGCCTGCTTTGACCGCCATCCACGGCTGGGGCCGCTGGTCTTCGCGGACGACCCGACGGCGGAGCTGCCGTTCTCACTACCAGACGAGTGCCGTGAAGAGTCGGGACTCCGGCTGCCCATCGGCCGCCTCGATGAGAGTTTCGTGGTTTATGACCATCCGCGGGTTTTGGTGTTCAAGGCCGAGGAAGATAACTGAAGCTGGCTGTGACTCGGTGATTAGGCGCCGAACCACACGGCCCTGCCGCCTGGGATGGGCCATGAAGCCCGGTCGCCGCGGGTCGCCGCATCGACTGAGCATTGCGGCAGGCCTGGGCTGATGGTATAATCAGTCGTCGTGCGAAAGCTAAAGTTAGCCCTGGGCGTTGTCATTAGTCTTGCTGGTCTCGGCCTGGCGATCGTCGGCATCGAGTGGGCCCAGGTGGGACGGGTGCTTGCTGAGGCGGATTGGCGCTTCGTCCTCACCGCTGTGGGGGCCGTCCTCGGCTATCTGCTGTCTAGAGCAGCCCGCTGGCGTGTGCTTCTACGATCACGGATCGGCCTGGGGCACTCCTTCGCCCTCATCAACATAGGGTACCTCATCAGTAACGTCCTTCCCTTTCGACTGGGCGATCCTGCGCGCGCCATTGCAATGGGCATGGACGGGCGGGTGAAGGTGAGCACGGCGCTCTCCACGGTCGTGGTGGAGCGGGTGCTTGATATGTTGACGGTGGTGGCGTTGCTGGCGGTGACCGCTCCCTTCGCAGGTGAGGCTGGTTGGATCCGAGAGGCCGGGTTCGTATCCGCCGGCCTGGGGATCGTGGCTGCGGCATTGCTGGTCCTCTTGGCCGTCCGGCCACAGCGCGTACGCAGCATCCTCGAGCGAATATTGCGGCGCGTGTCCTGGTTTGATCGGGAGCGTTGGCTGAGTTGGCTTGACGGGCTGGCGGAGGGCGTCGTCGCCCTGGGCTCGTGGCGGGGCGCGGCGGCGGCGGTTGGGTGGTCGCTCATCACGTGGGCCCTGACCGTTGGGTACTATCTGGGGATCCTGGGGGCTTTTCTCGATCGTCCGTCACTGGCGGCAGCAAGCTTCCTGACCTCGGCAACCGCCCTCGGTGTGGCGCTGCCGTCAACACCGGGCGCGATGGGTGTCTTCCATTCAGCAGCACGCTATGCTCTGCAGCTGCCTTTTGGGGTCCCCGCAGAGACCGCGGTCGTGGTCGCGTTCGCGTCCCACGCTTTGCAGTACGTGGTGATGTGCGGGCTGGGCGTGCTGGCCCTTTTGGGCCAGAATCTCTCTTTGAGCCAGCTGCGGATCCGGGCCACGATGACCGGGCTAAAGGAGTGAGCACAGGTTCCATGGGTAGGTATCTCGTCACCGGCGGGGCTGGTTTTATCGGCTGCAACTACGTCCATCGCCTCTTAGGCCGCGGCGATGAGGTGGTGATCTACGATAATCTGTCGCGGCGCGGCGCCGACGCGAACCTGCGCTGGCTGCGACAGGAATACGGGCCGCACGCCTTTCGGCTGGCCGTGGGCGATGTACAGGATGTCCAAGGGCTCCACGATCTGATGGAGGACATCGAGGTGGTCGTCCATCTCGCTGGACAGACAGCGGTCACCACCTCCGTGGAGGATCCCCGAGCGGATTTCCAGGACAATGCGCTGGGAACGTTCAATGTCTTAGAGGCGGCCAGGCAAGCGGCTCACAATCCCATTGTGCTCTACGCCTCCACCAACAAAGTCTACGGAAAGATGGAACAGACTGAGGTGGTGGAGCAAGAGACTCGATATGCGTATCGGAATCGGGCACACGGTGTGCCCGAGAGCCAACCCCTTGACTTCCACTCGCCCTACGGTTGTTCCAAGGGGGCGGGCGATCAGTACGTGCGCGACTACGCGCGGATCTATGAGCTCCCGACTGTGGGATTCCGCCAGTCCTGCATCTACGGCCCCCGACAGATGGGGGTGGAGGACCAGGGATGGGTGGCCTGGTTTGCCATCGCAGCTGTGATGGACGAGCCGATCACGATCTTCGGAGACGGAAAGCAGGTACGCGACGTGCTGTACATCGACGACCTCCTTGATGTTTATGACAGGAGCGTTGAGCATATTGCTACTGCCGCTGGGCAGATCTACAACGTGGGCGGGGGGCCGCGGCACACCATGTCCGTGTGGCGCGAGTTCCAGCCTCTGTTAGAGAGGCTGACGGGGCGCTCGATTGACGTGTCCTACGGCGATTGGCGGCCGGGCGACCAGCGCATTTACGTCTCTGATATCCGAAAGGCAGAGGCCGAATTAGGGTGGCGGCCCCAGGTGGGGGTGGAGGAGGGCGTGACCCGCCTCTTCGACTGGGTCGCAGCCAATCAGGGACTCTTCGCCTCGTGACGGGATGGCGGAACATATCTGACTGCTCGCTACGATGAAGATACTCATTGTCCTGACCTATTACCGACC
Organism: uncultured Anaerolineales bacterium; assembly: GCA_964528475.1. Lineage (GTDB taxonomy): Bacteria > Chloroflexota > Anaerolineae > B4-G1 > B4-G1 > SKLM01. The sequence goes on from CAZGSX010000014.1 coordinate 30,761, forward strand.
GCACACCAGCGGGCTCACCATCTACGCCGAGCGGCTGGCCACGGGGCTGACGGACCGCGGGCACGAGGTGACAGTGCTCACATCTCAGTTCGAGCGCTCACTGCCTGCGGAGGAGGTACGAGAAGGAGTGCGGATCGTCCGGGCGCCAGTGCTGCTGCGCGTTAGCAAGGGCGTCATCATGCCGACCTTTGGATGGCTCGCCACGCGCCTCGTGCAGGACCATGATGTGGTGAGCCTCCATCTACCACAGTTTGACGCTGCTGGGGTGGCAGCTCGCTGTCGGCTGATGGGAAGACCGTCGGCGCTGACTTATCACTGCGATCTGAGGCTTCCTCCAGGGTGGTTCAACTGGGTTGTGAACAAGGTTGTGGTCACCATGAATCGGTGGGCGGGGCGTTTGGCGGACCGAGTGGTGGCGTACACGGAGGATTTTGCCGAGCATTCCCCCTTCCTGCAGACATTCGAGGACAAGGTGGAGATCATTCCGCCCCCCGTCGAGCTACCGGAGGTCGGCGAGGGTGCGATAGCGGCCTTCGGCAAGATGCATGGGCTGGATGATGGGGGGCCAGTGATCGGCATGGCGGCGCGCCTGGCGGCTGAGAAGGGCGTGGAGGTGTTGCTGAAGGCTCTCCCTCGAGTGCTGGAGAAATACCCACGGGCACGGGTCCTGTTCGCCGGACAGTACCGCGACGTAATGGGAGAGGAGGAGTATGCGCGGCGGCTGGCTCCCCTCTTCCGCCAGTATGAGGATCACTGGACCTTCTTGGGCGTACTACGCCCCGTACAGATGGCCGCTTTCTACCCCAATCTGGACGTCATTGTCGTCCCCAGCCTCAACTCGACAGAATCGTTCGGCCTGGTGCAGGTGGAGGCGATGCTCTGTGGCACGCCATCCATCGCCAGCGATCTTCCGGGGGTGCGTCAGCCTGTGCTGCAGTCGGGCATGGGCGAGGTAGTGCCCGTTGGCGACAGTGAGGCCCTAGCCGAGGCCATTCTTGACGTGGTATCGGAACGCACCACCTATGTGCGCCCCAGACAGGAGATCGAGGAGCGCTGGACGACGGAGCGCACGGCGGATGGGTACGAAGCGCTCTTTGAGCGGCTCGTTCACGATCAAGATCAGTGACCGGCGGTAGCGCGTCGACGATGGACGATCTGCTGCAGCGGCATCTACGCGACCTGCCTGCCTTTCGCGCGCTGCTGCGGGCAGTGGAGGCTCGGTTTTACCAGGATCTCCCGATGGCGTCACCGGTACTCGATCTCGGGTGCGGGGACGGCCACTTCGCCTCGGTGACGTTCGGCGAGCTAGAGGCGGGGTTCGACCCCTGGTGGGGTCCGTTGACGGAGGCGCGGGAGCGCGCCGTTTATGATGTTCTGACGCAGGCGGACGGAGCACGGATGCCGTATCAGGGAGGCTACTTCGCGACTGTGGTGAGCAACTCCGTGCTGGAGCACATTCCGAATCTTCCACCCGTGCTCTCCGAGGTTGCCCGGGTGCTTCGGCCCAGTGGATCGTTCTATTTCTGTGTGCCGGGGCCGAACTTTTTGCCCTTTCTGTGGCTGGGGCGGGCCCTGGATGGGATCGGTCTGAGGGCGCTGGCAGACGCCTACCGCCGGCTCTTCAATCGGATCTCACGGCATCACCATTGCGATCCTCCGGAGGTCTGGGAGCGACGGCTGGAGACCGCCGGTCTGGAGCTGGTGCGATCGTGGGCTTACTTCTCGCAGGGGGCGCTGACAGCGCTGGAGGTGGGACACTACCTGGGGCTGCCGTCCTGGGTATGCAAGCTCTTGACCGGGCGCTGGATCCTGTGTCCGTCGCGGGCCAACCTGTGGCTCACCGAGCAGCTGGTGCGGCCATTCTACGAGGAGCCGCTGTCACAGGCACCAGTTTATGGTGAAGAGGAGACGGTGCAGAGAGGAGAAGGTGCGTACCTATTTTTCGTGGCGCGCAAGTCAGAAGCCGGAATGATGCAGTAGGCGCTTCACGTGAGTCGCTCCGTCACGTTCAGCGCCCGTACGATGGATGACACATTGGTAGGCGAGTACACGTGCACAACGGTGTAGATGCTGCGTTGATCACTCTGGGATTGGGTCTGGCCGCTCTCGGACAGGCGTATCTCCGTTGGCGGCGAGACTATGTCTGGGACGGCGTCTTGTTTTGGGTAGCCGCCTTGGCCTGCCTCGGGTGGGTGCTGCGTCGCTCTCTTCTGGCCGAGCGAGGGCGCTCTCGAGGGCGAACGCTGGGGCTGAGGTTGCGTTCAGTCCTCAGACTTCGTGGTGTTCCCGACGTGGTGGCGCTGGCAGGCCTGTTTCTGTCCTTCGCGGCGGGCTGGGTGGCCCGGGGACGGCCCCCTCATGCCAGCTATGTCGATGCGCTCGCGCTCTGGGGACTGGGTGTGGCGAGCTTCGTACTGTCGTTCAGCGGCCGGGACAATCTATCCCCTGGAGAGATTTGGGAAAAGACGAAGCGGACGGTAAGAGAGTGGCTGAGCGTGAGCCACGCGGAGTCAGTGGCGATGGTCTGTCTACTCCTCCTGGCGCTCTTGCTCCGAGTCTACGACTTGGAGCACATTCCAGCCAACTTGGGTGGCGACGAGGGGACGCAGGGAGCTGCAGCGCTCGAGCTCCTAGACCCACCGTTGGGAAACCCCTTCTCGACAGGTTGGTTCAGCGTTCCGACGATGTCCTTTCTGGCTTACGGTATGGCTATGCGAGTGTTTGGTGCGACGGTGGCGGGCCTGCGCACGCTATCGGCCCTCATCGGAGTGGCGACTGTCGTGACGACGTTCCTGCTGGCCCGTTCGCTATGGAACGCGAGGGTGGCTTGGCTAGCGGCGACCCTACTGGCGTTTGGCCATTTCCACATCCACTTCAGCCGGCTGGGATCGAATCAGATCGCGGACGGGTTGTTCGTCACGCTGACCCTGTGGCTGCTGAGGCGCGGGTTGGAGACGAAAAGGAAGGCCTGGTTTGCCGCCGCTGGGGCTGCGGTCGGGCTCGGATGGTATGGGTACTTCGGAGCCCGGTTGGTGGGTCTGATCCTGGGCTCGTACTTGGTGATCGAGGCGTTGGCGAGTCACCGCTTCTGGACGCGCCACTGGCGGCTGTTGATGCTCATGGTCGCGGCGGCAGTCGTAGTCGCCGCCCCGCTGTTTCTCCACTATCTCGCGCATCCCAGTGAGCTGACGTCGCGACCCAATCAGGTGAGCATCTTCGCGTCTGGGTGGTTGGCCCGAGAGCGGGAGCTGACCGGCCGTACCAGCCTTAGCCTGCTGGCGGAGCAGATCTGGAAGTCCATCTCGGCCTTCAACTACACCCTGGACCCCACCTTCTGGTACCGGCCGTCGATACCGCTCCTTGACGTCGTGAGTGGCCTCTTCTTCTTAGTGGGGCTATTGTGGGCCATAGGCCACTATCGCCGGCCAGCGAGCTTGATTCTGTTGATCTGGTTCTGTCTGGCTCTCGGACTGGGCTGGGTCATGACGGAGAATCCCCCCAGCAGCCAGAGGATGGTGATCCTGGCACCAGGGGTGGCCCTTCTGGTGGCCCTGGGCATCGACTGGCTTATAGGTGAAATGGAGAGGCTTCTCTCTATTCCGACGACAGTGCAGTCGGGGATGGCAGGGGGGCTGCTGATCGCCATCGCGGCGCTCAACGTTGGATACTATTTCTTGCAGTACACGCCGACCCGCGTCTACGGCAACCCAACCGCTGAGATGACGACCGTCCTGGCGCGCCACCTAGTCGAGGAGGAGGGCGGAGGGAGGGTCTATTTTCACGGCGCTCCGTTCGTATATTGGGACATGGGCACGCTCCGTTTCATGGCCCGCGGCGTGGAGGGCGTAGATGTGCCACCGCCGGGGGAAGGGGAGGATCCGACCGAGGACGTGGGCGGAGAGGCTCGTTTCGTCTTTCACCCCGAGCGCCTAGATGAGTTGGACCGCGTGCGCCGCCTCCATCCGGGTGGCAACGTGGAGCACGTCCACTCCACGGCCGACGGCAGGTTGCTGTACGCAATGTACGCGGTGAGTCCTTGAGCTAGACTGAAATCCGAATGATGATCGCATCGATCACTGCAGCAGAGAGGATACACGACAGGGACGGTTTGTCTCGCGCACTAACGCTCGTCATCTTGGTGGCCATCGTCTTGGTGGGCGGCTGTCTTCGCTTCACCGGGTTGAACTGGGACGAGGGACAGTACATCCACCCCGATGAGGGCCATATGCGGAACACCGTGTCGATCATCCACTGGCCGGATGATCTCACGCTCTACTTCGACACGCATCGCTCACCGCTCAACGTCCGCAATCACGGCGGGCACCGGTATAGCTACGGCACGCTGCCTCTCTTCACGGTAAGGGCAGTGGCGGAGGGGCTGGACAGCTTCTGCAGCAGTCGCTCTACAACACCGGGCAAGCAGGGGGAAGGGGTGGTACCTGGGTCAGTAGCACAAGTCTGTGGATCGGGGACGTTCACTGGGGTGCATCATGCCGTGGTGGGTCGAGCAGTGTCGGCGGTGTCCGATCTGGGGACGTTGATTCTGCTCTTCCTCATCGGAAGACGGCTGTACGGCAAGACGGTCGGACTCGCGGCGGCCGCCCTGGGGTGCGTGACGGCATTTATGATCCAGCAGGCGCACTTTTTCACCGTTGACAGCATGGCCTGCTTCTTCACCACGCTGGTCGTCCTGTTCTCGGTGCGAGCCGCTCAGGCGGGCCGCTGGTCGGATTTTGCCTTGGCGGGCGTTGCGGTGGGTCTGGCCGCTGCCTGTAAAGTGAGCGCAGCGACGGCCGCCCTGCTGGTTGTCCTGGCCACTGTCTCACGGCTCGTAGAGGAAGGGCCGGTCACGCGGGAGCACGCAGTGCGGTTGGCAGCGTGTCTCGTCCTGGCGGGCGTTCTTTCCCTGGTCGCCTTCCGTATCGGCCAGCCCTACGCCTTTGAGGGCCCGGGTTTCTTCGGTTTGAGGCCCAGCCCCGAGTGGTTTGAGCGCCTGGGGCAAATCAGTGCGGAGCAATCTGGCGAGGTGGACCTACCCTCGGGCCGGCAGTGGGCCAGCCGTATACCCGTTGTCTTCCCCTGGTTGAACATCGTGGTCTGGGGTATGGGGATCCCTCTCGGTGTGGCGGCGTGGATGGGATGGGCCCTATGCGGGTTTGAGTTGTTCCGAGGGAGCCCCCGCGGTCGAAAGCACCTTGTGATCTGGGGCTGGTTCACGGCTGTCTTTCTGTATCACGCCACGCAGTGGGTGATGTCGATGCGCTACTTCCTCTCGCTCTACCCGGCGTTGCTGCTCTTCGCTGCTGTCTTACTGCACCGCCTTTCGGCCGCGGGGGCGGGTGACAGCCTGCGCGGCGATCGTCCCTACGTGGCTTGGAAGAGGTGGGGTGGACGGTGTGTCGTTGCCGGCGTGGGACTCGGTGCCCTGGCGTGGGCTATCGCGTTCTTCAGCATCTACCTGCGGCCGCACCCGCGGGTTGCAGCGTCCCGCTGGATCTATGAGAACGTACCGCCTGGAGCCACGGTGGCCAATGAGCACTGGGACTGGGGCTTGCCTCTGCGGGTTGACGGGCACGATCCCTTCGGCGGCATGTACACGGGGATCGAAATGCAGAATTACAACGAGGATACGTATCAGAAGCGGCGGGAGCTGTACAACTGGTTGGATGAGGCCGACTGGATCTTCTTGGCCAGCAACCGGCTCTACGCGTCCATTCCCCGCCTGCCGGCTCGCTATCCCTTGACGACGGCGTACTACCGGGCTCTCTTCGCCGGAGAGCTCGGGTTTCAATTGGCAGCGGATGTCACCTCCTATCCGCAGCTCGGGCCGTTCGTCTTTCCCGATCAGGAGAACCCGTTTGCACTCATAGAGGCTGATTATGTGAGCCAGGACGCTCCTGTGCAGGTCGACCTTCCGCCCGCCGAGGAGGCCTTCAGTGTGTACGACCACCCGCGCGTCCTCATCTTCCGCAAGACGGACTCCTACTCGAGGGACGTGGTGAGGCAGGTTCTCGGTGAGGTGCATCTGGACCGCGTGCAGGTGGGACGGACACCGCGACAAGCCGCGGCGGCACCCAATCTGCTCCGATTCGACGAGGGCACGTGGGCGGACCAGCGCGCCGGAGGGACCTGGTCGGAGATGTTCAACTCAGATGGCCTGCTCAACCGGCATCCTGCGCTGGCGGCAGCGGCCTGGTGGGCGGCGGTCACAATCTTAGGTTGGCTGGCGTTTCCTCTCCTCTTTGTCTCACTGCCAGGACTTAGAGATCGCGGGTACGGATTTGCCCGTCTGCTGGCGCTGCTGCTCCTTGCCTATCTCACCTGGCTGGCGGCGAGCATGCGTCTTTTCGCCAACGCACGATGGACTATCTGCCGCATGGCCGCGCTCCTGACTGTCGTCGGTATCGGAGTCGGCTGGCTGAGACGCCGTCAAATGAAGGATTTCCTTCAGGAGCGGTGGCGGATGGTGATTGTGGTCGAGGCATTGTTCGCGCTCCTCTTCGTGGCCTGGATTGGAGTACGGCTGCTGCAGCCAGACCTCTGGCATCCAGTAGTCGGCGGTGAGAAGCCGATGGACTTCGCCTACCTGAACGCAGTGATGAAGTCTACCTGGTTCCCCCCGTACAACCCGTGGCTCTCTGGCACCTGGATCAACTACTACTACTTCGGCTTCGTCATCGTCGGCACGCTCATCCAGCTGTTGGGCACAGTTCCGAGCATCGCCTACAATCTGGCCATCCCGCTGCTGTTCGCGCTGACCGGGGTGGGAGCCTTCTCCGCGGGATACAACCTCTACAGTGCCGCTTGCCCCAGCAG
>CAZGSX010000014.1:37676-41381 GCA_964528475.1 uncultured Anaerolineales bacterium
CGCTTGCCCCAGCAGAGGAGGTAGACGAGCACGGGTGGGAGGCTTGTTGGGGACGGGATTCGTGGTGGTTATGGGCAACCTGGGGGTGGTCCATCTCCTGCGCAACAAGCTGATCGAGTTGGGGGATGTGTCATTCGCGAGCACACTCCCTGGCTTTCCAGCGCTGGTATCCCTCCTGCACGGCGTGTATCGGGTGGTGGTCGACGGCGTAAAGCTCACTATGCGTCCTGAGACTTGGTACTGGCACCCCACGCGGATCATCCCCAATGCGGCAGGCAACGCCATCGCCGAGTTCCCAGCCTTCACCTTTCTCTATGGCGACCTGCACGCCCACATGATCGCCTTCCCCATCACGCTCTTCGCAGTGGTTGTCGCCCTCAACTGGGCGAACCGTGCGCGGCCGAGTTGGGGGAGCCTCTTACTGGGGGGCCTGATCATCGGATCGCTTCGTCCCACGAACACGTGGGACTATCCCACGTACCTGCTACTGGGGATGGGCGGGCTCGCCCTGGGGGCGTGGCGTGCCGCAAGCGCCAGAGGGGTGGCAGAGCAAGAGAACGAGAGCTGGGCGCGTATTGCGGGCCGCCTGGCCGCTGAGATCTGCGCGGTGATCGGCCTCAGCCTGCTGCTGTTCCTGCCCTATTCACAGCATTATGTAGCCGGGTATACGTCCGTGGCGCCGTGGGAGGGAGGGCGAACACCGGTGGGGATCTATCTGTGGATCTATGCAGGGTTATTGTTGCCGCTGGTGACGGCTATGGTGACCAAGGCAGTGGCCCGCGTGACGGAGGGAGAGAGCCTCTGGCCATCGGCAGCCGCCGTGGGCGGCGCTTCCCTCCTGATTGGTGGTGTGATGTGGGTGCTGAAGGTTCCGGTGGCCGCTGTGGCCTTGCCAGTGGCGGCTCTGGCCGCATTCCTCTTCCTGAACTCCGTGGACAGCTGCTCTGCCAGCAGGGGGACCGTGAGGGCCGATAGCCAGGACCGGGAGACGCCTCTGCTATGGCTCATGGTCGGCGGGGCAATGATCCTCTCGTTGGCGGTTGAGGTCCTCGTGCTAGAGGGGGACATCGGCCGCATGAACACGGTATTCAAGTTCTACCTTCAGGTATGGGTGCTGCTCGCTGTGGCAGCAGGCGTAAGTCTGGCCTGGCTGTGGGACCGGTCGCAGCGCTGGGGTGAGGGGTGGCGCCAGCTGTGGTGGGCGGCGATGGCCGCGTTGGCGGTCGGCGGAGCGCTGTTCCTGCCCTGTGGCCTCTACGGTCGCGTCGTGGATCGGATGGCACCCCAAACCGGCGCTACGCTCAACGGTATGGCGTTCATGAAGCGTGCGGTGATCCACGACGGGCCCGACGGCGCCTTGCGGGAGATCGCTTTGGCCAGCGACCATCGCGCGATCCGGTGGATGCAGGAGGAGATCGACGGTTCGCCGGTCATTCTGGAGGGATTGGGGCGTCGCGAGTATCTGTGGGCCAATCGGGTGTCCGTGTACACGGGGCTGCCCGCGGTAGCCGGATGGCGCTGGCACCAGGTCCAGCAGCGAGCTGGTGTCGGTGGCGACATGGTGGAGTGGCAACGGGCTGAAGTCGACGCGTGCTACAACACAGTCGAGATCTCCGAAGCGCAGGCGATCTTGGCGCGGCAGGGAGTGGGTTACGTCTACGTGGGGGCCTACGAGCGCGCCTACTACGCAGAACCAGGTCTGGCGAAGTTCGATCTCATGGCAGACCTTGGCCTCTTGAGGCTGGTGTACGATGACGAAGGTGTGCGCATCTATGAGGTAGACGGATAGCAACAGCCAAGCTGGCGGGAGTGATGGGAATGAAGTGCGGCGGGCACGGATCCATCAAGAGCGACGGAATCATTGAAGCGAGGCGGGGATGGCGCGAGAAGGGACTGCGGACCAGCCTGGGGTGAGGCGATAGAATGATCTCGACAATGAGGGAGCAGCATACAAGTGGACGCGATGGTACCCGCTTGGACGTCACTTACGAGCATGTCTTGTGGGTCTTGGTGGCCGCTATCGCGCTGGTGCTGCGAGTGGCCAAGCTGGGAGACGCGCCGCTGACGGCAACAGAGGCACGAGAGGCACTGCTGGCTTGGCGGGCGGCGTCAGGTGCGGGCATGCCGCTCATGGACTACAACCCTGTCCTCTTCGCGGTCAACAGCCTGCTGTTCACACTCTTCGGATCCAGCGATGCGGTGGTGCGTCTGATCCCGGCGCTCTCTGGTGTCGGCCTGACCCTCTCGCCCGTCCTACTGCGCCGCTACTTGGGGCGGGTTCCGGCGTTGGCATCGGCCGCGTATCTCGCCCTGTCCCCGACAGCCATCGTCGCCTCGCGAGAGCTGGGAGGGTCGACGTTGGCCAGTGCAGCCGCCATCGCCTGCGCTGCAGCTCTCCTCCATTTCTCGGAGACCGAGAGCCGGTCCTGGCTATCGCTCGCCGCGGTTGCGCTGGCCCTGAGCGTGACAGGAGGGGCAGCCGCCTATGGCGTCCTGCTGCCTCTGGGGGTGGCCTGGGCGGTCGTGTCGCGACGGGGTGCCGACGGGCTGCCGACGGTTGAAGAGCTAGTCCACCCGCTGCGCCAGTGGGCCCCGCAGTTTCTTCTTACGTTTGGCATCGCAGTGCTGCTGCTGTCCACCGGCTTTGGATGGAACATGCCGGGACTCAGTGCCAGCGGCGATCTACTGGTGAGGTGGCTGGGGCGCTTCCAGCGCGTCTCTCCTGCCTCTGCGTCGCCCTTGACATTGTTGGTGGTCTACGAGATACTGGCTTCGGTGTTTGCCATCGGCGGCGCGATCGTAGGGCTACGGCGGGACAGGCCGCTGACTGCGTTGCTCGTCGTCTGGGCGGGGATAGCGCTGCTGCTGCTGTTGTTGATGCCAGGGCACAAACCGACCGACATCCTCTGGATCGTCCTCCCATTGGCGATGCTGGTTGGTGTAGCCGTTGAAGCCATCGTCGAGGGTCTGCCGGAAGCCTCGGCCTTGTCGGGGACTCACGTGGCTATTGTGCTGGTGCTGTGGGCGTATGCCTATCTCACCCTGGGCCGCTACGCGGTTCGAGGGGATCCAGCCGCCATGGTCCTAACCCTGGTCGTGCTTCTGTTACAGGTCTTGGTTGGCGTGATTATGGCACTGGGCCTCGGGTGGCGCGGAACGATGCAGTCGGCAGCGACGGGCACAGGCGTCGCCCTCCTGGCATTGACACTGTCCACTGGTTGGGGAATCGCCTATGAGCGACCAGCGGATGCTCGCGAGCCGCTCCTGCTCGCCCCTACACCACCGAACGTGGCGGACTTGGTGCAGACACTTGAGCAGATCTCCTGGCGAGAGACTGGTACGGCGAGAGAAGTGCCCTTCGTCTACGAAGCCCCGGACGATTCTGTGCTAACCTGGTACCTGCGCGTATTCGGCAACGGCCAGCGGGTGGACGCCTTGCAGGACCTACCAGGAGCGAAGGTCGGAGATATCATTGTGACGATGGGGCGGGAGGCGACGATGCCGACGGAGTTTGAGGGGACCTACGCGGGGCAGGATTTCGCATTGCGGTGGCGGTGGACGCCCCACTCTGTGGCGTGTCGGCTTCGGGAGCCAGGTTGTGAGATGGCCCTCAGATGGTATTTGTTTCGTACGACGCGGGAGCTTCCAGCGTTCGACCAGTGGGCAACGCTGTGGCGATCGAGTGGGTTGTCGTACAGCCAGTGA
>CAZGSX010000015.1:0-6820 GCA_964528475.1 uncultured Anaerolineales bacterium
AAACGATTAGACGTCAACGGCGTTGTGCACTATCACTTCGAGAGCTTCGACAGCGCCGAAGGTCTTCTCCACACGGTGCTAACACGCGTCGGCGGGGTCAGCCGCGCGCCCTACGCCACGTTGAATCTTGGTCACTCAGTCGGGGACGACGCGGAGGCGGTGGAGGAGAACCATCGTAGAGCACTGCTCCCGCTCGGGGTGGATCCGTCCGGCGTTGTGAGCCCCTGGCAGGTGCACGGTGCGGCGGTGGAGGTAGTGGGCCCTGAGGACTTGGGCACTGTCCGCCCGGATACGGATGCGCTCGTCACAGCCGCTTCCGGGGTGCCCCTGCTGATGCGTTTCGCCGATTGCGCGCCGGTTCTCCTATGCGACCCAGTGCGACGTGTCGTGGGATTGGCCCACGCGGGGTGGCGCGGGGTGGTGGCCGGCGTGATCCAGGCCACGGTTCGCGCCATGGCCGACCAGCTGGCCTGCGACCCCGCTACCATCTGGGCCGGTGTGGGCCCCACCATCGGCTCCTGCTGCTACGAGGTCGGCAGGGACGTCGCTCAACAGATCGAGAGGGCGACGCCAGCCAACGCCACCGTCGTCCACGAGAGGAACGGCCATGTCTATGCCGATCTCCCCGGCGCTGTCGAAGCCCAGCTTCGAGCCGCCGGCGTGCACCGCGTGGAGCAGGCTGGACTCTGCACCTCGTGTCACGTGGATGAATTCTTCTCGCATCGCGCCGAGAATGGGCAGACGGGACGTTTTGGCGTCGTGTTAGGATGGGGAAATGACTGACATTTCAGGTAATTTGGAGCGAGTGCAGGAACGGATCACCGCCGCTGCACACCGATCGGGGCGCGACCCCGCCGAGGTCACATTGGTCGCCGTCACCAAGACCTTCCCGGCCGACGTGGTGCTCACTGCCTACGAAGCCGGAATCCGCGATTTCGGCGAGAACCGGACCCGCGAAGGCATCAGCAAGATGACGGCGTTGGATCCCTATCTTGCGGAGTCGCCGCCCAGGTGGCATATGATCGGACATATTCAGAGCCGCAAGGCGAGACGCGTGGCGGAGCACTACGACTACGTGCACTCCGTCGACCGCCTCAAGATCGCTCACCGCCTGAGTCGGTATGCCGACGAGGCGGGGCGCACCCTGCCCGTGCTCCTGGAATGCAATGTCTCCGGCGAGGGGTCGAAATACGGCTTTCCGCTGGAGCGCTGGGAGGAGGACGAGGCGAAACAGGAGACGTTCCTCTCTGCAGTGGCGGAGATTGTGGCGCTCCCCGGGCTGCGGGTGCGCGGCCTCATGACCATGCCGCCCTACGTTGACGATCCCGAGGAGGTGCGCCCGCTGTTTATAAGCCTGCGGCTGCTGCGCAACGTCCTGCGGGAACGCTTCCCCTCCAGCCACTGGCGCCATCTCTCGATGGGTATGACCAACGATTTCGAGGTGGCTGTGGAGGAGGGAGCAACCATGGTCCGGGTCGGACGCGCCATCTTTGGTGCGCGAGGTTAGACGAACGACGACGCCCTTGGAGATACGATATCTATGCTAAGCCCTCTGCTGCGTGTGATCAACCTGGCGTTCACGCTCTACTCCTTCGCCATCATCGCCCGGTCGCTGCTTCCGTGGTTCCGGGTCGACCCCTATCACCCCGCGGTGCAACTCCTGATTCGGATCACGGAGCCCTTGCTGGAGCCTATCCGCCGCAGCCTACCCCTTATCGGTGGGTTTGATTTCTCTCCCTTGGTGGCGCTGCTCATCCTCTGGTTCCTCGAGCAGTTGGTGCGGATGTTGGTTCTGTCATTTGCCGGATGATGCCAGCGGGGGGCCAACCGGAGGGCGTCGGGGCCGCTGCGCGAGCGCAGTCGTCCACTGAGTCGATGCGGTCCGACAGGCGTGCTGGCGTGTGGCCCCTCAAGGGTAGGGTGGGTGTTGGCTTAGGGACCACCCCTCCAGTTTGGAACGCCCGAGAAGGTCATCGGCGACTAGCCCCGAGGGCCGCCCGGCTTCTTCATCTGTCCTGTGAGACAAGAATGCGACCACAGGTGTCGCAGTGAACCAGCTCTCCCTGCCTCAGCTTCCATTCTATGCTGGGCGCCACGGTGACGCCGCAGGCGGAGCAAGCATCGCCCCGTATCTGAGCCACCGCCTGCCCACCCTTCCGCTCCCGCACTCGTTCGTAGTCCCTGAGGATCTCCGCGTCGATGCGCGGGGTCACAGCCTGTCTCCTCTTCTCGATCTGGCTGATCCGGCGCTCCAACGCCTCTTGCTCCGCCTTGAGATCTGCGTGTTGGGTAGACCGCTCCGACTCCACCTGCTGGAGATGCGATCGCGCCTGGTCAAGATTCGCTTCTGCTTCCTCCCGGTTGATCATCGCCTCCAGTAGCGCGTCCTCCAGCTTCTGACGCCGGCGCTTGAGGGACTCAATCTCCGCCTGAAGATCCGAGAGCTCCTTTGGGTTCTTCACCTTCCCCCCATAGAGACGCTTCTCAGAACGCGCCATCTTGCTTGAGAGACTCTCGATCTCCAGCTCCAGGTCACGCTGTCTGGTCTGGCATCTCCGTGCCTGTTCCTCTGCCACGGACAGCCCCTGGCGCGCCTCCTCCAGCCGACTGCTGTTTTTGAGCATCGCCTCTATCTCCGTCAACCGCCCCAGCTTGGCGTCGCGCTCGCTGTCCAGCTGCTGCAGACGAAAGAGTTCCTCCTGTCCTGCCATCCTCGTCTCCTCCTTAGCCCCAGGTCCCTCTCAGGCAGATATGGTCCCCCTCAAACTTCGGCCCCCGGTCGCCCACCCCAGATGCTGTCGCCCCGCTGGCGGACGGCCCTAGGCTGGCCGGTGACCAAGCCCTGGCCCTTGCGCACGGTGCCAGACAACGGATCAAAGAGCGCACCTGCCGGGCCGGGTTGGAACCCGTCGCGCGGACAATGCCGCCCTCCTACCCATTCATCTTCGACCGCTGACCGGACGGCGCATCGTCAGATGGCTTTCCCTGGGCGGATCCTTCGCCCCTCCGTCCGCCCCCAGCTACCGTGTGCCGGACGATGAGGATCGCCGCGGCACCCACCATACAGATCAGGGCGAACAGCTGAGCGGCTGCGATAGGACCGATCATCCAAGCATCCGGGCGCAGGTATTCTAGGAAGAAGCGACCTAAGGGATAGCCAATGAGATAGCCGAGCAGGATGTCACCTTCCTTCAAGCGATCCTTAAGCTTACTCGCCACCAGGGCCAACACGGCGAAGAGAAGCAAACAAAAGAGCGACTCATAAAGGAAGGTAGGATGAAACAGGGTATCCGGTGGATAGCGCTCCAGATCGTGGTAGGGCGCAATGCGATGCGCGGGGTCGATCCTCAGACCCCACGGTAGATCGGTGGGCGGTCCGTAGAGCTCCTGGTTGAAGAAGTTGCCCCAGCGTCCCACCGCCTGTCCCAGAGCCAGACCGGGGGCGCCGTAATCCAGCCACTTCATGGGGCGAAGGCCATTGCGCCAGGCGTAAAGGACCACTCCCAGAAGCCCGCCCGCGATAGCACCGTAGATCCCCAATCCCCCTTGCCAGATGTACAGGATCTCGATGGGGTGCTGACGGTAGTACTCCCAGCCCACCATCCCGCCCCTGGGATCGGAGATCACATGGTACAGCCTGGCACCGACGATGCCTAGGATGACAGCGAAGGTGAGCGCATTCCACACGTGCCCCGGGTCATCGCCGTTCCGACTGGCCCGCCAGGCGGCGTAGACCGCCCCGAGCAGCACGCCGGACACGATCAACAGACCGTACCAGTGAATACCCCAGTTCTCCGTGAAACGAATCAGCAGTGGGTCAGCAGGTGGTTGCATGGGATTCCCTCCTCTCTTGTGTAGATTATAACACTGGCGAACGGGACGCGACAAAGGAGCGCTCCCTGGACATCGCAGGAGCGCGCGATCACGCCCTCCACCCGGCCGCACCGGTGGCTTGCTGGCAAGAGCCGATGGCGTCCAGAACAGCTGGCGCTGACGACCGGCTCAAGCGCGTGGCCCTACTCTCGTCGCCCGAAAATTGCCGTCAAGGCACGCGCCAACCAGAATAGACTCCACGCTCCCACGAGCATGCTCAGCATGGCAACTTTTTGCCTGTCAATCACCGGCTCCACGCGGATACCCTCCGGGGTGACCTCGATGACGCCCAAGGGACAGCCAGTCATGGCGCCGAGGCCGCCACCTCCCGCGCCTTCCTCCTCACTCGCCGCCTCCTCACCTTCGCCCTCACGTCCGGGCGCATGTGCCGCCCCCACCCCAAAGCCGTACCCGACGCGGGCGACGGGAATGACTGTCCGTCCCTCGACGGTCACCGGTTCACCGAAGCACGCATTGACGTTGGCACCCTCACGCAGGTCCTCGAGGGCATCCAACACCCTCTGAATATCAGCTTCCATCAGGTTTCCTCCTTATCCCGATCAGCACAGTCGTCAACAGAAACATAACCCCCGCCACAACCGCGGCGGCATAGAAGGCACCCTGGGTCCCCCAGACGCCGAAAACCACTCCCGCTAAAGGAGGTCCGAGTGTCTGCCCCAGCCGCATAGCCACCCCGTTGACGGCCATGAACGCGCCACGGTGCTCCATCGGCGCCAAGCCCGCCAACAGCGTCTGCAGGTTCGGGATGCTCAAGCCCTGCGCCACACCTAGGAGTACCACGGGAACCCAGACGGACCAGATGCTCGGAGCGTGGGGGATGCCCACCAGCGCCAGCACATAGACCAGACAAGACGTCTGCAGCAGCACCTTCTTGGAACAGAGCGCCACCAGCCGGCCCAGCTGAGACGACGTCAGAGCCGTCGCCAACGCCATCGTCGACATAGTGAGACCAATGAAGAACGATGATGCCTCAAAAGTCTCCTCCATCAGGAACGGCAGATAAGCCAGGTAGGCACCGTAGATAATAAGAAATGTCAGCAGCGTCAACAAGAAGAGCGCAACGGCCGGAGCACGGCCAATGGCCCGCCAGGCACGCTCTATATAGGTTCCGAAGGCCTCCTCACGCCTAGGTTCGGGGCTTTCGAGGGTCAGCGGCACCACGACTCCCAGCGGGATTGCAAGAAGCGCCAGGGCGAACGGGTAGTACCACCCGAGCGTCGCTAGAGCACCCCCCAGCACTGGGTAACTCGCGCTGCCCACACTAAGTACGCTGGCGTTGTAGCCCATCGCCGCTGCGCGCTCCTGACCGCTGTACAGATCGCCAATCAGGGTGATGTACAGGACGCTCAACGCTGCCGCCGCGATGCCCTGCACAAAACGGAGCACCAGGAGCGTGTCGAAATCCCGGGTCAGAGAACACGCGCCCCCCGCCAGGCCGAACACGATCAGTGAGGCCACCAATATGCGCTCCCGCCCCCAGCGGTCGGCCAGAACACCCAGCCCGGGCAGGACAAAGATCCCGGGCAATGTGAAGACGGTGACCAGATTCGCCACCGCCGGGGACGAGAGGTCCAGCGAGCGCGCGATCTGCGGGAAGGCCGGCGTGATGGTGGGTACACCCAACACCGCCATCAGCGTGATCCCGAAGATGACGTAAAGATTGGGGTCTCGCAGAAGCGGCGGCAATCGATCTGAGGTAGGCCCTGGCGCCATAGTAGCGTTGAACGACTCTGAAGGTCCCGCGCTAAGTCACCTGCTGCCCCAGAGCACGCGGTGGACGACGTCTTCGCCGTCACGGGATCCCCGCGCGCTCCCGTCCGGCGCCGGCGCGAGCAGCCCGGCTCCCACAGAGACTCTCCTCTCAGCTTGGTCAAGGATCACGCTGCGTCCCGAGACTCAATTCTAGCATAGAAACCACCACGAATCCGCCACCCCGTGTCCCTTCTCCTCTCATCTGCTGCCGCTCCCGTCCATCCCGCTGACCACATACCCAGTCTCAAGCTTTCTCACGGACAGCAGCCCATGACTTGGGCACCCTGACGCGTCCCCGTTAGCCTCTTGCGCGCCATTATACGTGTGAATAGCACGCCAGGCAAAAGGAAGCTGTTCCTCCTTCCTGGGACGTGGCAGGTCGCTGGATGTGCGCCCCTGCACCACGGGGAGCCATTGGGCGCAAGCGGCTAAGTTCTGGGGCTCGGTCTTCCTCTCGCCATCCAAGGCGATATCTGCTGGTGGGGGAGATGACGGCGTGCGATGGCGCACCGCACTCTGACCCTCTGCAGTGATCTAATGCAACTCCTATGTAGGTCTAACGCCCCTCCAATGCGTCTGTGATACACAGAAGGATGGAGGAGCAAGTATACAAGGTACGAAGGCGGCGGGAGGACGAGGCTCGCTCGGGGCAGATTCGGGCTGAACAGCGCTAGCTGCCCGCCCTATCGGGTTTCAGGGGTAACTGATCGGAAGGGTTCGAGCTGAGCACTGTCCCGCCGCCTAGTGAACGGAGTGAGACTGGCAGGAAGGAGTAGAGCCGTGGAGAATAGGTGGGTCGTTGGTATCCTGGTCACCGTCCTGGTGGTTCTCCTGGTTGCTGGAAGCTGTCTGGGAGGCCTCCTTCTGGGTCCGCGTGTCTGGGACCTGGTCGGTGCGCAAGCAGAACCTTGGTCCGAGGCAACGGCGCGTGTTACTCGGGAGGTGAGACCCCCTCGGGAAAGCACGCCCGAGGATATCCCCTCCCGCGTCGCGGACGAGGGGACGGTCGCCCTGCCCACACAGATCCCCGAGGACGTGCTGCGGCAGGCCAGCGCGGAAGAGCAACTGGTGGCCAACATCTATGAGCGCGTCGCGCCGTCAGTGGTCCACATCCGTGTCGTACAGCGGATATCGGGCAGCCAGCGTCCTGAGTTCGAAATCCCCGGTTGGCCCC
>CAZGSX010000015.1:6920-40915 GCA_964528475.1 uncultured Anaerolineales bacterium
TTCGCAATTCCAGCCAACATCGTGCGACAAGTCGTGCCGGTGCTCATACGTGACGGTGTCTACAGGTACGCCTATTTGGGTATCGTGGGACGCGACTTGGACCGGCAGACCGCTATGACAATGGACTTGCCCGCGGACCAGCGAGGCGCCCTGATCATTGAGACCGTCGAGGACGGGCCAGCTGCGGAGGCTGGCCTCCAGGGCTCGGATAGACGAGTCCGGCAGAATGACACCGAACTCCCGGTTGGAGGAGATGTCGTGATCGCTATCGACGACCAGCCCGTCCATACGATGGACGACTTGATCGTCTATCTGGTAGAGGAGACGCGCCCGGGACAGGCAATCACGCTCACCGTGTTGCGCGAAGGCGAAGAGGTGGAGATCGAGGTCACATTGGGCGAGCGACCTCGCTGAGTAGGTGAGGCATCGGCACCTATTCCCGTTAAGTTGACATTCTGTTCGAAAGCATTTATGATGGGGTCGTAGCAGGTCATGGAGTGAGCTCTGCCAGTCGGGTGGAGCTCTTCTAACATGGTTCTAATGCAGCGCTTATGAGTCTCTAATGATCCTGTGAGATAGTAGGTCTAGTAAAGACCAAGCTAAGGATTGAGACAAGGCAGGGGATGCGTAACGCAGGCGAAGACTGAATCAGGTAAGCGCTGAGGCCGACGACGCAGGCGCTCAACAGCGATATCACGAGACAGATCAGTGCGCAAGACACTGGACTGAGGCCCGACTTCCTGGGAAGCCGGGCTTCTTGCCCCTTGGGGGGTATTGAGTTGTCCCTCCGAGGCGTGATTCCCAGCGCCGACCCAGACGGGTAATATGGGGTCGAAAGAGCGAGGGACAGATGTGTTGGGCGGCATCTTAGAGTCGCCACACGCAGGCGTCTGCCAGTATAGGGTTAGAGTGAAAGCTTTTAGTTGATTCATCAGTGGTGTCCATTGGCAGAGATGAGATCGAGGCAGGATGTTAGTCGACAAGCACACAGAAGAAACTAATAGAGGGTTGACGGAGGCAAGACTCGATCGGAGACTTCTGATGGGTTGAGGAGGACTCTTATGATGGAGAGATACGAGATTGAGGAGCAGTTCGAGGATATTGACTGGCTCCTGGATGAAGCTGAAGAGGAAGGGTACCTCACCCTCGACCAGATCTTGGAAGCCTTCCCTGAGGCGGAGGAGGATCTGGCTGATCTGGAGGATTTCTTCACCTACCTCCAGCAACAGGGAATCCAAGTAGTTGAGAGCGAGTCCGACTTCACCGCGGTGACGACGGATGAAGAAGGGTTGCAGGATGAAACTGAAGAGCCAGAGGCCTCTGACCTGAGTGATATTTCTGTCGACAACGCCGTGAGCCTCTACTTCAAGGAGATGGGCCGTGAGCCCCTTCTCACACGCGAAGAGGAAGTAGAGCTAGCCAAGAGAATGGAGCGGGGTCAGGAGGCGAAGAGGAAGCTGGAGCAAGAGGACCTCGCGCCAGAGGAGCGGGAGGAACTAGAGCGGGTGGTCGCGGATGGGCAAGAGGCTCGCAGCCATCTGATCCGGGCCAATACCCGGCTCGTGGTGAGCATTGCCAAGCGATACCGAGGACGAGGGCTATCGTTCCTAGACCTGATCCAGGCCGGTAACATCGGGCTGATCAAGGCTGCGGACAAGTTCGATTACGAGCGAGGGACGAAGTTCGGCACGTATGCCACCTGGTGGATCCGACAGTCAGTTGCCAGGACTCTGAAGCAACAGGGGCGAAACATCCGGATTCCGGTCCACACCAATGATCGAATTCGGCATCTCTATCAAGTAGCGTCGCGGCTCGAACAGGACTTCGGGCGTCGGCCCACGCCCGAGGAAATCGCTGATGAAGTTGACCTCGATCCGGAGCGCGTGCGCTGGCTCCTTGGCGTCTCGCAGCAGCCTCTCTCGCTGGAGAAGCCCATAGACGAGGATGGAGAGAGCGAGTTCGGCGATTTCCTTGAGGATGAGGATACGCCGTCGCCATCACAACGGACGGAGATGCACCTCTTGCACGAGGACCTGCAGGATGCGCTGAGCACCCTTACTCCGCGGGAGGTGCGTGTCCTTCGTATGCGGTTCGGTCTGGGCGGTGCCGATACGTACACATTGAGGGAGGTCGGGGAGAAGCTGGGGGTGACCCGGGAGCGGATCCGCCAGATTGAGGGGAAGGCGCTCAAGAAGCTGCGACACCCCCGGTACCGACGTAAGTTGCGCCCGTATCTTAGCTAGGTCAGGGGGACCGCAGCAGGGGGTTGGCAACAGCGCTTTATCGGCGAATGGAGTGGCGCTGGATGGATCAGCCGATCGTGGGGGATCCGCGAGCGGCAGGCAGCCTGAAGAGACCCGGTGTTTCTAGCTGAAGGGAGTGAGTTTCCCTCCAGCGAAGAAACATCGGGTTTTTTTGGCTGGTGCCTACAGATCTTGAGAGGCAGACGTAATGGGCGCACCTTGTCGACCCAGTCACAGAGACGACTCATCGTGCGACCGATGCCACTCACGACCGCGCACCACAAGAAGGCCCATCGCCGTCCCTCACCCAATCCCAGGACTGCCTGCTGCATCAGGTTGCGGCTGTCAGACTCCATGCTAGAATTCTTACCGTCCGGAGCCTAAGCCATCAATGCCGTGCCGTCGGCTCAACGTGCGGACAGACCATGTCCAGCATGACTGGATTCGCGCAGGAGTCGACGTTGCACGGTTGGGCTGCCAGCAGAGGCCGCATGGGTCAAATCGCACAGGAGGTTCATCATGATTGACGTCCAGAACGTGACAAAGTCCTATGGCCCCATTGAGGCCCTGAGGGGTATCAGTTTCAACATCTCGCAGGGCGAGATTGTCGGGTTGCTTGGCCCCAATGGCGCTGGAAAGACGACGACCATCAAGATTCTCACCGGCATCCTACAGCCGGACCAGGGCACGGTCGCTGTCAATGGACGCGATGTGCTCGAGCATACGCGTGACGTGCAATCCCAGATCGGGTATCTGCCGGAGACGGCGCCCCTCTATCCAGAGCTGACCGTGCAGGGGTACCTTAGAATGATGGCCGACTTGCGCGGGATTCCTGAGGAGCAGCAGCAAGCCTGCCTGTCGGAGGCCGTCTATGCCACGGGTCTAGCCGATCATCTCATACGTCCCATCGGCGAGTTGAGCAAAGGATTCCGGCAACGTGTGGGGCTGGCGCAGGCGATGATCCATAAGCCCCAACTCCTCATCCTGGATGAGCCAACCATTGGGTTGGATCCTACTCAGGTCGTCGAGGTTCGCCGGCTGATCCGTCGCCTGGCCCAGCAGAGTACCGTACTCCTGTCAACCCACATTCTTCCTGAGGTCGAGGCACTCTGCGACCGAGTCATCATACTTATCAGCGGCCAGATCAGAGCTGATGCCCAATTGTCGGAGCTGGCCTCCACGTCGGACGCTATCCTGGTCCTCGATGAGGAGACAGCGGGGGTAGATCAGGCCCTTCGCGGCCTGCCGGACGTGCAAGGCGTCGAGCTTGTGCAGACCGACGGGGCAAAGAGAGACCGTCGCTTTCCCACGTACCGCGTCTTGGGCAAAGAGGGCAACGACAATCTCTGTCCTTCCATCTACAACCTGGCGCGGCAGGAGAACTGGTCGGTGCGCGAACTTCGACAGGACATCCGCACGCTCGAGTCCGTCTTCAATGAGCTGGCGACCAGTTCCTAGTATTCATCCACCACTTCGGAGGTGTAAGGACCGTGAAACGAGCGCTTTCAATAACACGCAAAGAGTTGGAGGGCTATTTTGGCTCGCCGATGGCCCTTATCTTCGTGGGCGTCTTTCTGGCCATCACCCTCTTCTCCTTCTTCTGGGTAGACACTTTCTTCGCCCGCGGCATTGCCGATGTCCGGCCCCTTTTTCGCTGGATTCCGGTGCTGTTGATCTTCCTGGTAGCTGCGCTGACTATGCGTCAGTGGAGTGAGGAGCAGCGATCAGGGACCCTTGAGGTACTGCTATCCTTGCCCGTATCGCCCATCCAACTCATCATCGGCAAGTTCCTTGCCGTGATGACGCTCATCGCGGTGGCGCTGGGGCTGACCCTCTCTCTACCGATCACCGTCGCGATGCTTGGAAACCTGGACTGGGGGCCAGTGATCGGCGGATACCTGGCAGCCCTCCTTCTAGCAGCCGCCTACGCAGCTATTGGGCTCTTCGTCTCGTCACGGACGGATAACCAGATCGTCGCGCTGATCTTAACTATGCTTCTCTGCGGTCTGTTCTACGTGATCGGAACGCGTGGCGTGACCGAATTCGTCGGCGACAACGTGGCCGAGATCTTTCGCGCCGTTGGATCGGGGAGCCGCTTCCAAAGCATTGAACGCGGTGTGGTCGATTTGCGCGACCTCCTTTACTACCTGTCCTTGACAGGCATCTTTCTCACTCTGAACAGCGCATCACTCCAGAGTAAGCGGTGGAGTAGCGGCGACCGCTCGCGTCCCCATCGCCGCGCGGTCACCATCACCTCCGTTCTGGTGGTAGCGAACCTTGTTGTAGCGAATATCTGGGCCTTCCCGCTGCGCGCGCAGGCTCTGCGGATTGACCTCACGGAAGGCCGCCAGTATACGCTGTCGCAGACCACCCGAGACCTGTTAGCCAACCTTCAGGAGCCCTTGCTGGTTCGAGGGTATTTCAGCGAGAAGACCCATCCGCTACTGGCGCCCCTGGTTCCCGAGATCCGCGACATGCTGCGGGAGTACGACGTGGCTGCTGGGGACAGGATGACGCTGGAGATCATCGACCCGGCAAAGCACCCGGAGCTGGAGGCGGAGGCAAATCAGAGCTATGGGATTACTCCCAGCCCGTTCCAGATATCCGGGCGATACGAGCAGTCTGTCATTAACTCCTACTTCGATATCCTGATCCGCTACGGCGATCAACATGTCGTGCTGGGGTTCCAGGATCTGATCGAGGTGCAGCCGACCGGAGACAGCATCGATGTGCAGCTCCGCAATCTGGAATATGATCTCACCAGCGCGATCAAGAAGGTGGTGTATGGGTTCCAGAGCGTGGAGGCGGTCCTGGCAGCACTCGAGGAGCCAGCACAGCTCACAGTCTACGTCACGCCGGACACCATGCCGGAACAGCTGTCCGATATTCCAGAGACTATAGAACAGGTGGCCGACAGGATCGCCACCGAGTCGAACGGGAAATTCACCTATGAGATTCTGAACCCAGACGCGCCTGACAGCGCAGTCACCCGGGATCAGCTCTACGAGCGCTACCAGATCCAGCCTTTCGCCACCTCCCTCTTCTCCACAGAGTCCTACTATCTGCACATGGTTCTGCGGGTTGGCGATCAGGAACAGGTGATCTATCCCTCGGGGGAGATGACAGAGGCTGACATCCGCTCGTCCATAGAGAATACCCTCAAACGATTATCGCCGGGTTTCCTCCAGGTAGTCGGGCTCTGGACACCTTCAACCGAGCCCCAGCAGGACATGATGGGTCAGATGCAGCAACCCATCTCCAGCTGGCAACAGGTCGGTCAGTCCTTGGCACAAGAATACGACGTGCGCAACGTTGACCTGAGTGCCGGGCAGATGTCCTCGGACATCGACGTGCTGATTCTCGTCGGTCCCCAGGAACTGACGGACAAGGAGCGCTTCGCTGTAGATCAGTACTTGATGCGCGGGGGATCGGTTGTGGTTGCCGCCGGTAACTACGGCATCCAGATCGATCCTATGCAGGGAGGACTCGGCCTTAAGCCCCTGGAGGACGGCTTGCAGGATATGCTTGCGCACTATGGGTTTACGGTCGAGAGGTCCTTGGTGATGGATCCACAGAATGAGCCCTTCCCTGTTCAGACCACGCGCACCGTGGGCGGGAGTCAGGTCCGGGAGATCCAAGCTGTTGACTATCCATTCTTCGTCGACATCCGCCAGGACGGCATGGCCTCTGACAGCCCGATCGTCTCAAACCTGCCCGCAGTGACGCTCAACTGGGCATCGCCCATTGTAGTGGACGAGACATGGAGTAGCGAGCAAGATGGCCGTGGCGAGATCACGAGGCTGCTTCAGTCGAGTCCTCAGTCCTGGACGCGAGCCAACACCAACATCCAGCCTGACTACGCGGCCCATCCACAGCTCGGGTTCCCGGTGGGCAGCGAACAGGAGCGCCACACGCTGGCGGTCGCGGCGCAGGGCTCATTCGAGAGCTTCTTCGTCGACAAGCCATCGCCTTTTGAGGATACGACCGCACCCGGTGAAGATGAAACCGCGGATCAAGCGGAGGAACCCACGCCGCCGCCTTCAGCGCTTGGCACAATTGAGACGTCCCCGCGGTCTTCCCGTTTGGTGGTTATCGGGAGCACAGAGTTTGTGGACGACGTCGTGTTCGATCTCTCGTACAGCCTGACCCGCGATCGGTATCTCAACAGCCTCCAGTTTCTTGAGAACTGCGTGGCGTGGTGCACTGAGGACCTGGATCTGCTGAGCATTCGTTCGCGGGGCACGCAGACGCGCGTGCTGGCGCCGCTGACAGAACGCCAGCAGTCATTCTGGGAGGGCGCCAACTACGCCGTGGCGCTTCTGGGGCTCGTGGTCATTGGCATAGTATGGAGCTCTCGGAGGCGAAACCAAGAGCCCATGGAACTGCTGCCCCGCGGGGCGGTCGCACCTGGCGCTCAGGAGGTGACGCGATGATCAAGAGGCACCATCAGATACTGGCCGCCGTCCTAGTAGCACAGCTTGTCTTGAGCGTGGTCGTCTTCTGGCCACAGTCGTCGGCTGTGGGAGAACGCGAGGCCTTGTTCCCCGAGCTCGACGTGCAGGACGTGATCCATCTTACGATCGAGGATGACACCGGGAGGATGGTTGAGTTGTCCAGAGTGAGCGATGACTGGGTCGTGCCTGAAGCGGACGACTACCCAGCCCAGACGGACGCCGTCAACGGCCTCCTCGAGAAGCTGACCACACTGAGCACCGGGCGGCTGGTCGCAGGCAACCAAACCAGCCATAAGCGGCTCGAGGTGGCAGGAGATGCCTTCGCCCGCCGTATCACGTTTGAGACGAGCGATGGCGACGAAGGGACGATTTACGTTGGCTCATCTCCTCAGTTTGGATCCGTCCACTTCCGGATGGAGGGCCAGAACGAGACCTATCTGACCAGCGAACTCACCACATGGGACGCAGACCCGACCGTCCAGGCCTGGATTGACACTGCGTATCAGAGCGTGGTGCAGGACCACGTCACGCTGATGAGACTGGAGAACGCCAACGGAACATTCGTCTTCCGGAGAGAGGGTGAGGATACGTGGACGATGGTGGAGCCTGCCTCCCTGGAGGAGGGAGAGAGCCTGAACCAGGCTCAAGTGAGAAGCGTGCTACGGCGCGCCGCCTCAGTGACGATGAGGGAACCCCTGGGCAAGGAGGAGAAAGACGCTTACGGCCTGGATGAGCCCACCGCTGTGGTGACGCTTGAGACCGACGACAACCCCGTGACGCTGTATGTGGGGGCGAAGGACGACGACGCCGGATACGTCGTCAAGTCATCTGAATCGGACTACTATGTACTGGTCGCCACCACGGCGGTTTCCGCTCTGGTGGAGAACGGGCGCGAGGCGTTCGTCCAGGAACCCACCCCTCTGCCCGAATCCAGCGACTCGTGACCGCGGAACGCGTTTGAAGCCGAGGGCGCCCTGGATCTGATCCTGCCCGGGCGCCCTCGTGCAGAGCGGAACCCTGGTCGCGGTCGAGCCTAAGCGTCGTGCCACATCGCTCAGAGGGCGCTCTACAGGCCTAGCTCCTCGGATCGACCTTTCATGGCGTCCAGCACGATGCCAACGAAGTCCTCCAGCGGCACGCCCAGCTTCTCCTCACAGAGGCCAATCCTCTCACGATCAGCGCCAGAGGCAAATGACTTCGAGTCGAACTTCTTCATCACCGACTCAACGGACACGCCAGCTAGTTTGGTTGGGTGAACCAGGGCCACCGCCACGATCAAGCCCGTCAAGTCATCACACGTCACCAGCGACCACTCAATATCCGTTCGCGGCATCACATCCAATCGCTCGTAATTGTGGGCTCTAATAGCCCGAGTGATCTCCTCGGAGACACCCCGGTCCTCCAATTGCCGGGCGATCACGTCTGCGTGTCGATCTGGATCATCGCGCGTCTGCTCGTAATCCGCATCGTGCAACAGCCCTACCACCTCCCACCGGTCTGGATCCCCGCCGAACACCTCGGCCAGCGCCCGCATCGCCGCCGCGACGGCGTAGTGGTGCTTGCGCAGATTCTTGTTGGCGATGTTCGACTTCAGAATATCCAGAGCCTCTTCCCTTGAAAGCATGCCCTCTCCTTCACTACCTTCCCTGACCGTCCGCCTGTTCTCACGACTGTCGCCAGTTGGTACCAACCTAGCCACGTATCCACCGGGCAGTATAGCATGTCCTCCCGAGGAATCAACACGGGCAGCATCGCAGGCTCGGTTCAGAGTATTCCCCGTGAGGGCCAGGGGGCATCGCTGATCTACCGGTCACAGAGTTGTGATCGGCTCCGCCGCCGCGTGCAGGTGGAGAATCCAGAAGTGCTACAACGCCTCACTGGCCTTTCTTCCGTCTCTCACCTGACCTTCCAGGAAGCGTGTCCCGGCAACAGGGTTTTCGGTCGTTGCCCAGCGGTCCGCACGCGCCACGCAGAATGGACAAACAAGCCAAACCAACGTAGAATGAACCAGATCTTCAACGCGCCTGGAAGGAGAGAGCGTCAGTGATCAGAATAGATAGCATTGACAAGACATCGAGGAGAGACATCGAGCGTTTTGTGGACTTCCCGTTCCGACTCTATGCCGATTGTCCTCAGTGGGTGCCTCCCCTGAGGCAAGACGTGCGGGCCATGCTCGATCCGGCGAAGCATCCCTTCTATGAGCACTCTGACGCCGACTTCTTCATCGCCGTGCGAGACGGAGACGATGTAGGGCGTATCGCAGCTCTGGAGAACCGTCGCTTCAATGACTACCACAACGCCACCCAGGCCCAGTTCTACCTCTTCGAGTGCATTAACGACCTGGAGGTCGCACGGGCGCTGTTTGAACGAGTCTTCGACTGGGCCCGCAGCAGGGGGCTTGACGAGCTGGTGGGCCCCAAGGGGTTGAGCCCCTTTGACGGTTACGGTATTCAGATCGAGGGAACTGAGCATCGTCAGATGATGATGATGATGAACTACAACTACGACTACTACCCGCGCCTGGTGGAGGCGATGGGATTCGAGAAGGAGGTCGATTTCGTATCGACCTACATCATGATATCCGACTTCGACGTCCCTCAGCGCGTCCATCGCATTGCAGAGCGCGTGCAGGAGCGCCGGAACCTGCGCGTCCACACATTCAAGTCGAAGGTGGAGCTGTGGAGATGGAAGGCGCGCATCGGGGAAGCCTACAACAGAACCTTCGTCGATAACTGGGAGTTCTACCCCTTGACGAAGAACGAGATTGATTTTGTGTTCAACGACCTCGTTTTGGCTGCGAGTCCGCGCCTGATCAAGGTCGTGCTGCGGAACGACGACATTGTGGGATTCATCTTCGGCTTTCCGGATGTCTCTAGAGGCCTGCAGCGAGCGAACGGGAGCCTATTTCCCTTGGGCATCTTTCACATCCTGCGTGACATGCGACGGACCAGATGGATCTCTCTCAACGGCGTTGGCATCGTGCCGGAATATCAGGGGCTCGGGGGGAATGCACTGCTGTATTCCGAGATGACGAAGACTGTGAAGGGCGAGATGGGCTTCATCCACGCCGAACTGACCCAGGTGGCGGAATCAGCGGGGCAGATGCGGCGCGATCTGGTCAATCTCGGAGCAGTGCCTTACAAGAACCACCGAGTGTACAGTCGACGGCTGTGACAGGGCCAACGCGGAGCCGTTGCGCGCGATAGTCAACAAGCGGGATGGGATCGGGCGTTCGCCTCAAGATGCCAGACCGATCTTACATACGCACCGGCTGAGGGCCTCCGCGCCATCTTCAAGACAGAGATAGCAGTGGGCGCACAACTTTCGCGCCCTAATTAGTGAAGTATGTAGAGGAGTTGGAACGTTGAATGGGCCACATTCAGATCTGATTCGCCCGCACGGCGGGACGTTGGTCGATCGCGTACTCCGCGGCGAGATGCGGGAGGCGGTAAGCGAGCGCGCGCAGGGTATGACTAAAGTCGCTCTCGATCCCACGGAGCTCTCGGACTTAGAGCTCATCGCTACCGGCGCTTTGAGTCCTCTCACCGGTTTTATGCGCAGAGCGGACTACGAACGGTGTATCGAGGTGATGCGGCTCACCAATGGCGTCATCTGGTCCGTACCCATCACCCTGGCGATCCAAGAAGACCAGGCTGATGAGATCCAGGAGGGCAAGGAGGTGGCGCTCTGCGAGGAGAATCGGGTGCTGGCTGTGATGGAGGTGACAGAGATCTATCCTTACGACCAGCAGGTGAAGGAGCACGAGGCCAAGGAGGTCTACCAGACCACCGACGGGAGCCATCCAGGGGTGGAGCGTCTCTACCGCCGCGCAGATCGGCTTTTAGCGGGCGATCTCTGGCTTGTGGACTGGCCCAGCGCCATGAAATCCGAGTTCCCGGAGCTGCGCCACACGCCTGCTCAGACGCGCCGGATGTTCGCCAGGCGCGGGTGGCGCAGCGTGGTGGGTTTCCAGACGCGCAATCCAATCCACCGCGCCCACGAGTACCTTCAGAAGACCGCGCTGGAGATTGTCGACGGGCTCTTCATCCACCCCCTGGTGGGCGAAACGCAGGAAGGCGACATCCCGGCAGACGTGCGCATTGCCTCCTATCAGACCATCCTGCGGGACTACTATCCGACTGACCGGGTGCTTTTGGGAGTCTTCCCTGCCGCCATGCGCTACGCCGGACCTCGCGAAGCGCTCTTTCACGCCTTAGCACGGAAGAACTACGGGTGCACGCACTTCATCGTGGGACGCGATCATGCCGGCGTTGGGGACTACTACGGCACCTACGACGCCCAGGAGATATTCGATCAGTTCCCACAGGACGAGATCGGCATCACACCCTTCAAGTTTGAATATGCCTTCTACTGCAAGAAGTGTGGCACCATCGTGTCAGCCAAGACCTGTCCCCACGATCCGGAGAACTGGATCTACCTCAGCGGCACTCAGGTTCGGGAGATGTTGCGGCGCGGCGAGATGCTGCCCGAGGAAATGACACGCCCGGAGGTGGCGCGGGTTCTGCTCGACGGGATGAAGGACAGGGAGGAGTAGATCATGATAAGGATCTTCGGCCGTCCGAGAGGGCGCAAGGTCCTGGTCGTCGGCCTCGACTGCGCACCGCCGTCCGTCCTCTTTGGCACCGGCCGTGAGCATCCTTTGGGCCTGAAGGATCAACTGCCGAATCTGAGCCGCCTCATCGACGAAGGCATCTACGGCCCGCTCTCCAGCTCCATCCCCTGCATCACCGTCCCCGCCTGGAGCTCTATGCTCAGCAGTAAGGACCCGGGTGTGCTGGGGTTCTACGGTTTCCGCAACCGAGCAGATCACTCTTACGATCGCATGAACATCGCCACGGGAAATGCGGTCCATGAGCCGCGGGTGTGGGACATCCTGGGAGAGGCAGACAAGACCTCCGTGGTAATCGGTGTCCCCCAGACTTACCCGGTCAAACCTCTTAAGGGCTATCTGATCAGCAGCTTCCTCACGCCGAACACGGATCGCCAGTACACGTTTCCCGACCAGCTCCGCCACGAAATCGATGGCGTATTGGACGGTGAGACCTATGAGGTGGATGTGTCCGACTTCCGTACCACCGACAAGGCCTTCCTCCTACGACAGATTCAGAAGATGACTGAGAAACGATTTGAGGTCATTAAGTACTTGCTGAAGGAGAAGGCCTGGGACTTCTTCATGTTCGTGGAAATCGGACTTGATCGTATCCATCATGGCCTGTGGAAATTCTGGGACGCCGCGCACGCAAAACACGTGCCAGGGAACCCGTTCGAGGATGCCATACCCGCCTATTACCGCTACCTGGACCGTCAATTGGGCCAATTGCTCGGCATGGTCGGGGAGGATACCATCGTCATGGTCGTGTCGGACCATGGAGCGCAGGCTATGGAGGGCGGCCTCGCTGTGAATGAGTGGCTTCGCCAAGAGGGCCTACTGACCCTCCGGGACGAGCCCCTCTACGAGGGACTGGTGCCAATCGAAAAGGTCGAGATCGATTGGAAGCAGACCACGGCGTGGGGAGCCGGTGGCTACTACGCACGCATTTTCTTGAACGTCGAGGGACGAGAGCCTCAAGGGAAGATACCAACCGAGAGATACGAGCAGACGCGTGACGCGCTCAAGGAGAGAATCGAGGCGATCACCGACCATGACGGGAACCCGATGGGATCGGTGGCCTTCAAACCCCAGGATCTCTATCGGGAGGTGCGGAACGTGGCCCCGGACCTAATGGTCTATCTGGGCAATCTTCGATGGCGGGCGGTCGGCTCGTTCGGGCTGCCAGACATCTACACGTTTGAGAATGACATAGGCCCCGACGACGCCAACCACGCTCAAGATGGCATCTTCATCCTCTGGGATCCACGGAAGGATCACAAAGGCCGGTACGTCGAGGGGCTACAACTTATGGACGTCGCTCCGACTGTCCTGGACATCATGGACGTTCAGGTGCCCCCGGACATGCAGGGCCAGGTCATCAAGCGCTAGGTCACAGCCCCCACGCATCCATCCCAGGTCACCGAGAACTTCCGCAGTTGGACGCGCTGCGGCGGGCCTCGCGTCCGCTACCATCGCCAGATACCCAGCCAGTTTTGGAAGGTCAACCTCCGGTCACTGCGTGAGCCATGGGGCCACGATGGCAGCGCGGGCTCGGTCCCAACCCGGTGCAGCCTGATCACCACAGAGCCGTTGAAGGATGAATACATGAGAGAGGCCGCCCTCCTGCGTTCAAGCCACAGGAAGACGGCCTCGCGCGTCTAGCTAAGGCACGCGTTAGCTACAGAGTCACTCCTCAATATGGATGATTTCCACGGGGCACCCGTAAGCTGCATCCTCCACGCACTCTTCTAGATCCTCGGGAACTTCTCCCACCGCCGGGTCGTCGTCAACCCGATACTCTTCCACGATCTGGCTGAAGAAGTCATCAGGGTTCTCTTCGAACACCTCAGGGCAGTCAGCATAGCATGTTCCGCACTCGATGCACTCCTCGCGATCTATTGTTACCCTCATTTTGCCTCCTTGTTGATGAGTTTGAGTATCCACTTCGTCTTCGCACGACAGGTATTTATATCACAAAACTAGGATATGTCCAATGTCATCACCACCGCCAGACCACATTCCTGGCCCGCAGCCTTTCAGCGCGACAGGGAGAGATCACGACACCACATCGCGCCTCGGGTACCAGACTGCGATCCGCACCTGCGACGCAAGGAATGCTAGAGAATGAGCATCGCGTCGCCGAGGCTGTAGAACCGATACTCCCGCTCGATAGCCTTGGCGTAGGCACGATCCATAAGGTCCTTGCCCGCGAATGCCGCCACCAGCATCAGCAAGCTGGACCGAGGCAGGTGAAAGTTGGTGATCAGCGCATCCACGGCACGAAACCTATGACCCGGATAGATGAACAGATCGGTCTCCCCCTCGAACGCGGCCACCGTCAGTCGGGGACACGCTGTCGCGGCATCGTCGCCCCCCAGCGCCTTCAGCGCTGCGGTCTCCAGAACCCGGACGCTGGTGGTTCCCACTGCCACCACCCGCCGGCCCATCAACTTGGTCTCGTTGATCTCCCTGGCTACCTCCTGCCGGAGCACGCAATACTCGCTATGCATCTGATGCTCTTCGACACGCTCCTCGTGAACCGGCTGAAACGTATCCAACCCCACATGGAGCGTCACAAACGCCGACCGCACCCCCTTATCGCGCAGCTCGTGCAGCAACTCCGGCGTGAAATGAAGTCCGGCCGTAGGAGCTGCCGCAGACCCCGGCTCCTGCGCATAGACGGTCTGGTACCGTTGATCGTCCTCTAGCGGTTCGTGAATATAGGGGGGAAGGGGCGTGATCCCAATCTTGTCCGCCAGAGGGAGCACGGGACGATCGAACTTCAGCACGCGCAGGGCCCGCTCACCCCGCTCGATGACTTCTGCCTGCGCCCCGATGGGCTCTCCCTGGGGGCCATCGAGGAGACTCAGGGTGAGCCCCGGCCGCACACCTTTGCCCCCGACCAACACCTCCCAGACGGTGCTCTCGGTCACCGGGTCGTCATCTCGTCTACGCAAGAGGAGGATCTCTACCTTGCCTCCGGTTGGCTTCCTAGCAAACAGGCGTGCCCTGATGACCCGGGTTCTGTTGTGGACCAGCAGATCCCCAGGGACGAGGAAGGTGGGCAGATCCCAGAAACGGGCATGCGTGATGTCGCCCGTATCGCGGCTCACGACCATCAGCCGGGATGCATCCCGAGGTTCCACCGGCTCCTGAGCGATCAACTCGGGGGGAAGGTGATAGTCGAACGCCTCGGTCTTCATCAACCTTCAGCCCGTCCCTTGGCCCGGAGCCGCCGACAGTGCGCCCCAGCCCGCTGCATTGAGGAACA
The DNA here is from genome assembly GCA_964528475.1 of uncultured Anaerolineales bacterium. GTDB lineage: Bacteria > Chloroflexota > Anaerolineae > B4-G1 > B4-G1 > SKLM01. Next base: position 21,501 of record CAZGSX010000015.1, read on the forward strand.
CAGTCGCCGCCACATCGATGACACTGCGGCAGCAGCCAACCCCGCTCGCCGCCAGGTGCACCCCGAAGGTCGTACGATCAACCAGGAGGTTGATCAACGGCACACCTACCAGGCCGGGGATGTCGCGAGCCAGGAGCAGGCCGAAACCGGCAAGCGCCGGCACGGCAGAAATGGAATGTGCTGGTCGGAGCCCCAGAAGCACCGGGCCAGCCACGACGTCGCCCAGATGGGCCAGGAGGACCAGAATAATCGGAACGATGCTCAAGACTGCTACGCCCAAAATGTCCGGAACACCCGTCAGCGGTTGATGAGCCGCACGATGACATTCAGCACAACGGTCAGCAGAATGCTGAGAAGGATGGAGCTGGCCAGCGGAATCAGGCACGTCAAGCCATCGCGCTCGATGCGAATGTCGCCGGGCAGCTGGCCAAACGAACCTGTCCTCGAGAACAGCCACACCAGACCCCCGACGAGGATCAGCGCGACCCCCATCCCTACCATCAGCTTGGCCACCGATTCTAGTCCGCTCACCAGAGCCCCTCCGGCTACTCCAAGTCGTACTCGACGTCCAGTTCCTCCCCCAGCGCCCGCAGATCGACCGCCACCTTGGGGTTCAGGGGGACCCCCAGGCGGGCATTCTGCTTCGCGAGTTCGTACTCCTTCTCACCGTGAATGTAAATCCGGTCCTGCCCCTCCGCCTTGGGCGCGTCCTTCAACCGCTGTTGGAGATCATCCATCGCCGCCGTGAACGCATCCACGGGGCGGAAGGCGCCCACACGCCACGCGCCGAAGAAATGCCCGATGGCTGAGGGGAGTGGATGACCCACCTCGTCCTTGGGGTAGACCTGGTTGGCGTAGGCCGCACCGGGAAGAACGCCACAGAGAATGTCGACCAGCAGCGCCAACCCGTAGCCCTTATGTCCCCCCAACAGCTCGCCAGCCCCTCCCAAGGGCAGCAATCCACCGCCGGCACGCTGCTTCAAGTTGCTCAGGACTGCCTCGGGGTCGGTGGTCGGCTCCCCCGTCTCATCGGTGGCCCAGCCCAGGGGAATTGACTTCTCCAAGCGCTCATAGACCTCGAGCTTGCCGCGAGGGACGGTGCTAGTAGCCATATCCAGCACGAACGGCCACTCCCGCCCCGCAGGGGCCGCCACGGAGATCGGGTTGGTCCCCAGCATGGCGTCACGCCCAAATGTCGGTACCACTAGCACCGCGGCATTGGTCATCGAGATCCCGACGCAATCGTGCTCCAGGGCCATCATAGCGTAGTACCCGGCGATACCGAAGTGATTGGAGTTGCGGACCGTGGCGAATCCGCTCCCGTATACCTCGGCCTTCTCGATCGCCTTCTCCATCGCCCGATGCGACACCGGCTGGCCCAGGCCACCACCGGCATCAATGAGAACCGTCGTCTCGGACTCGCTGACCACCTCCGTCTTCGGCTGAGCAATCATCGTGCCGTCGCGCAGACCGTTAACATATCGCCTCAGGCGGGCTACCCCGTGGCTACTGATGCCCCGCAGATCAGCGCTAACCAACACGTCTGCGGTGATTCGCGCATCGCCCTCTGATATCCCCAACGCCCGAAGCGCGCGCACGCAGAACGCCTCCAAAGCCTCTGGATCGACACGAATCCTGGTTTCCTCTACCATGTCTTGCCTCCCTGTATTGTCGTCTATGCCAAAAGGCCGGTGTGTCTGGCCCACCGGCGACAGCTCATCACCAGCGCGTGCTATCACGGGCCTTCAGTTGCGCTTCAGCCTGCCCATCCACCATTTCGGGCGACCTCAACAGCGCCTTCAGTTCGATGCCTGCTCCTCGTACAACTCCAGAAGGACGCCATGAGCTGACTTGGGATGAACGAAGGCGTAGCGCCGACCGTCCGCCGCGACGCGTGGCTGGTCTGTGATCAACTGCGCGCCAGCGTCGCGAAGCCGTTCCATCGCCGCTCCGACATCATCGACAGTCACACAGATGTGGTGCAAGCCCTCGCCTCGTTTGTCCAGGAACGCCGCCACTCCGCTTCCTTCATCCACCGGCTGCACCAGCTCGATGGAGGCGCTACCGACGGAAAGGGAGATCACGGCCACCCCTTCCTCCGGCACATCCCGGCGCTCAGTCACCTCCAGGCCTAGAGCGTCGCGATAGAAGCGCAGGGCTCTGTCCAGATCGCGCACCACCACGGCGATGTGGTCAATCGAACGTGTCATGCACTCATCTCCTCGCCAAGCCCCTCGGCGCTGCCGATCGTCAGCTGCCGCGCCCTGTTAGACCGTCGACTGCGGCTCATACTCGCCCCACTCCTGGCGCAGGACACCACAAATCTCGCCCAGCGTGCAATCGGCCTCCACAGCAGCGATGAACAGGGGCATCAACGGTTCCGTCTCAGCGCGCGCCGCCTCCGCAATCCGGTCCAAGACCGCGGACGCAGACGGCCCATCCCGGCGCGCCCGCAGCTCGGAGAGGCGGGTTCTCTGCCGCTCTTCGATTGCTGGATCGACCGTCAACCTGTCCAGATCCAACCCCTCTTCATCCAACTGATACGCGTTCACGCCCACCACGATCTGATCTCCTGCCTCGACCTTCTTCTGATAACGATAGGCAGCGTCCGCGATCTCGCGCTGAATGTATCCTCTCTCAATCGCCCGCAAGGTCCCACCCAGAGCATCGATCTTCTCAATGTATGTCAGAACCTGTTTCTCGATCTCAGATGTGAGGTGCTCCACGACATAGGAACCCGCCAGGGGATCAACGGTGTTCGTGACGCCGGACTCGTGGGCGATAACCTGCTGAGTCCGCAGGGCAATGCGCACCGATTCCTCCGTAGGCAGCCATAGCGCCTCGTCGCGAGAGTTGGTGTGGAGGGACTGCGTTCCGCCCAAAACGGCCGCCAACGCCTGGAGGGTCACGCGCACCACGTTGATCTCTGGCTGCTGGGCGGTCAACGCGCTGCCGGCCGACTGCGTATGGAAGCGCATCATGCACGAACGCGGGTCCTCGGCACCGAATCGTTCCATCATCAGTCCCGCCCACAGCCTTCGCGCAGCCCGGAACTTGGCCACCTCCTCCAGGAAGTCGTTGTGAGCGTTGAAGAAGAAGGATAAGCGGGGCGCGAAGCGATCCACGTCCAGGCCGGACCGAACCGCGGCCTCCACGTAAGCGATAGCGTTGGACAGCGTGAAAGCGACCTCCTGGACGGCAGTGGAACCCGCCTCACGAATATGATAGCCACTGATGCTGATGGTATTCCACCTCGGCACCTCGTCAGCGCAGTACCGGAAGAGATCCGTGACCAAGCGCATCGAGGGTCGTGGCGGAAAGATGTACATCCCGCGGGCCACATACTCCTTCAGGATATCGTTCTGAACAGTACCGCGCAGCTGACGTTTGTCGACCCCCTCCTCTCGCGCCAGGGCAATGACCATGGCCAAGAGCACGGCAGCTGGGGCATTGATAGTCATAGATATGCTCACCTGGTCCAGGGGGATACCGTCGAGCAGCCGCCGCACGTCGTCCAAACTGCTGATCGAGACCCCTACCTTGCCCACCTCTCCCTCGGCCAGAGGATCGTCGGCGTCATAGCCGAGCTGCGTGGGAAGATCGAACGCCACTGAGAGGCCAGTCTGGCCTTGCTCGAGCAGGTACTTATAGCGGGCGTTGGAGGCCTCGGCAGACGCATATCCAGCGTATTGCCGCATGGTCCACAATCTGCCCCGATACATCGTCGGATAGACGCCACGCGTGAAAGGAAGCTGTCCGGGAAAGCCGACATCCTTGAGGTAATCAACGTCGGTCTCCATGGGGCTGTAGACCCGCTCGACAAGGATGCCCGACGCCGTCTCAAAGACGTCGTGGCGCTCCGGGAAACGCTTCAGCGTCGGCTCGACAACTTCTTCCTCCCAGACTTCCTTGGACTGACTCAGATTGCTCAAACGAGACCTCCTCTGGAGCGAGACATCCCCTATGACCGGCGCGGACAAGTATACAGGATAGAGCTCAATGAACAAGTCGACATTGACAGCATTACCGAGTTGTGTTATACTATACTGGTCCTGAGTATAATGTGTTCGACCTCACGATACGTGAGGGACAAGATAATGGAGGAATCAGACGGCATGCCAGTCTATGAGTACAGATGTGACGCTTGTGGAGAGACGTTCGACCTGTTTGTCCGTTCCGTCACACAGCAGAAGGAGCCCAAGTGCCCCCAGTGCGGTAGCACCCAGGTCAGAAAAGCTGTGTCCCTGTTCGGTGTGGGTGGTGCCGGGTCGGAACGCGGTACAGTTCCCTCCTGCGGACCCGCGCCGATATGAGGAATGAGTCGCTAGGAGGCCGGGAGCTTCCACAGGAGGATGCCGTGAAACTAGCCGATCGAGAGGCCAAGACCAAGCTGCTGCGACGCGTCCGGCGCCTCGAGGGTCAGGCACGTGGCGTAGCTCGAATGATAGAGGAGGACCGCGACTGCAGCGAGATTCTTCAGCAGTTGGCCGCCGTTCGATCAGCAGCCCATCAAGCCACCGTTGCCCTGGTGCGTTCCTACGCCACTGAGTGCGTCGTGTCCGATGCCTCGCCGGAGGAGATCGCGGATGCCCTGGCAATGGCCCTGTCCAGACTGGCTTAGGGCCACTCTGGATCTGTAACTAAAGGTGATAGCAGGATAAAGGAGATCTTATATGCCTTTGCTCAACGAAGATATCAAAACGCAGGTCAAACAACAACTGGCCGATTTGGCCGGTTCCGTTCGTCTGGTGATGTTCACCCAGGACTTCGAGTGCCAGTATTGCGCGGAGACACGGCAGCTGGTGCAGGAGATAGCCAGCCTATCCGACCAGATCGAGGCCGACATCTACGACTTCGTCGACGACGAGGAGGCGGTCGAGCGTTACGGCATCGACAAGATTCCGGCCATTGCCGTCGTCGGGTCGGAGGACTACGGTATTCGTTTCTTCGGGATTCCCTCCGGATATGAGTTCACGTCGCTGCTAGAGGCCATCCATGCGGTAGCCCGAGGTGAACCCGACCTCAGTGAGGAGACCCTAGCCTACCTCTCCGAGCTGGAAAGACCGGTTCGTATGCAGGTGTTCGTCACACCAACCTGCCCCTACTGCCCGCAGGCGGTGGTGATAGCGCATCAGATGGCGCTGGCCAGCCCCAAGGTGCACGCAGATATGGTTGAGATCCAGGAGTTCCCGCACCTGTCGACCAAGTATCAGGTCATGGGTGTCCCGCGCACCGTCGTCAACGAGTCCGTCCACATCGAGGGCGCAGCACCGGAGTCGCTCGTGCTGGAGAAGGTCCAGGAAGCCATGGCTTCGCAGGAGGCTTGACAGCCATGGACATCGAGCTAACCATGCCCCAAGAGACGGGGGAACAGCAAGAACCTGAATCGTACGAACTGATCGTCATCGGGGGAGGGCCCGCTGGACTGACCGCCGCAATCTATGCCGGTCGCGCCAGAGTAGCCACCTGCGTCTTCGTCGGCACGCTTCCCGGCGGGCAGCCAGCGAACACGGCTGGCGTGGACAACTTCCCAGGCTTCCCCGACGGCGTTGCAGGGCCCGATCTGGCCCAGCGCTTCCAAGGCCAAGCCAAGCGGTTTGGTGCCCGGGTCATTCCTGGAGAAGTGACTGAGGTCGACCTCTCGCACCGCCCCTTCAGCGTTCGATCGTCGAGCAGGGAGTACCAAAGCCAGGCCGTGATTGTGGCCACGGGTGCTGTTCCCCGCCGACTTGGCGTTCCTGGCGAGGACAAGTTCTATGGTCGCGGTGTCTCCTCCTGCGCCACCTGCGACGGTTTCTTCTACCGGGACAAGCGCGTCGTGGTGGTAGGTGGTGGTGACAGCGCCGTCGACGAGGCTCTTTTTCTCACCAAGTTTGCCGAGCAAGTGATCGTTGTGCATCGCCGGGACGAACTGCGAGCCACGCAGATCTACCAAGAGCAGGCTTTTGCAAACCCCAAGATCGACTTCGTCTGGGACTCAGTGGTGGAGGAGGTGCTGGGGGATCAGACCGTGACTGGCGTGCGCCTACGCAATGTCAAGACCAACGAAACCGATATGCTCGCGACCGATGGCGTTTTCATCTACATCGGGATGGAACCGACTTCAGATCTGTTCGAAGGTCAGTTGGAGTTGGATGATCACGGCTACATCGTGGCCGACCGCCGTCAGCGGACCAACATACCCGGGGTCTTCGCTGCGGGAGACGTTCAAGACCCCTACTATCGGCAAGTGGTAATCGCGGCCGGAACAGGAGCGGTGGCCGCAATGGAGGCGGAGCGACTCCTGGGGAAGCACCCCTGAATCAGCCCGGCAACCACCCTCCACGGCCATCCGGCTGGACCTATTGTTCGCTGCAGAAAGCCCGTCGCCACGTGAGATAGAAGCACCATCCAAAGCTGGGCGGAGCATCTAGCAAGGAGGTACAGGTCGACCATGAACGTTGAGTTTGTCGCCAAAGAGGCGGCGAAGCCCGAGGCGTACGATGTCATCATCATTGGCGGCGGGCCATCCGGCGCGAGCGCGGCCCTTTATACCGCTCGAGCCGACCTGAGAACGCTGGTCATCGACAAAGGGCTCACAGCCGGCGCACTGGGCATGGCCTCAAAGATCGCCAACTACCCGGGACTCACGGAACCGGTCAAGGGCGCAGAGTTGGTGCGCCGAATCCGAGATCAAGCCCGCTCTTTTGGGGCGACGTTCGTCGACGATAAGGCCCTTCGGGTGGACCTGGAAGGCAGCCCCAAGCAGATCTGGACAGGAGAAGGCAGTCACACAGGCCGCAGCGTGATCATCGCCACAGGATCGATGGGACGCACCAATCGAATCCCCGGAGAGGAACGGTTGATCGGCCGCGGGGTGAGCTACTGCGCCACCTGTGATGCGGCCTTCTTTCGAGATCAGGAAGTGGCCGTGGCAGGAAGCAACGACGAGGCCGCCGAGGAAGCGCTGACTCTGGCCCGCTTTGCATCTCGGGTTCACCTTCTGGTCCCCCAGCCTCAGCTGCGAACCTCCGATGAGTTAGTGAAGGAACTTAGCGCTCACGAGGCGGTGACTATCCATCGTTCTTCTCAAATCAAGGAGATTAGGGGCGAGAACCAGGTCGAGGCAATCGATATCGTCGTCGAGGAAGAGCCGAAGAGCCTGTCCGTCGCAGGCGTGTTTATCTATCTTCAGGGGAATGTGCCCATCACCGATTTCCTAGGTGAACAGGTATCCACCACTGACGATGGATGTCTTATCGTAGGTGACACATTCCAGACCAATATCGAGGGCGTCTTTGCAGTGGGCGACGTGCTGTGCAAGCACGTGAAGCAAGCCGTCATTGCGGCTGCAGAGGGTGTAGAAGCCGCCATAGCCGTCGACCGCTACCTCCACGGCCGCGACCAGTTGCGCCCAGACTGGAGCCACTAGCGCTCCTAAGCCCAGGCCGATGATCACTCACCGCAGGGCGATGAAGGCCCCAAGGGTGGATGAGCAACAATGTGCGGTCTGCAAGACTTGCATAGCCCGCGTAGCCTGCCGCACGAAAGCGATGATCAACCTCGAGCCGAGTGAGGCTCCCTTCATCGATCCGGCACGCTGCCGGGGCTGTCGGATCTGCATACCAGCCTGTCCTCGGGGAGCGGTCGTCGTCTAGCCCTGCCCTCTCGTCGGTTGGCGAGTGAGGATAGGTTCGTACGACTGCTCTGGCCCCGTGGGACGAGTCGGTCCTTTGTTGGTCCCACAGGCCATGCTATAATTCCACCTACTCGGTGTCGTCTTGAACCAATAAGGAGTAGCTATGCCTGCCTGGCGTTACAGAGTCACGGTACACGACGCGCACGAGATCTTGCAGCACCTCCCGGAGCCAGTGGAACAGGTCCCGCCTTCGATCTATTGCGATGACGAGGGCACTTGCTACTTCGATGAGGGCCCAAGTCCATTGACCCGGGCCATTGAAGATCTGTTGACGGAGTTCGGGGAGCGTGGCTGGGAACTCGTCCACGTGAGCTTCAAGCCCGACCAGATGATCTGCTTCTGGAAGCAGCGCTAGTAGGTTCGCTATGACGTACGACGCGATCATCGTCGGGGCTGGAGCGGCCGGCGGCGCCACAGCGTACTGGCTTGATCGAGCAGGATGGCGAGTGCTTGTCCTGGAGAAGAAGGCATTGCCCCGGTACAAAGCTTGCGGAGGAGGCGTTCCTCGCGCAGTCCTGGGGCAGTTTCCCTTTGACTTCTCCCCCGTCATCGACGACTGGATCCAAGACGTGCGATTTCTCTTCCGGGACGGCCGCCAAGTTACAGCCGCCTTACCCCCTCGCTCGGTGGCGATGGTGATGCGTGACCACTTCGACCTGTTTCTTCTGGAGCATGCGCGGGCTGACGTGCGAGACCGGACGTGCGTGCAGGCCCTGGAGCAGGACGAACTCGGGGTAAGAGCGACTGCCACATCTGGCGAGACCTTCCGTGCCCGCTACCTTATCGGTGCCGACGGAGCACACTCCCGCGTAGCCGAACTCACGGGTCTGCGGCAGGACTGCCAAATGGGCATGGCCATCGAAGCTGAGGTCCCGGTTGACGATAAGCAGTTGCAGGCTTTCGCCGGGTCGGCTCTCTTTCTGTTTGGCGTCCCCTCAAGCGGTTACTTGTGGATCTTCCCCAAGGCTGATCACCTATCCTTGGGCATCGGCGCCTTCAGGTCAGCCGTCCCGAATATGAAGACGATCTTGCGCAGGGAGATGGCCAAGCTAGGGGTGACCATTGATGGCGTTCGCCTGCGGGGCCATCCTCTTCCTGTCCATCTGAAGCGCGAACAGCTGCGTCGAGGGCGGGTGATGCTAGTGGGCGACGCTGCGGGGCTGGTCGATCCCCTCCTGGGGGAGGGAATCAGACACGCCATCCACAGCGGTCATATTGCGGCCAGGTGCCTGCTGGAGAATAGAATTCGGACGTATACGCAGGAGATCCATCGAGAGATTGGGCGCGATCTCCTGTGGGGTAGGCGGGCAGCTAAAGCCTTCTACACCTGCCCACGGGCCAGCTTTGAGCTGGGGGTGCGGAATCCGCTCTTCATAAGGGATTTCCTGCGCATTTTCGATGGTGAGATCTCCTATCGCGACCTGACCCTACGCGCCCTTCCCAATATGCTGATGGGCCTAGGGAGAAGGTTGCCCACCGAGGATGACACTGAAGAAACCTACCGCGTAGCGGCCTAATCTGTCTGGAGGTAGCCATGCTGAGTCGAGAGTATCGTGACGTGCCCAGAGAGCTAGTCGGCGAGGATAAGTCCATACGCTGGCTCATCGGCGAATCAGAGGGCGCTCCCAATTTCGCCATGCGCCTGATTGAGTTCGAGCCGGGAGCCGTCTTCGAGACCCATCAGCATCCCTATGAACACGAGATTTTCGTGGTGGAGGGAGAGGGAGTGGCGCACACACCGGATGGCGAGGAGCGGATGCACCCTGGCGTCGCCCTTTATGTGCCGCCCGGCCAACCTCACGGATACAGAAACGTGGGGCAGGGAACACTCCGCTTCATCTGTGTCATTCCCCACCCAGAGGACTAGGCGCTGCTAGGGAGTGTAGTCGCGCAGGATCGAATCACCGATAAACTCGCGCAGAATGGAGTTATCGGGTACTAGCTGCGGACCACATGGCTCGAACCATTGGAGGAGAGCTAACAGACGCTTGACCTCCACATAGCGGGGACTGGAGGGTTTCACCTGGAGCAATAGTGGCTCAGCCAACTCCTTGAGCACCGCCAACTCATAGACGAGGGCTGAGTTAAACATGATGTCCGCATGCTCCTGGTAGGGGAAGATGAACTCCTTCTCCCCCCGGCGTACCATGTCCCAGTGCTCCAGCGTGGCCTCAGCCCGATAGCCTCTATAGGTGGCATCGCGGACGATACGCCGGATCAAGCGTGTGTCGGTCGTCGGTACGCGGTTGTGACGATCGATATTCAGCTGGGTTAAGGCAGAAGCGTAGATACTGTAGACACGCTCGTCTGGTACGCCCGCCACCAGCCTGGGATTCAGTCCGTGGATACCCTCCACGATGACGATGTGGTCCGAACCGAGCTCAATCCTCTCACCCTTCTCCCGCCTGCCAGTCTTGAAGTTGAAGCGTGGTAACTGCACCTCCTCCCCACGCATCAAGGCTTGGAGATGATCGTTGAAAAGCTCAACATCGAGCGCCTCCAAGGCCTCGAAGTTGAAGTTCCCCTTCTCATCTCGAGGTGTCCTCTCTCGATCAACGAAGTAGTCATCGAGCGCCAACGGAAAGGGATGAATGCCTTCAGCCAGTAGTTGGATCGAGAGGCGCTTGGAGAAGGTCGTCTTGCCAGAGGCCGAGGGCCCGGCTATGAGCACCAGCCGCACCTCCTCTCGCTGTTGGATCTGGCCGGCAATGTGGGCGATCCTTTGCTCGTGGAGCGCCTCGGAGACGAGAATGGTCTCCCGAATCCGTCCGTTCTCGATGGTCTCGTTCAACCCGCTAACCGAGCCGACGCCCAGCAAGCGCAAGCGCTCGCCATACTCTCGGAATATGGCCGTGAGTTGGGGGTAGTCTCGAGCGGTCAGCAGCTCCGTGGGATGGGTACGGCGAGGATACTGAAGCACAAATCCGGGCGGCCATTTCTGCAACGTGAAATGTGGCAGGTACCCCGTCGACGGCACCATGTAACCGTGAAAATAGTCCCGCGAATCGCGAAGATTGTAGAGCTTAATCTCGTCCTTCTCCCGACGAGCCAACAACTTGGCTTTGTCCAACTCGCCTCGCTGGCGGAACATGTCGACAGCCTCCTCAAGCGGGACCCGCTCTCGGCGGATACTGAAGTCCCCATCGACAATCTCGTGCATCCTCTCTTCAATCTGTGCCAGCTCCTCCTCACTGAATGGCGCGCGACCGCCCACCTCGCAGAAGAAGCCCCCAAAGGGAAGCGAGTGATCAACAAAGACGAAGGCGTCTGGAAACAGCTCCCGAACCACAGTGATCAGGAGGAATGAGAGAGAACGGCGATAGATGCGGATCCCGTCGGAATCGGAGAGGAACAACGGTTCGACGGAAGCATCACGCCACATCTGGTAGGTCAACTCCCGCAGCTCGCCGTCGACGAGTGCCGCAATGAAAGGAACCTCAGGCTCTCCAATGGCAGCGCGAAGGTAGTGTTCCAACTGCGTTCCCAGGGGGGCCTCAAGGGTGCGCCCATCCGGAAAATGCACTTGCGCCGTCCGACGCGGCGAAGATGTCCAAACCATCGCGACATCGCTATTCATAAGACGATCATCCTGATGACACTCCCACTGACCGAAATCCCCTGAGACAGAAGAGCCGCTGAGGACACAGGCTGTGACCTAGCGGCCGAGACCGAGGTAGTCGTCTCACAGATTAGTACTCAACCCTCCAACATCGCCACTATCGCACGGCGGGACCGTAGCATCCGGCACCAGCAGTCCCGACCATCCGCCCGGAGCAAAACCGACAGCAAAACTAACAAGGACCGGCCCGGCGCTGCCACGCCTCCCGCTGAAGCGCAGGACCAGCTCTCCCTATGGGAGTCCACCATATCCAATAACATACCGTCAAACAGCCCACAAGTCAAATGACCCCGTACCACACCGATAATCAATGCTCAGAGGGAACGGGCAGCTCTTATGAAGGCTCACACGCTCGACCCAAGTGCTAGCCCAGACGGACGAACATGGTATAATCCTGCGTCGTGGACATCAGTTGGCTCGTTAGGCCCCGCAGCTATCACATGATAAGCCAGCGCCTTGGAATCAAGACACAGTTCCTCGGGCTGTTGCTGGGAGGTCTTCTTTCTCTGAGCGCCTGTGGCCAGGTCATCACGCCGCAGCCCAGCCCAACGCCGACGCGCGCCGGCGATCCGACTTCCACACCCAGTGGCAGCGCCGTGTATTCGGCAACGTCGGTGCCGGTCATCTCATCGCGAGATGTTGCTACCCCGACCATTACCCCGACCCCCATTGTGCACATCGTTCAAAAAGGAGACACTCTCCTGGGTATCGCTCTCGACTTCGGCGTGAGTGTGGAGGCGCTGCAAACAGCCAACGGCATTGACAATCCCCAGTTCCTGCAGGTGGGGCAGCAGTTGGTCATTCCCGTCGGCGACGTGTCAGGTCGGTCATCGCCGTCCCTCCTTCTGCCCACGCCGACGCCACAGCCGATACGCGTCCAGGGGGCGGCATTCTATGAGACGGCGGTAGGCAGCTTGCTGGGATTGGGTGAGATCGCCAACACGACACCTTTGACACTGACGAACGTCCAGGTGGCAGTCACGCTCCTGGACGCGTCGGGTCAGCCCTTGCTCGAGACAGATACCTTTGCATCTATGGATATCATCTACCCAGACGTACGTACTCCCTTCAGCGTTCTGTTTAGCAATCCCCCGACCGAGTGGGAGAGTTACCAGGTGACTGTCCTCCGCGGACAGGAAGCTGGGGTTCTGGCCACTGGCTTCGTGCCCATTTCCGTCTTGGAAGCAGAGGGTAACACATCGGGGCCTCAGTTTGAGGTGAGTGGGACGGTACGCAACGCAAGTGCCGACCAGGCTGCCCGCACCGTGGACCTCTTCGTCACGACGTATGATGCGCAGGGCAACGTAACCGGCTACCGTCGAGCTCCCCTGTCCACCGAGGAAGGCCTTGCGCCAGGAGAAGAGGCGGCTTTCAGCCTTACGTTGAGCACGCATGGCGACAGCCCTGTCGATTTCAGCGTCACCGCCCTGGGGCGCGCAGCCGATGGAATGAATCCAGGAGGGTAGCTTGATGGATCACGTGTTGCGCATCATGGCCACCATCGTATCCAGACTCACAAGTCGGGCAGAGGTTGTCGGGGTCGAGAACATACCATCTGAACCGCCGTATCTCCTGGTAACCAACCATCTCTCAGCATTCGACATCCCACTTCTGGCGTCCATATTCCCTCATCCCGTTCGTGCCCTCGCGGCAATCGAACACAAGTCGAATCTGCTATTCGCACCCATACTCTTAGCGTCTGGCGCCGTCTGGGTGCGGCGCGGTGAGGTCGATCGCCAAGCTCTTCGCAAAGCGCTGGAAGTGCTGGAGCGAGGAGAGGTGCTGGGACTGGCCCCCGAGGGTACCCGAGCCAGCGAAAGCCACGCGCTCCAAGAAGGAAAAGCTGGGGCGGCCTATGTGGCCAGCCGCGCGGACGTACCCATCGTACCGGTCGGAATCGCCGGCACGGAGAAGATCAAGCACGGTCTCCTCCGCTTGCGGCGTGCCAGGGTTCGGGTGACTATTGGAGAGCCATTTCGCCTGCCCGACACCAGTCGTCCCCGCGGACCGGAGTTGCACGAGTATACCGATCGTATCATGCACCGCATCGCAGAGCTGCTCCCCGAGGCATATCGCGGCGTCTATAGCTAGAGGTTGCCCTTCTCGAAGAGGCTGACCCCCTCTAAGACAACTTTACAGGATGCATAGGGCTTCGCAACATGACGAAGCATAGCAGTCTCTCCCCCCCCCGAGGCCATGATGTGACGCTGATCTTATAAGACCCGGCACCCTTGCCCTGCACCCGCAAGTGGTCTGTGCCCTCAGCATCCCCACTGCGCGCACATCGCTACCGTTCGGTCAGCACCTGATCCTCGTCCTGCGAGGGGACGTTCTGGATGATGACGGCGACGGCTCGGGGAGCGATGAGTCACGAAACGTCAGCAGCGGGTTACCCGATCTTAGGACACGTGAGCCGTTCATCGTGCCGATTGTGGGTAAAGGGGTCCAAGAGCGTGAGGGCCGGTCGCCAGGGCTATCGTCCGGACCGCCAGATGGAAAAGGCAAGCCAGACTCCTAACAGGCTCACGGCAACAAAACTGGCGATCACCAGAGCCGCGGTCAAGCCAATCTCCTCCCCCAAGTTGAAAGCTGGGATTAGCAGGGCCAGGCCTAAGATCAGCGCAGCCAGGAGCACACTCAGCGAGATTCGATTCGCCGATCGATCAATGCGATCCAGGGCCTGAGCCAGCCCCTTATGTTCGAGGGTCATGCCGAATTCTCCCCGCTGGGCCTGAAGCAGAAGCTGTGACCCGACCCGCGGCAGCAAGCTGAGACATTCGCTCCAATCCCCACCGGCTCTAATCAACCTCGGCCCCAGACTGCTGGGGAGTATCGTACGCACCATGAATCGCCGGATGTGAGGCCTTGCGAAGGCTATGACATCAAAGTCAGGGTCTAACTTGAGCGCCACACCTTCCAGCATGGCCAACGTCTTCCCCAACAGCCAGAGCTCTGGCGGCAATCGTAGATGATGACGAAACACAACGGGCCTGGCATCCTGTATAGCTTCCTGAGTCCGCACGGCTCCCACAGGGAGTCCACGATACTTCCGTAGCAAGCGAGAGAGATCGTACTGGAGAGCCATTCGATCGATGGAGCTGTCGGCCGCCCCCATCCAGATGAGTTGATCCACGATGTACCGCTCGTCCATCTGTACGATAGCCACGAACAGACGCGTGAGATCGGAGCGCAGCCGGTAGCCCAGATGCCCGACCATTCCGAAATCCATCGCACCAATGACCTCTCCGGGCATCACGACGAAGTTCCCCGGGTGAGGGTCAGCGTGAAAGAATCCGTCCTCCAGCACCTCCTGGAGCACCATCTGTCCAGCGTGGACCGCGATCCGGTGACGGTCGTACCCTGCCTGATCCAGCGCCTCGACGTTGTCAATCTTGATCCCCTGGATGCGCTCCATGACCAGCACACGCCGCGTCGTGAACTCCCAGTGAATGTGGGGCACATAGAGGTATGGACTGTCAGCGAAGTTCTCCCGGAAGCGCTCAGCGCTGTGTCCCTCCCGACAGAAGTCCAGCTCCATCCGCAGCGTAGTGGCGAAGTCTCTGGCAATCTCGGGCAGATCGTACATCCTCGCCAACGCAACACGTCCCTCCAGCAGCTGGGCCACATCCTGAAGGATCTCTAGGTCGACCTCGATGAGTTCCCGGATTCCAGGGCGCCGGACCTTGACGACCACATCTGTACCGTCTAGCAGCGTGGCCGCATGAACCTGGGCCAGGGAGGCAGCGGCAAGCGGTTCCAGGTCGAACTGGTCAAACAACTCGTCTAAGGGACCCCCCAGCTCGGACTCGATCTGACTCCGAATGGGATCCCCTGGCCCTGCGGCGACATCGTCCTGAAGCTTAGCCAGCTCAGCCACGTATGACGGAGGTATCAGATCCGGCCGAGTACTCAGTACCTGTCCTAGCTTGATGAACGTGGGGCCCAACTCCTCAAACGCCAGACGGAGCCGCTGAGGGGCACTCAGGGGAGGGGCTTCCTCGCGCCACCGACGCACCAACAGACGAGGAAACGCCAGGTAGGGCTGCAGCTCCAGCAGATCGACCAGTTCGCCTAGCCCGTGCCGAATGAAGACCTGGGCAATCTCCCGATAGCGCCTTAAATGACGAAGAGTGCGCTGCGGCCCTCTTACCATCATGCCCTCACTCCCGGCCCTGGCGCACACGCCTCCAGCGTGACGTGCTGAGTGGTCGTCCAGCTACTCCCTCAGGACACCCTGACCGGGGAATGCCTCCAGCACTCCTCGAATATCAGGCATCGCTTCGAGCGTAGCTTTCTCCCCCAGAGCCATCGTCTCCTGCGCACGGGTGAACCCAAGCAGCACGCTGACCTCCGGGGGGACGGCGGGACGAATGATGACCTCAGGACTAGCCTCCAGAATCCGGCGGCGGTTGATCTCCTTCATCATCACATCCAAGGACCGTAACAGCACATCAAAGGTACTCGCCAACCCGCGCGGCACGTACCGGTGCTCACGCAGCGTCTTGATGAGGGCCGAGAAGGTCGTCGTACTGCCAACGACGTCCACCGCAATTACGACATCGGCTCCCATCCGTCGCACCACGTCAGCCGGGACGTTGTCCAACAGCCCCCCATCCACCAGCAGCTGTCCGGGGCGCTCCACTGGCTTGAAGAGCCCGGGCAGAGCAATTGTCGCTCGCACGGCCTCGACGACCGACCCTTCGTTCAATGTCACGGCCTGACTGCTCTCCAGATCCACAGCGATCAGGCTTAGGGGGCACCGGAGGTCGCCGAACGTGCAATTCCCCAGATGCTGGGAGAGGTAGTCCGTCACTTTCTGACCCTCGAACAGGCCGCGCCGGGGCAATTTCGGATCAGCCAGTGCGAGCAGACGACGCGTGCTGGCCATGCATAACGCCTCACGCTCCAAGGCCTGCGGTGTCAGTCCAGCAGCGTAGGCTGCAGCCACCATACCGCCCATGCTGGTGCCCGCCAGCAGGTCGATGGACACCCCCTCCTGTTCAAGCACCTTGAGCACGCCGATGTGAGCCAGACCGCGTGCCCCGCCTCCGCTGAGGGCAACGCCGATCTTGGGTGGAGAGCTGTGGTCAGAGCGGGTCACTTCACGGTATCTCCCAACGGGACTGCTGCCCTTTACTCCGAACTTGCCAGTCGGTCGATTCTCTCGGAAAGATCCTCCACCTTTTGCTCCAACTCTTCGAATTCCTCCCGCGTCACCGGCGTCACGCGGCTCATCTCGTGCCGAACTAGGCTGCGGAGCTCTTCGCGCTCCTTCTCACCCCGGGCGATCAAAGCATCGCCCAGCTCCTGAGCCTCCTCAGGCTCGACGCCCTCCTCCTCCACCAGCCTGTTGACGGCCTCCTTCACCTTGTCCCGCGTCACAGTGAAGACGCCTAATCCCATGAGCAACGTCTTCTCGATTAGGTTCGCCATTCTATGGCCTCCTTCCAGATCTATCAGGCGTCAGCGTCAGCTACGTTCGGTAGGGAAAACGAGGTCTGCGATGTGAACGGTGTGAGTATTCAACATCAATTATACAGCCACGTGCCCGCCGGTCAAGCCAAGTTTCCGCTGGATGACAGCCCAATGCGTCCGCGGTGCCGAGGAATGGCAGCTTCACCGTACGCTTGATCCGTCGCGCCTGCCACGTCGCGCGGTGTGAGCCTGGGAACTCCGGATAGGACCGGCTGGCGCGAAGCTGTCTCTCGTTACCGTCAGCCCATACCGACGCCCAGGCTCCAATTGACAGGGTAGGCTACCCATCTATAATTGCTGTGGTGTTCACTATGAAAGTAGGAATCGACGCGCGTATCGCGCATTACTCACGCGGGGGAATTCGCAGCTACGTGATCCATCTGCTCGAGGGCCTGGCGGCACTGAATGGCGATCACGACTATTGGGTGCTGCGCAGCCGCCACGACGACCGAGGGCTCCCGTTTGCCAACGGCAGTTTCCGTTCCCTGGGGTGCTGGACACCTGCTCATCATCGTCTGGAGCGCTGGATCTTTGGAGCTGAGATCGCTCGATTGAAGATGGATCTGCTCCACAGCCCAGATTTCATCCCTCCCGCCTTCGGGTATCGCCGCTCGGTTATCACGGTTCATGACCTCCATTTTCTGTACTATCCGCGGTTTCTCACCGCTGAGAGCCGCCGCTACTACAATGAGCAGATCGCTTGGGCCGTGGAGCGCGCTGACGGCATCCTGGTGGACTCTCACGCCACGAAGGCTGACCTGACCTCGCTTCTGGATGTACCATCAGACAAGATCAACGTGGTCCACCTGGCAGCAGACGCCTCCTTCCGCCCCCAGCCAGAGGCGGCTGTGATGGAGACTACAGCTCGGTACGATCTGCATCCGGGTTTCGTGCTCTTCGTGGGGACGTTGGAGCCGAGAAAGAACATCCCCGGGCTGCTGCTGGCCTACCGTATGTTGCTTGATGAGAAGATCACCGACCTGCCATTGGTCCTGGTGGGGAGCAAAGGGTGGCTATACGAGGAGATCTTCGAACGCATTGAGGCACTGGGGCTGAGTGATCACGTCCGTTTCTTACGCAGCGTCCCGGATGCAGACCTCCCACAGCTCTATACGGCAGCCAGCGTGTTGGCGATGCCCTCATTCTACGAGGGGTTTGGATTGCCAGCACTGGAGGCTATGTCGTGTGGCACCCCCGTCGTCGTGGCAGATCGAGCCTCCCTGCCGGAGGTCGTGGGAGAGGCGGGATTGCTGGTGAATCCAGAAGATCCTGGGGAGATGGCACAGGCCCTCAAGCGAGTCCTGACGGATCATTCGGAGAGAAGCCGCATGCGAGAGGCCGGCCTGAAACGGGCACAGGACTTCACCTGGAAGTGTGTGGCGCGACAGACCCGCGCCGTCTACGAGGACGTGCTTAACTGATGCGCATTCTCTTCCTAACGCCTCAAGTACCCTATCCTCCCCAGAAGGGAACCGCCCTGCGAAACTGGGGCTTGATCCAGGAGTTGGGAGAGCGTCACGAGGTGAGCTTACTCAGCTTTCATGGAGCGATGCAAAAGGGCGATCTTGCCCCGCCGCTCGTCGGGGCCTGTGAACGTGTTGTCACCGTGCCTCAGCCGAGCCGCTCGCCTGGTCAGCGCCTGTGGGAGATGCTTTCCACAGGGCAGCCGGACATGGCACTGAGACTAGCGTCGGACAGATTCGACGAGCAGCTTGGGAAGTGGCTTGCGGAGAGTGCGTTCGACGTCGTGCAGATCGAAGGCATCGAATTGGCTCCATACTTGGATACCATCCGCTCGGCCGCGCAAGATCCACTCATGGTCTTCGATGACCATAACTGCGAGTATCTGCTTCAACAGCGCGCTTTTCTCACCGACCTCTACTCCCCCCTTCGCTGGCCCGCAGCAGCGTATTCCTTTGTGCAGTGGCAGCGATTGCGGCGCTACGAGGCGGAGACCTGCCGTCGTGCGGATCGGGTGATAGCTGTCTCCGAGCCCGACGCGGACGCATTGCGAAGGCTGGTTCCGGGACTCGAGGTGGCGGTGATCCCCAACGGTATCGACACGCAGGCCTACCGCCCTATGACGCTCGGCGCAGACCACCGCGACAACCAATTGCTCTTCACCGGGACGATGGATTTCCGGCCCAACATCGACGCTGTGTTGTGGTTCGCCAGAGACGTATTGCCTCTCGTACGGGAGGAGGTGAGCGACGCCCACTTCGTGGTCGCGGGACAACGACCGCACCGACGGCTTGCCCCCTTGAGGAGGAATCCAGCCGTCACGCTGACGGGATGGGTGGAGGACGTGCGCCCCTTCTTCGAGGCGGCGACGGTTTACGTGGCTCCGTTGCGGATGGGCGGGGGGACCCGGCTTAAGCTCTTGGAGGCGATGGCCATGGGAAAGCCCATGGTGGCGACTTCTTTGGGTGCGGAGGGTTATCCGGTCGAGCATGGTCGGCAGCTCATTCTGGCCGACACGCCATCCCAGTTTGCGGAAGGCGTGATTACTCTGTTACGATCCGAGACACGCCGTGTCGAACTAGCACAGGCGGGTCGCGCCTTTGTTGAGGAGCAGTACGACTGGCGAGTCATTGTCCCCCGCGTTGAAGAGGTCTACCGGGAGTAGCCGCCGGCGACAGACAA
>CAZGSX010000016.1:0-11762 GCA_964528475.1 uncultured Anaerolineales bacterium
TGTAGTCATCTGTCGTCGCGCGCGGCATACGGCCTCTCTCCTCTGATTGTCCGACCGCAGCCCCGCCTGAAGGGATGCACCCGGCCGGTTTCCAACATCTCCGTCTCCTCCCACAGGGTCCAACCTGTCGGATGATTGAAGCGTGTCGCACGATTCTATTATAGGGGAGCTAGTTCGCGAATAACAGATACAGTCCGCGACACTGCCTACCATGACAGTCGGCCCGCCCGAGACTGTACTGGGTGGTCGTGGCCTCAACTGTGTCTTGTTATGCTCGGTGCCCGCTGCTATAATAGAACTGTATGGGTACAGATGAGCGATACAAGTACGAGATGATCGCTGACGATATCGATCACCTTATCGAATGTGGAGCGTTCGCGCCTGGGGATCGCATCCCGTCCGTGAGGGAGATGAGTCGTCAGCGGGACGTGAGCATCTCCACGGTGCTCCAGGCATACTACTTGCTCGAGGCCCGCGGGTTGATCATGGCGCGTCCCCGCTCCGGGTTCTACGTGCGTAGCGACCTCCCCAGCGAGCTGCCCGAACCCGAGATCTCCTCCCCTGCGGCGGACCCGACGCAGGTCAGCATGCGTCAGCTGGTGGCCATGGTGGCGCACAGCGACAGGCTGAATCCCGACCGCGTGCAGCTCGGGGCCGCACATCCGAACCCCTCCCTGGCGGCCACGGAGGAGCTGAATCGCACGTTGACGTCCGTCGCGCGCCGTCTCGGCGATGCGGGCGGTATGTACGACTACGCGCCAGGGTGTCAAGCGCTGCGCCTGCAGATCGCCAGACGATCGCTGGTCAGCGGATGCAGCCTGGCGCCGGACGACATCGTCATCACCTCGGGATGTTCGGAGTCGGTTAGCCTCTGCCTGCGAGCGGTCTGTGAGCCCGGCGATGTGGTAGCTATTGAATCGCCCATCTGCTTCGATGCCCTGCAGACCCTGGAGGCGCTCGGCCTGAAGGCACTGGAGATCCCGACGCACCCCCGTGAGGGCATCAGTCTGAATGCGCTCCGTTTCGCCATCGACCACAACGACGTGAGCGCGTGCATGGTGATCTCCAACTTCAACAACCCCCTGGGGAGCCGCATCCCCAAGGACGGCAAGCGGGAACTGGTGGAGTTGTTGAGCGAACATGATATCCCCCTCATCGAGAATGACATCTTCGGCGAGCTCTACTACGGAGAGGCACGGCCATCGGTGGCCAAGGCCTACGACCGGGAGGGATTGGTGATGCTCTGCTCCTCCTTCTCCAAGTCCCTCTGTCCTGGCTACCGGGTGGGCTGGGTGGTCCCCGGCCGCTTTCGGTCCACCGTTGAGTGGCTCAAGTACACCTCCAGCCTCGCCGCGCCCACCCTGTCTGAGTACGCCATCGCCGAGTTCATGGCGAGCGGTGCCTACGATCCCTATCTGCGGCGCACCCGTCGCATCTATGAGCGCTATGTGGCCGCTACTTCGCAGGCAGTCCGTCGCTTCTTTCCCGAGGAGACGAAGCTGACCCGACCCACCGGGGGCTTCGTGCTGTGGGTCCAGCTGCCGGAGTCCGTGGACTCTCTGGTGTTGTACAAGCGGGCCTTGAATGCCGGGATCGCCATCACCCCGGGCTATCTCTTCTCTGCCACCGATCAGTACCGTCATTTCATTCGGCTCAACGCTGCCAACTGGTCGGACGAGGCTGAGAGAGCCGTCGAGTACCTCGGTACTCTCATCGAGCAGCAGGTCTGACACCCACCGGCAGGTCCCCGCTTCCCATGAGTCTGTCTTCGCAGGTCCAGGCTTCCCGCGCCTGAACGACGTACAAGAGGGGAGGAAGGTTGCCGTGGCGCGCGGCCTGGGGGAGGGTAGCCGGCCCTCTGGTATTAGGCCTGCCGACTGGTGAGAGAGGTGTGCAGCGTCCGTCGCCGCGACGACGCAATCCTATGTGACGTCAAGAGGGATCGGCCGCCCTGGAGGGGGGAATCTGGTCCCGGGCCGCGAGCCGTCCCGTGTCTTGGACCGAGTGTGCACCAAGACTCCCCGGGACGGCGCGCTGAATCCTAACAGGGAAGCGCTGGCTTCCCATCAAGTCGTTCCAAGCAACCGCGCCCCGTCCTTTCATTCCGAGCGACCGCAGGGAGTCGCGGAATCTCCACCGTGGACAGGGCTCCAACCCACGTCAACCCAACCCTGCTCCAAGGTCGTGACTGCCCGAAGGAAGAACAGCCTTCACAACGAGACGACTAGCTTGGCTTCCGAAACACCATCACATACTCGTGCTTGAAGATGTAGAACCCGCCACGGAGCGCCCGATAGCGCCACAGGTTGCTGTCCCGCCCCTTGCCGCGTTCGTTGCCCTCGATGTTCTTCACAATAATCGCCTTCGTGCGGAACCCCACGCGCTGCATCCGCTCGAGGCAGTAGAACCCCAACGGGATCAACTCCCCGTCCGCGTACTTGTCGCCGATGACCAGCGCAGCGAAGTGCCCCGGCTCCAATAGCGCGTAACCGTGACGAGCGGCATCCTCGAACATCGCCAGGAAGGCCTCCAGGTCGTCGGCGTTGGAAAGATCGTCTGGATGCTCAGAGAAGGGGATGATGTCGTGATACGGCGGATGGAGGATCAGCAACTGCACGTGCTCGTTGCCCATCTCGCTCAGGGCATGCCGCACCCGGTCCGCCGTCTCCGCGCTGGTGGCGTCTCCCTGCAGCAGACAGATGCGGTCCCCAGCCAATTCCGCCGGAATCTTCTTGCGGACTGCATCGACCAGCTCTCGCTTCAACTCGACTCCCACCAGGCGCCGCTTCTGGCGTGCCGCCTCAATGGCGCTCGTGCCCGAACCGAGAAACAGATCGAGCACCACATCGTTCTCCTTCGTGTAGCGTTCAAGGAGCTGCGCCGGGATCTGGGGCACAAAGTTTCCGTGATAGTCGAGTTGGTGTCCCCCGGTCTTGTCGCGGGCCTCGATCAGCCACAGGCTATCGGTTCGGATATGATCGTACTCGCGCCAGCGTTGAAGATCGACGTCGGAGTAGGGTGGGGTCTTCGGTTTGGGGGAGGGGGTCTCCGCCTCTGTCCCTGATTCCTTAGCTCGCTTGCTCACAGGTGAAACCTCCAGATGGACTGTGGAAGGTGCCTGCGGGCCCCCTCGCCCCTGTGCGGAGCTGAGTCGCCCAGCGCCGGGACAGCGAGCGCACAATCGGTGATGGTTCGGGATCGATATGGGGTCGAACACGGATCACGCATAACGGCGTTCGGGCTGAGGGCGCGTACATACGGGCGGGCCCCCGGTCGCCCCCAATCCTGCGCGGCTGATGATCTCGTCCATGATGTCCGCTCCCGTCAGCCCCGTATATCTGCTCACCACCACACTCAAGTCCCGGTGGAAACTGTGCGAAAGATCGTCAGCCGTGGCGCGGCGCGTCAGCGTCA
Organism: uncultured Anaerolineales bacterium; assembly: GCA_964528475.1. GTDB lineage: Bacteria > Chloroflexota > Anaerolineae > B4-G1 > B4-G1 > SKLM01. The sequence goes on from CAZGSX010000016.1 coordinate 3,415, forward strand.
GGGCCCGGATGGCGTTGGCGATGGCGTACCGGGGCTCGTATCGGTCCAGGTCACCGAAGAAGTACGTGCAGCTCAGATACATCCTCTGCCGACGGAACTGACTCTCCAGCAGCCGCAGCAGACGCTCCGTCTCCTCCGTCATCAGATGTCCCAGCCCGTTGCCGGTCAGGAAGGTCTCTCCAGACATTTTCCCGAGCACAACGTCGATGTACCGGTCTCGCAGAGGCCAGGGATCAAAGCCCAGCTGTCGCGCCTCGCACACGTAGATCTGGTCAAGATCGCAGGCCAGATTGTCCAGGGCCCGGCGCAGTGCCCCTTTCCACCGACTGTCCCCCGCGGTACAGCTGCATCCTACCAGCCAGCGATCCAACCCGTGCGAGCAACTCCACGCCGTATTCTCAATCACTTCGATCTCCGCCTTCGGAGGATGGCGGACGAGGTAAGCCCCCAGGGTTGTTACCTCATACCCGTGTCGCTGTCCTGCGTTCAGGATGCGCTGCAGCACCTTCACCCCCTGGCGGTGGTGGTGGCCAAACGTCTCGCCGTCAGTCGCGATCACGTGCAGGCCATTTCCTCGGCAGCGGGGAACCACGTGCTCCTCCAGCCATTGATCGACGTAGGTCGAGTCGGGCATCCCAAAGGAGAGATGGTTGGAGAGATGCCGATCCCGGACGAAGACTGCGATCTCGTCGCCGTTCGGAAGCGCCACGCGGTAAGGCCCACTATCGGGCTCCGACCTTCCGTCGGATGACCGGCCGTAGACCTGCTCATCCGAGAGAATCGTGTAACGAAGCCCTTCAGCGGCGAGCACCTCCAGCGTTTCGTGGTCGACGGCCATCTCAGGGAGCCATATCCCCTCCGGGCGATGCCCGAAGCGGTGCTCGAAGCTGGCCAGCCCCCAGCGCACCTGACAGATCTTGTCGCGCCGGCGGGCCAGGGGAAGAATGGTATGGTGAACACACTGGGCGAGGCCGTTGCTCACCCCGTGGGACGCTCGATACGCTTGCTCGGAGGCCACCATCTCCTCGTACGTTTCGTGGGCACGGTCGTCGAGCCACCGGGCTAGCGTCCCGCCAAGGTTGAAGCTAATCTGCCGCAGATTGCCGGCCTTGACGTTGGGCTCGTAGCACTCCGCAGTGATACGTTCATTCCAGTTGGCGTACGGAGCGGCGCTGGGCTCCCTGGGTATGCGTCCGGTGAACGGGTCCTCGCGCGGCGGCTGATAGAAGTGGCCGTGGATAGCAAGATGGCAGGGGGAATTAGATCGATCATTCATAGGATAGGATCATCTGGTTGTGTTGGGGCGGATATGACGGCTCGCAACGTTCACATATTGTAGCACCGCACCGCTGCGGTGGCAACGGAGGGCGATGGCCAGGGCGCTGCCTCTGGATTTCTCGAGAGGATCGGGGGCTCCAGCTCCCTGTCGTGCTGGGGACGGAGCCGGCCCAGCCAGGGGGCCTGTGGCTGCACAGAACCCCACCCAAGGCGGCGTCGACCTATCCTATGGCTCGAGGGTCGCTAGATCATCCAGGAGCCACTGCTTCGCCTCTGGATCGGGCAGGGTCTCCGCCACCCGTAGTGCCTCCACTCGATACTGCTCCGTCTTCTCGGCGTTCCCAGCGACGAGCTCGGCCCGCGACAGCGCCTCATAAGCATAGCCAAGATAGAAGGGCGGCACATCATCACCTTTGCTGACGGCGAGGCACAAGTTGGCATATCGTCTCGCGTTCTTCACCTGACCGAGCACCGCGTAGACCCTTGAGGTCTGCCAGTAAGCGACAGAGATGTTCGTCGCGGTGCAATCCTCTCGCTGGGTCCAGTGCCAGTGGGAGGCGAGGGTTGCGCGGATCATCTGCTCGTCCTCTTCGGCAGAGCGCTCAGGCTTGTCTAAGAGCTCCCACGCCCTGTTGAAGCACTCGACGGAGAAGTACTGGTGCGCAGCATCGAGATCGAGAACTGGGTTGTTCATTCATGCACCACCTAACTGCTCATTCGATGGAGCGACGGGTTCTACGGGTACATCCCGTCACCATTTGTACGATCACGGGACCATCTGTGACCGGGCCCTGGAAGGCTGTCTCTGTCGAGGGCGCTCCGTCCCAGCCCTTGCCGGACAGCGAACTGGATTCTCGGGTCGCAGGAGCTGGCGGCCTCCAGAGCTCCTGCATCTGACACGCGGCGGGAGCTTCTGCGCGTCAGGGGTGTCTTAACCGCGCGTGGCAGCTCACCACTCGCTGGAAGGCCTGTGCGAGTGAACCATCGAGATCGTCACCGTTGGGCGGTTATCGAGGTTCCTCGGCCCCGGACTGGTGCGCGGCCTCCAATAACTCCTCCACCCGATAGCCCGATGCCCTCTTCGCTTCCCGTAGGTCCTGAATCACCCGGTAGCAGGCCCTGATAGGCTCCAGTGAGGTCTTCTCGTCGTCAGCCGCGAGAGGCACCGTGGCGGTGACCATCATCCACCATAACAGTTGCTCGTACGCTTCCTCATTGAACCACAGTACATCCTGATACCGATTGACTTGCAGCAACCGCTGGACCTCATCGTCCTCCAGCCACGAGCGAAGCACTTTATACGACCGATCGTCACCCTCGACAGCCAGCTCGAACCACCGCTGGTGGGTGGTCAGCACCTTGATCGTGGCCACCGCCCACCAAGCCGATCGTTCGTCAAGGCTGAGGTCCTGGAGCGCGCTCCCCGTGATCTTGCCCAGCAGCCACTCGTCCTGCCAGCTCCGACTGATCTCTGCGTAGCCCGACGGGTCGGCCACCTTGCCCAGGGCGTGGCTGAACAGCCATCCGAGCAGCGTAGCCCAGGGCCGAGGAGCATGGTCCAACCCCACGTCCGGCACGCCGGTCGGTCCATCGCGCAGATATTCCGTCAGCGCCGTGGGCACCGCCGCAGGTTCGCCTAGATCCGGCAGGCTCCAGACGACCTCCAGCTCCTTGCCCACCTCCGCCGCCACGGTCTGCGGGTCCGCACCCCCATTGGCAAACGACTGGATCTGCTCGAGCAGCCGCGCCATCCCCTTCTGCACCTCGTCTCGGAGCTCGTCCCTTTCCATCGCCTCTACGTCGTCTGGCTCCTCCGCCTCTCCGTTCCGCTGCTCCTTGGCCTCCATCAGTCGGTGGAACATCTCGGCGTTGACCAGCTCTCGGTAGGGCCCGTGCACCGGCTGGAGCAGCACTTCCTGGAGGGCCTCCTCGATGCTCGGCACCCCGCGCCCGTCCAGATACGCGCACAACTGGCGGTAGGGGTGGTCGGCGCTGTCCCGAACCTGACGGAAGTCGAGGAACACACGGCATCCATAGGCCTCGAGCTCGGTATAGAGTCCCTTATTGTGCAACTCCCGGTTGCTACGGATGTACTCCAGCCCGCTCAGGTGATCGCGGAAGATCGTGTAGCTGTCGTCGTCGTCCTGCAGGGCCAACCCCTCGCCCAGGGACCGTTGGACCAGTCGCTTGTCGCCCTCGTCGCTCTTCACGGCATAGGCGACCGAGGTCCGGACCCAGCCCCGGGTGTCAGCATACCGGTTGTGGTAGAGGACCAGGCTGCGCTCATCGCCAACCCGATTGGAGTAGGCGAAAACGTCCTCATTCACGTGTCCCTGCGGGGTGAAGAAATCGTACAGCAGGAAGCCCTCTACGTCCGCAAACAGGTAGCGGCGGTGCAGCAGCGGGAAGATCTCTCGGCTGTGCCGTTCGACCAGCTGGGGATCGGGCGTCTCGTCCCAGTAGGCCTTGCGATACTCCATGCCGTACTTCTCCGTGTAGCCCTCGATCTGGCCATGGCCAAACATGGGCAATCCCGGCAGCGTGGCGAGCATCGTGCAGATGCCAAAGTACTTATCGCCCTTCCCAAACTGATCCACCGCTGTCCGCTCGTCCGGGTTGTTCATGAAGTTGACGTACCGCTTCATGATGCGCGGATCGAATTCCAGCGTGTTCTTCATCACGCTCCGGTACTTGGCATTGTCCTCGTCCCGAAGCATGTTCATGAAGGCGCTGTTATAGACGCGGTGCATCCCTAGCGTACGGACAAAGTACCCCTCCATCAGCCAGAATGCCTCCGCCAGGAGCAGCGTGTCCGGCACCTCCTCCGCCACGCGGTCCACCACCTGCCGCCAGAACTCCTCCGGTATGCGCTCGTCGAACTGTTCCTTCGTCAGCCCGTGCTCTGCTCGGGACGGTATCGCTCCGCCCGTACCGGGCTCCGGGAACCAGAGCCGCTGATAGTGCTTCTTCGCCAGCGTCATTGCCGCATCGAAGCGGATGATGGGAAACTTCCGGGCCACGCGGAGGATCATCTGGATGACGGATTCCCGGACCCCCTCGTTGAGGAAGTTCAGCTGGGCGGTGTCGTTCCATGGCATGCTGGTGCCGTCGTTGCCATGGTAGGTGTACCGCTCGTCACCGGTCGAATGGTCGATTCGTTTGAATACCACAGCCGCGTCGGTGCGGTCATAGTATCCGTCCTCCAGATAGATCCCCACCCGGTCGTCCTCACATAGGTCAACGCCGGTGAAGGAGTAGGCGGGGAAGGGGCTATGGTCCAGGGAGATGAAGCGTTCGGGGTGCTTCACCACCCATCGGGAGTCGATCCCCATATGGTTGGGCACCATGTCGCTCGCTAGCCTGATCCCGCGGCGCCATGCCCGATCTCGCAGGCTCTGATAGCCTTCCTCCCCTCCCAGGTCGTCGGCTACGCGGTAGTCGTCCACTGAATACGCCGACGCCACAGCCTCTGGATTCCCCATCAGCTGCTTGATGCGCTGGGAGGCCGAGCTCCGCTCCCACAGCCCGATGAGCCACAGGCCGGTGAAGCCTCGGTGGGCGAGCGTGTCCAGCTCTTCATCGGGGACGTGATCGAGCCGAGTGATGGAACGGTCGTATTTCTTCGACAGCTGGTCCAGCCAGACGTAGGCGTTCTTCGCCAATAGGACCACCGTCGGCATCCACTCCTGATCGGGGCTGAAGCGCTCGTACTCGGCCTCCCGGAACTCGTAGACTCGGCTCGGTCCCGGGCCGAGGAAGATGGCCTTCTCCTCCTCAGCGATCAAGTCCAGGCTGCTGAGCAGTCGGTAGAGGTATCGACCCAGCAGCGAGGTCCATCGCTCCCGCATGAACTCAAGTTGTCCCGAGAGCGAGTGAGGCGAGCGACGCGCAGGGGCGCTCAACATGTCGAGCAGGTTCTCCTCGTCAGGGCCAAAGGCGGGCTGGGTGTCGAAGAAATGGTGAAGCTCGGCCATCACCTCGCGGTAGGCCGTCTCCCTCTCTAGCTCAGTGTCGTCAAACAGCTCCTCAAATGAAGAGAAACCAGGATTCTCATTCGCCAGCCAGAGCAGGATCATCTCCTCCAGGACGATCTGTCGGTGCGGTACGCCATCGGTCGCTCCGCTCAGGTAGGCCTCTAGGCTGACCTCCTGTCGGTGCACGGCCAACGGGGGGAAGCGGTCCACAAACCGGCGGAGCGTCTCGTCCAGTTCCTCATCGCCCACCTTCTCCTCCAGCCACCCTATCGCCTCCTCCATCACCCGGGCGTTCTTCTGCTCACGGTAGCGCTGGACGATGAAGTGCAAGATCTCGTCGATCAGTCCCATGGCATTGATCTGACCAGCTCTCACGGCCCGCTCCGGATAGCGCACCAGGTCCCGGCGTTGGTTCATCCTCTGGGCGAACACCCGGGCGGCGTGGAAGTTGGCGAAGATCACATTGCCCGCTAAGGTGAAGAGGGCCTCATCGAAGCCGTAGAGCTCCCGTGCCTCGCGAGAGATGTGGAACTCCATGGTGATCTGTGACTGGGTCGGCGTGTCCGACAGGGGAAAGCGCATAGCGAACTCCTTTTTCAGATTAGGTCCGAGTTCTCGACTTCGTGATCGAAGTGGCGCTAGGTCCACGGTCACTGCAAACTGAGCTTGTTCAGACGGAGGGTCAATGCAGCCTCCCAGGGGCGCCCGGGTTCCAGCATCATGTCCCACCAGAAGAGGGTGCACGTGCCCTGGTAGACCCGCTCGTACCCGGCCTCCGAGTTCGAGACGGCCTCCAACGGGAAGTGCCACAGATTGGACGGGCGGCGGAGAGCGATCTGTACCTCGCCCGCCACATCAGGCAGCGTCGATCCCACGGTCACCAGCGAGATCTCTCGCCCGCCATCGAAATCCCCTAGACCGCGGCGCCGCGTGCCGAAGTCGAGGTAGCCATAGTGGCTGTCGCCGCCGACAATGCCCCAGTTGAACTCCACACCGAAGCGGAGATCGCCCGGGATGTCGTCCAGATTGGTGACCCGGTATGTCACGGTAAACTCCGAGGAGCCCGCGCTCAGATCGATGGTCTTCTCGATCCGGACAGGAATGGGCAGCTCGCCCTCCCACACAGTGCCATCCCGCGTGAGGGTGAGCGCGATCCCGCTTTCTCGTTCTTGGACTGCTGCACCGTATGGCCGATCGACGAAATCTCCGCGCTGTTCATAGTGTGCTTGGTAGAATGCCTCGGGTGTCGCCCCGGGATCGAAGAAGTGATCCAGGAGCGCCACTCGGCGATGCCAATCGTAGAAGAGGGAGGTGTGGACGTCTTGGTCCTTCACCTTGACGCCGTTCGGAATCTCCCGTTGTCCAGGGAGGACCAGGCGTCCCTCTTGGGCGGCCTTGCGCAGGCCCTCGTGATAGCCTTCGCGGCGGCGCGTCATGGTGTTCAGGAGGTTGTAGCGGCGGTCCCGCCAATCCCACTCCACCAGGGCACCGCCGTAGGAAGGCTTGAAGACCAGGACCTGCTGGTCGCTGTTGAGGATGATCTCTTCTTTCGAGTCGGCGTCCAGGTCTCCCCGCTCAACAGATAACCAGGTGTCGGACTGATTGGCGGCACGATCTGCCAGCAACTCCGCGGTCAGCAGATGACTGTAGTTACTTACGCGGATGTGGAACAGGTAAATGCCGCCAAACAGGCCATGCCAGTAACCGCAGTTGCATTGGGCCGCCCACACGTGGTCAAGCGCCCGGTCTTTGATCTCTCCCTCGGGCAGCTGGTGCACCTTACGGCTCACCCAAAGCATCTTCTTATGCATTTGGTTGATCTCGTCGTAGCGGCTGACGAACGAGCGCCAATGGCCACCCTGGACAAACCGCAGGATATCGTCCCGCTCTCTCTCCTTCAATTCCTCTCGCAGGGCTTCGAACGAGTTGAAGCGCTCTGGAGGGAGCGCCCAGTGCATCATCTCCTCATAGGCAGCGCACGGCAGATAGATACGCCCAAGGGGCGTGTGGTCTGCCGCGACCTCCCCCAAGGGGCGCGTCTCTAACCAGTCGTTGCTGGCCTCCAGGGCACTGAAGAAGCGATCGATCCATCCGTCTTCTCCCCAGCAGTGCTCCCAGGTATCGGGCCACAGGCCGAACTTCTCCCCGTCGTCAGCGGCCACCGCTGCACCGCCTGGATGCGCCCCAGCCTGTTCCTGGAGCCAGTCCATCACGCTCTCCACGGACTGCCACGGAATGGCATACCGCAGGTGCATCACGTTGCCGAACACCTTGAGCGGCGCTCCTTCCTCCTCCGTCACGTAGGGGCCGAATAGATCGCCGTCGTCGAGTCCCACCATCTTGAACGGAGTATCGTCGAGCACAGTATACTGAGCCCCCGCCTCGACCAACGCCTTGGGTAGGTGGGGTTCCCAGACGCGTTCCGCGACCCAGGCGCCGGTGGGGCTGACCCCGAAGCGCATCTGTAGCTCCCGGTTCATCTTCCGAATCTGCCCGACCTTATCCTCCTCGGGTATCGCCACAAGGATCGGTTCGTAGTAGCCGCCGGTGAGCAGTTCAACCTGCTCGCGCGCCACCAGGCGCTGCAGGAGGCGAAGATGGTCCTCTCGATTCGCGTCTAGCCAATCGATGAGGGGGCCGCTGTAGTGGAGTGCGAGACGGACGGTGGGATGGCGATCCAAGGCCTCCAGCATCGGCTGATAGGCCTTGTCCGTGGCCTCTTCGAAGACGTAGTCGAAGTTGCCCACCGGCTGGTGGTTGTGAATGACCAGGGAGAGTGTCAGCTGAGGCATACTCTGTCGCCTTCCTCTTCGTGCTTAGAACTGCAGGCGGCTGTCACGCTCATCCATCAGTCTCGGGGACGGCGGATGGCAGTCGCGAGACCGCGATGGGACGCTGCCACGTGAACCTATTGTCGTTGATTTTCCTGTTTTGGTCAAGTGGTCGGCGCACGCGTCTGGTCGGGGGCTGCTGCGTCCATATGCCAGCTGACACCGTATCGCTGTCAGGCCAGCATACAGCACTGGGGACGGACATGTCCTGCACTTCAGGGACGAGCAGCCTCTCCGTCAGCGTCATCGGTAGGTTCTGTCGTAA
>CAZGSX010000016.1:11862-39621 GCA_964528475.1 uncultured Anaerolineales bacterium
CCACCGTCAGCGGGCAGGTGGAGGTGCGAGGTGTGGCCCGCCACCCGAACATGGACTTCTACCAGGTGCGCTACGCCCCCGGTGGGCAGCCGACGGCGGACTCGCAGTGGCGGGACTTCGCCATTGTGGAGGATACTCAGGTCGATGATGGAGTGCTGGGTACTTGGGACACGACGCAGATACCCGATGGGCAGTATACGCTCGCGCTGGCCGTATGGGGTGTGGGTGACCCCAATAATCCCTATGTCTATTTCGCGACCAACATCACAGTCAACAATGCTCAACCCGTAGCGAGCCCCACGCCTGAAGAGCAGGAACCGACGGAGGTGCCACCGACTTCCACGCCCGGGCCGACCCCCACGCCGGTGGCCGTGGAACAGCCACCGACGTCAACGCCGCGTCCGACATCGACACCGTCCGCCAGCATTCTGCCCACCCCTTCCGAGGGTGGCTCTTCAGAGGAACCGGTGATGGCTCTCAACTTGGAGGAGATACGGGACGGCTTCTGCGTGGGAGGATTGCTCTCGGTGTTGCTCCTCTCCCTGTGGGGCCTCTACGTACTGGGCAAGCTTGGATTACGCTGGTTCCTCCGTCAGCGCTCGGAGTCGTCCTCGGGCGCCAGGCGCTGACCCCTCTCTGCTCTCGATCAAGGACGACAGTGATGAGTCGCTATCTTGTTGCTGGGCTGGGCAACCCCGGGCGCGAATACGCGGGCAATCGCCATAACGCAGGGTTCCGCTGCGTTGACCATCTGGCCGCCTCGCATGGCCTCTCCTTCAGCCGCAGACAGAAGCGGGCGCGTGTGGCTCAGGGGTGTATCGAGAAGCGTTCGGTCCTGCTGATCAAGCCCCTGACCTTTATGAACAGGAGTGGTGGGCCTGTAGCCGCCCTCGTCCGTTTCTACCGCGTTCCGCTGGCTCGCGTCCTGGTGGTGTACGATGATCTGGATCTCCCCTTGGGCACAACGCGGTTGCGGCCCTCGGGTGGGGCTGGAGGGCATCGCGGGGTGCGCTCCGTCATCAACCAGCTGGGGAGCCGCGAGTTTCCGCGCCTGCGGATTGGCATAGGGCGCCCCCCCGGTCGCATGGATCCAGCTGACTATGTGCTCCAGGACTTCTCGGAGGAGGAAGAGCGCCTCCTGGAGGAATCGCTGCGTCAGGCCACGGCGGCCATTGAGACTTGGCTGTTGGAGGGCGTCGAGGAAGCCATGACTCGCTACAATCGCAGTGTCGAGGATGCGGTTGGTGGCTGATCGGGGGGGCCTCTCGCGGGTGCTCGCCGACCGTCTGCCCGCAGCTCTGGCTTGATGGCCTCTGTATGAACGTATCCGGATTGCTGACGACTATCAGGGCCCTGGAGCCTCTCCTGGCCCTGCGAAACGATCTGGAGCAGGGGGAGCTCCCGGCTCCGCTGGGGTTGATGCGCGCCGCGCGTGCCCCGGTGCTAGCGGCCCTGACCAGCGAGCTGAATCGGCCCTTCCTCGTTGTCACCGGTACCGTCGACCGGGCGCAGAAGCTCGCTCAATCTCTGCGCGATTGGACTGGCGACACGGCTCGCGTTCTTCGTCTCCCCGAGCCGCTGACTCTCTTCTACGATCGCGCTCCATGGACGGACGAGATTATCGCTGGGCGCCTTCAGGCCATTCGTGCGCTCGCCGCGCTACAGCATACGGAAGGTCCAGTTAGGGAAGACACAGCGCTCGTTGTCGTTGCCTCTGCCCGGGCGGTCATGCAGCGAACACTGCCCCCTCAGCAGTATCGTCTCTCCCTGCATCAGCTCACCGCGGGCCAGTTGATTGAGCCGGAGCGCATCCTGCATCGCTGGGCCGGGCTGGGCTACGAGCCGGTAAGTGTCGTGGAGAAGCCGGGGCAGTTCAGCCACCGTGGCGGCATCGTCGACATCTTCCCAGCGGCCGATGACCTCCCCGTGCGCATCGAGCTGTGGGGCAATCAGATTGACTCGATCCGTCGGTTCGATCCTGCAACGCAGCGCTCGCAAGAGCGTGTGGAGGGCGTGACCGTCACAGCGGCGCGAGAGGCCCTTCCCAGGCACGGCCCCCGTGTTGCGGGCCAGCTAGCTGATGTGCTGGAAGGAGATCTTCCCGAGGATCTCTGTGAGGAATTGGAAGAGCATTATCGGGGGCTCGAGCAGGCGGCGCCCTTTCCAGGGCTGGAGTTCTACTTGCCCATGCTCTACACCCACCCGGCTCTCTTGCTCGACTATCTGCCGGCCGACGGTTTGCTCATCGTTGACGATGGCTGGGAGTTGGCTGACACGTGGGCGGAGCTCGAGGAAGAGGCCCTTGACTTGAAGGCCTCGGTGGAGGGCGTTGGGGCGCTACCCGAGGATTACCCTTTGCCCTACGCCACCTGGGACGAGTGGTGCGAGGCCACCACAGACCGATCCATCGTCACCCTCGGGCATGCCCGGGAGGAGACCGTGTCGCGGCTTGCCGGCTGCTTCATTCCTGGCCCCCGCTTCGGAGGGCAGCTTAAGCCTCTCATCGAACACATCGAGACCGCCCAACAGCAGGGCGACCGGGTGGTGATCGTCAGCCGCCAGGCGCCGCGCTTGGCTGACCTCTATAGCAGGGACCATCAGTACGTGTCTCCTCTGGAGGATCTCAGAGAGCCACCTGGATCTGCGCTCACGTTTGTGCAGGGCGCGCTGGCCGAGGGGTGGCTGCTGCAGCCGCCCACGGGAACTGTCACCCAATTGCTGACTGACGGAGAGATTTTCGGCTGGCGGCGGCCGGCGCCCCGTCGGCCTGTCCATCGCCGTAAGAGGGCCCCGGAGTCCGTCTTCGCTGATTTCTCACCTGGCGACTACGTCGTCCATGTCGAGTATGGGATCGGCATCTTCCGTGGCCTCGTCACCCGGGCTGTGGAGGGAGGCGAGCAGGAGTATTTGCTCGTGGAGTACGGGGGAGTCGACCGTCTGTTTGTTCCCATCTATCAGACCGATCGACTTAGCCGCTACGTGGGCAGCGACGACCGACCACCGCGCATAAGTGAACTGGGGAAGGCGTCCTGGCGCGAGGTGAAGGACCGCGTCAAGCAGGCCACGGAGAAGGTGGCGCGTGAGCTCCTGGCGTTGTATGCGGCACGAGAGGTGGCCAGCGGACACGCCTATCGGCCCGACACACCTTGGCAGACAGAGCTCGAGGCCGCGTTCCCCCATTTCGAAACCCGCGGACAGCGGGAGGCCATCGCTGAGGTCAAGGAGGACATGGAGAGTCCCCAACCCATGGACCGGCTGGTCTGTGGCGATGTGGGGTACGGCAAGACCGAGGTGGCCGTCCGGGCGGCCTTCAAGGCGGTGATGGACGGCCGGCAGGTGGCGGTTCTGGTACCGACCACAGTCCTGGCCCAGCAACACTTCGCCACCTTCCGGCAGCGCATGGAGCCCTTCCCGGTGGAAATCGAGATGCTTTCGCGGTTCCGCACTGACGCAGAGCAACGAGAGATCTTGGAGCGGCTGCTCGCCGAGCAGGTCGATATCGTCGTCGGCACGCATCGGCTGCTGCAGGATGACGTGACCTTCGCCGATTTGGGCATGCTCATCATCGACGAGGAGCAGCGCTTCGGGGTGACGCACAAGGAGAAGTTCAAGCGCATGCGCACCCAGCTGGATGTGCTGACGCTGACGGCGACCCCCATCCCGCGCACGCTCTACCTCGCGCTGTCTGGCGCACGCGATATCAGCATCATCGAGACGCCTCCCGAGGAGCGCTTGCCCGTTTCCACTTACGTTGGAGCCTACGACACGTCCTTGGTCCGGCGCGCGATCCTGCGCGAGCTCGAGCGGAACGGACAGGCGTTCTACGTCCACAATCGGGTTCAGACGATCCAGGCGGCTCGGCGTAGGCTAGAGCGCCTGGTTCCCGAGGCCACGGTCGCCGTGGCCCATGGCCGGATGCCCGGTCGCGATCTGGAGGAGACCATGGTCCGCTTCGTCGAGGGAGCCGTCGACGTGCTCGTCTGCACCACCATCATCGAGAGTGGCCTCGACATCCCCAGTGCCAACACGCTGATTGTGGAGCGTGCCGGTCGGCTCGGGTTGGCGCAGCTGTATCAGTTGCGCGGGCGCGTTGGGCGGGCGGCCCGGAGAGCCTATGCCTACTTCTTCCACGATCGAGAGGCCCGCCTCACACGGGAGGGTCGCCAGCGGCTGGAGACGATTCGGGAGGCCAGCGGGCTGGGGGATGGGTATGCCATCGCCATGCGGGATCTGGAGATTCGTGGAGCGGGGGACATCCTCGGGACGCGTCAGTCGGGGCAAATATCGGCAGTGGGCTTTCATCTCTACACTCGGCTGTTAACCCGGGCGGTCGAGAAACTCAAGGCGGAACGCGAGGGAAAGCCACTGCCGCCGGAGCCGCTCAGCAACATCCGTATCGATCTGCCGATTCCGGTGCGGCTCCCCGAGGATTACGTGCCCGACACCTGGCTCCGTCTGAGAATCTATCGGCGGCTGGCCGAGCTCAATACTATGACCGAGATCGAGGAGATGAAGCAGGAGTTGATCGACCGTTTCGGTCCCCTCCCGACCGTGGCCGAGAATCTGCTGTTTCAGTTGCGTCTAAAGGCGTTGGCCCGGGACGCTGGCGTGCGAGCGATCGCCATTGAGAATGGGCGCCTAGCGCTGAGGCCGCTGGGCGAGTTCCCCCGCGAGGAGCTTCGCAAGACGCTCGGGTCGCGGGTCAGTGTCAGTCGTCACGGAGTGTGGCTGCCAAGGGAGGCGGGCTGGGAAGGCGCGTTGGTAGACCTGCTCAGGGACATGGCCGAGGTGACGGGGAGTTGACGGTTGTCGCGCCAGAGGTTATACTGCGAATCGATGGTCGTCCCGCCGTGCGGCCCTGGGAGGTACTTGGCGGCGAAATCGCGGGCAGGTGTTCTCAACCCCGGTGCTTGCGGATACTGGGGGACGGGATTGGAGACGGGAGTCGGCGCCGGAGCGGATGCGTTCCACCATTGACGTCGCTGGGGAGCCAGAGTTGGTTGTAGCCAGAGCAAGAGGGGTGGTCCCATGAATGTGCTAAACGTGGTGCGCGATGTCTCTGTGATCCTTCTCGCGATCGAGGTGTTCATCATGGGCCTCATACCGTTGGCGATCTTCGGCGCATTGGTATACGGGGTGTGGCGCCTACGGAGACATCAGAACCTGCCTACCTGGCTCCGCACCGCGCGAAGCTACCTGATGGTGGGTAAGCACTACGTGGAGCGGGCGATGGGGATTGCTGCCCGGCCCGTGCTTGTGGGGCATTCGGCGTCCGCTGGTCTCCGTGCCTGGGTCCGGGCGCTCGGCGGGTCGGCGAGAGATGACGAGGCCTCGGTCCTAAAGAGAGAGACGTTAGTCTAGAGGAGGCGTCTGATGAACGTGCGTACGCGGGTGATGGTGATCGGCGGTCTGCTTGGCGGCCTCGTTGGCGTGCTGGCAGCCCAGCTCTACCTGAGGTCGATCGAGGATGAGTTGAAGGATGAGGAAGAGGTAGGTCTCCCGTCGCTCGAACCGGGTCAGTTGATCAAATTGGTGCTGAGCGTGCTGGGTACACTCAAGCTGGTTGATGGGATGACGAAGTCGGCATAGCAACGCTAGCGGTAGAGGAGGGAAGGGATGGCCTTCGCGTTTCCGTCCGATGATTGGATCAGCGAGCTCAGCAGGCGGCTGAATGAGAGCGATTCATACGAGCGATCTGCCAAGGACTGGGAAGGAGACTTCGTATTCGTGGTGGAGCCGGATGAGGATTTCGAGGAGGCGGCCTATCTCTACCTTGGGCTCCATCACGGGAAAAGCACTGGGGCAGCCCTCTTGGAAAGCGAGGATGAACGCGAATCAGCTTACGTCATCCGCGCCCCCTTCGGTGTCTGGCGGAAGGTGATCGAGGGTGAGTTGGACCCCATCCGCGGCATGATGACCCGGCGGCTCAAGCTCTCTGGCAACATGATGAAGATCATGCGGTACCCTAAGTCAGCTCAAGAGATTGTCTCCTGCTGTGCGGAGGTGCCCACAGACTGGAGCTGACGCCAAGCTGGTCGGCGTCAGATTACCAGGCCTGACACGGCTGACCGGGATCCGTTCCCGGGCGCTGCGTCAGTCGTTGCGCTGAACGCTTCGAATGGTGCCGCCTAGAACCGTCAGAGGGGTGTGTGCATGATGTGGTATTTTGTCTCTCCTCAGATTGTCTTCGGCGAGGGGGCGCTTGAGGCCCTCGATGAGTTGCGGGGTGGGAGCGCCCTCATCGTCACCGACCAGACCTTGGTAGAGCTGGGTTTGGTCGACCGAGTCGTCTCCCATCTTCATGCTGCGTCCATCCCCAGCCAGGTGTTTGATGGTGTTGAGCCGGAGCCCAGTGTCAGTGTCGTCTTGGAGGGCGCGGACGTGGCGCAAGATGTGGCGCCGGACTGGATCATCGGGCTCGGCGGGGGATCGCCCATGGATGCTGCCAAGGCGATATGGGTGCTCTACGAGCGGCCTGACCTCGAGCCTGCCGATATCAATCCCTTTGTCGATCTCGGGCTGCGCCAGAAGGCGCGGCTAATCACCATTCCGACCACGAGCGGCACCGGCGCCGAGGTCACGTGGGCCATTGTCCTGACCGACACCAGGGAACGGCGAAAGATGGGCCTCGGCAACCGAGAGAATGTGGCGGACATGGCGATTGTCGATCCCGCGCTGGCTGCCGGGATGCCCCCAGGGCTGACGGCGGATACGGGGCTTGATGCTCTTACTCATGCGATTGAGGGCTATGTCTGCACCTGGCACACGGATCTGACGGACGGGCTCTGCGCGCAGGCAGCTCGCGAGGTTTTCCACTACCTGCCACGCGCCGTCGCTGCGGGCAGCGACATGGAGGCGCGCGAGAAGATGCACCACGCTGCGACCGCTGCCGGTCTCGGCTTCGGTAATGCAATGGCCTCACTGGCGCACGCCATGGGACACGCGCTGGGGGCATCTCTCGGCCTCCATCACGGGCGTGCGGTGGGCCTTTGCCTGCCCTACACGCTGGAGTACGCCGCTGGCGAGGTGCCGGAGCGGTGTGCGGATCTGTCCGAAAGGCTGGGCTTCAGCCAGGGGCGCGGCGAGGGCGCTGCCCGGGAGCTGGCCCGTCGGGTGCGAGTTCTGATCCAGGAGGTAGGGAATCCACTCAGTATCGCTGACGTGGGAATGTCGCAAGAGGACTATGCAGCCCAGGTCGACAAGCTTGTCGAAGACGCCTTCTCGGATACACAGATTATCACCGCTCCCCGCGCACCGTCCTACGAGGACCTTCGTCGGCTTTTCCTTCACGTCTACACTGGCGAGCCCATCGATTTCTAGTCACGCGCTCGTCCCTTGTCCACCTTGGGTATGCTGTTGCACCAGGCCCCCAACCACTGGCGTGGCGGCGGGATACCACACCGTGTCTCCCAGCGCCGACCGCTGGCCTAGGGCCGACGGCACCGACGGCCCACCGGCGTTGGACGTCGAGACCTCTGTCCCCATCCTTGCCGCGGCGACGAGCTCGTCTGCCAGTCGGAATCTGACGGGGCAAGCTCCATGGTGGGAGGCTCAAGCAGGATCGAAGAGCGGAGCGTCGTGATGGAACCTTAAAGTTTTCCCAGAAACACGAGAATCACTGGAAATTCCCGCGGTCATGTTGTATAATGGTGGGCAGTTGTGGGGAGAAGTGGGGCAGGGTGGTGTGCCTGCTCCCCGGCCGGGCTCTCATTGGACACTCACGTGGGGATTGGCGCGGCAATGTTTCTGGGACATTTCGTCCACAGCCTCGACAGCAAGGGCCGGTTAACCATTCCTGCCAAGTTCCGCTCGTACCTCGACACGGACTTGGTCGTCACCCGCGGAATGGACCGTTGTCTTGCGGTGTTCCCTATGCCCAAATGGGAGCAGCTCTCCTCGGAGGTCAGCGAGCTGCCGATGACGGACCGGAGCGCACGCGCGCTCAGGCGCTTCCTGTTTGCCAGCGCCTCCGACGTGTGCCCGGACAGCCAAGGCCGGGTTCTCATTCCGCCGCGGCTCCGGGAATACGCTGGTCTCGACGACGAGGTCGTCGTCGTGGGTCTCAACGACTACATCGAGATCTGGAGCACCGACACCTGGGACGACGAGCGGCAGGAAGCGGAGGAGGGTCATGCCCATCTCGACAGGTGGACCGGGCTGGGTATCTGATCGTTGATCCTCCTTGCATTCTCGGGGAATGGGCGAGCCTAATCCCTCCTTGAGACGAATCGAGGGGAGCCGGACAGATCCCTTTCATTGTCATGGAGTTGACGTTATCAGCGGTGCGGAGAGGTAGGGCTCAGTGGAGCGTAATCACGTCCCTGTGCTTCCGGATGAGGTCGTTGACGGCCTACAGGTGGAGGCGGGTGGACGGTACATCGATGCGACGGTTGGAGGAGGCGGGCATGCCCGCAGCATCCTCGCTGCCTCATCACCGCCTGGGCGCGTGTTGGGCTTGGATCGAGACCCGGACGCGTTGGCTGCGGCCGCTGAGCAATTATCTGAGTATGCGCACCGGCTGAAGCTCGTTCATGCTTCCTTCGCTAATCTTAAGGAGACAGCGCGGGCCAACGGATTTGTGCCAGCTGACGGTGTCTTGTTTGATCTAGGCCTGTCGTCGCTTCAGCTGGCCGACGAGAAGCGTGGCTTCTCCTTCACGGCCGACGGGCCACTGGATATGCGCTTTGATCCCTCCTCCGGTGGCCCGACGGCGGCAGACTTGGTCAATCAGCTCTCGGCGGAGGCGCTAGCCGAGATCCTCTATCGCTACGGTGAGGAGCGGCAATCCCGGCGCATCGCTCGGGCCATTGTCGATGAACGTCCTCTAGAGACGACGGGTGACCTGGTCCGAGTCATCGAGAGTACAGTGGGCCCGCGCCGAGGAAGGCTGCACCCGGCGACTTTGACGTTCCAGGCCCTACGCATCGCGGTCAATGAGGAACTGACGGCGCTCGAGGCTGCTTTGCCGCAGGCCGTCCAGATACTGGCGCCGGGGGGCCGATTGGCGGTGATCGCGTTTCACTCCCTGGAGGATCGCCTGGTGAAGCGCTTCATGCGGCGCGAGAGCAAGGATTGCATCTGTCCTCCGGAGCTGCCGATCTGTACTTGTGATCACCAGGCTTCGCTGAATGTGATCACTCGGAAGCCGATCCGGCCCACGGAGCATGAAGTGGCCGCGAATCCGCGCTCCCGTTCGGCCCGCCTCCGGGTGGCGGAACGGAAGGCCTGATCAGCGTGACCGACCGTGTGGCCGGGAGCTGTTGCTTATTGTTGTCCAGATTGTCGCGAACAGCGAAGGAGTGAGTTAGGGTTCGATGTCCGATTTCCTGGAGTGGGCCACGCACGGAGTGAAGCGTGGTCAGCTTGAGCTCAACGCGCGTCCCAGGGCCACGGTGCTGGGGCTCGTGGCTGTGGTGGCGGTGACTGCCGGCATCTACCTCGGAGTGGTGGGCCGGACAGCGGCCCAGGGCCGGCGCATCGAGCAATTGCAGGCTGAGGTCTTCCGCCTGCAGCGCGAGAACCATCAGCTGAGTGTGGACATCGCCCGGGCGAGTGGCGTACGTCACCTGAGGGAACGAGCCGAGGCTCTCGGCTTCGTACCCGCCGAGAATGTCGAGTTCCTGGTGGACTCGCATCTGGAGTAACTCATGGCCGAAGGACCGAGGCGGCGACTACTGCTACTGATGACGCTCCTGGGCGTGGGCATCTTGCTCACAGTGGCTCAGTTGTTCAAGGTGCAGGTGATCGACCATCAGTTCTATGCCCGCTGGGCTGAGGAGCAGCGGGTGCGGGCAGTGAGCATGGATCAGCCGCCTCGAGGTGTGATCCGCGACCGAGATGGGTATTTGCTGGCGGGAAATGGAGTCAAGTACGGCGTGGAGGCCGCTCCTGCTCACATCGCTGATAAGGAGAAGGCAGCCGAGGCACTGGCGGCGGCGCTCCATATGCCGGCCTCCTACCTGCAGGCGGAGTTGGAGAGTCGTGATGTTCAGGGCAACTATCGGCAGTGGATAAGCATTGCCCCGGTTGTCTCCAAACAGGTGGGGGAGCAGGTGGTCAGTTTGGGCATCGGGGGCGTGGCCGTCAAGCCGCTTTGGGAAAGAGCTTACCCCGAGGGGTCGTTGGCGTCCCACACACTGGGGTTCGCCACAACGGAAACAGGCTACTATGGCGTCGAGGGGTTCTACGACGCGATGTTGCAGCCGGAACCTGTGGAGTGGGTGGGACCTGTGGACGTTGAGAGTGTGCCTATTCCGTGGCAGCCTGTGAGCGGCGAGTTCCCTCGGCAAGGGGTCAATCTAGAACTGACACTGGACCGCACGATCCAGGCGTTGATTGAGGAGGAACTGGCCCGCGCTCTGCAGACTTACGAGGCTGAGGCGGGGACGATCATCGTGATGGAGCCCGAGACGTTTGGGATTCTCGGTATGGCGAGCCTACCCACGTACAATGCCGAGGACTATTCAGATCTGGCAGATCGAGATCCATCGCTATTCGAGGATCCTGCCGTGAGCAGGCAATATGAGCCGGGCTCTGTGTTCAAGATCATTACCCTGGCGGCGGCCCTAGACGCTGGAGTCGTCAACCCCGACACCGTGTATCATGATAAGGGCTGGATCGAGGTGGGGGGACAGGCCATTCGGAATAGCGAGGGGAAAACCCTCGGAGACCAGACGGTAACTCAGATTCTTGTTCGCTCCCTCAATACAGGAGCAGCCTGGCTTAGCACCACACTTGGGCCAGACAGATTCTACCAGTACCTCCGCGCCTTCGGCTTCGGAGCACCGACGAATGTGGATCTGGCTGGCGAGGTTTCTGGTCAATTGTGGCTTCCTGAGGACATCGAGCACTGGCATCCCTCGAACTTGGGGACCAACGCGTTTGGTCAGGGCATTGCTGTGACACCGCTTCAGATGGTGACCGCGGTTGCAACCGTGGCGAATGATGGCACGCGGCTACGGCCCCACGTGGTGAATCGCCGCATAGCCTCTGATGGGGCGGTGTCCACCTACCATCCTGTCTTCGAGGAGCAGGTGATCTCTCCTACGACAGCGGAGACGCTGTCGCAGATGATGGTGCTCGTGGTCGAGGAGGGTGCGACTGACGCCCAGGTGCAGGGGTACGTTGTCGCCGGCAAGACCGGCACGGCCGAGATTCCAATTCCCGGGGGCTATGCTCCCGAGGGGACCATTGCCACATTTGTGGGATTTGGGCCCGTCCCCGACCCGGCGGTGGTCGTCTTGGTAAAGCTGGATCGCCCGCAGACGTCGGAATGGGCCTCCCGTACGGCCGCGCCGACCTTTGCGCAGTTGATGACGAGGTTATTCACCGTACTGGGTGTTCCCCCTTCCGAAGGACGGTCGGCAGCCGAGGTGGTGCCATAATGGGTAGGAAGCTTACGCTAGCCGATGTGTTTGAGGGACTGTCTCGTCGCCGACCGGAGGGCATGCAGCAGGAGATATCCACTACCGTGATCGACTCCCGCGAGGCAGAACCAGGAGCGCTATTCGTGGCCTTCAAAGGGGAGCAAGCTGACGGCCACGATTATGTGGAGGACGCCTTCTCCCGCGGTGCGGTGGCGGCCTTGGTCCAACGCGAAGTCGGCGTGATGAACGCTTCGGTTCTGGACTTGACCAGGCCAGACGCAGTGTCGGATCCGGAGCTTAGCTTGCCAGTGGTGCTGCAGGTGGATGACACGCTTCAGTCGCTCCATCAGCTGGCCACCTTTTGGCGGCGCGCTCAGACCAGGCTGCGCGTCATCGGGATCACGGGCAGTGTGGGGAAGACGACCACCAAGGAGTTGGTGGCTGCCGTCCTGGCACGTCGCTACAGGACCATCAAGAGTGAAGCCAGCTACAACAACGAGATCGGTCTTCCGTTGACGCTCTTGCGTTTGACGGACGAACACGACCGTGCTGTGCTGGAGATGGGCATGTACGATGTGGGTGAGATTGCTGATCTTGCGCGCATGGGCCAGCCCCAAGTTGGCGTGGTCACCATCGTGCGGCCCGTGCATATGGAGCGTGCCGGGTCTTTCGAGCGCATCGTGGAGGCCAAGACGGAGCTCGTCGAGGCCTTGCCACCGGGACCTGAAGGGATTGCCATCCTCAACTATGATGACGAGAACGTGCGGGGGATGGCCGCTGCCACACGGGCTGATGTCGTCACGTATGGCGTTTCGCCCCAGGCTGATGTCTGGGCGGATGAAGTTGAGGGCCTGGGTCTGGAGGGCATTCGCTTCCGGCTCCATCGCGGGACCGACACACTCCACGTAAGGATCCCCCTCCTCGGGCGACATTCGGTCCATACAGCCTTGCGGGCGACCGCCGTGGGTCTGGTGGAGGGACTGACCTGGCAGGAGATCCTAGAAGGACTGCGCGGCGTGGAGCGCTCGGATCAGTTAAGGCTGGTGGCGGTGCAGGGTCCCGCTGGGGCTACAGTCCTTGACGATACGTACAACGCAAGCCCCGCTTCGACCATTGCGGCCCTGAACCTACTGGAGGAATTGGAGGGTCGTCGCATTGCTGTATTGGGTGACATGTTGGAGCTCGGCGACTACCAGTATGAGGGCCATCAGAAGGTGGGCATGCGAGCCCTGGAGGTTGCGGATGTGCTGGTGACTGTGGGAGAGCTGGGACGCATCATCGGTGAGACCGCGCTGCGTTGGGGCATGCCTACCGAATCGGTGCACATGCTGGAGGACAATGATCAGGCTATTCGCTTGCTCACACGTCTGGTGGGTGAGGACGACGTCGTGCTCGTGAAGGGTTCGCGGGCGCTCCAGATGGAGCATATCGTGGACGCCCTCAGCAGTCGGCTGTAGTATCGAGCTATGTGGTTTCTTAGGGCGACGCAGCGGGACACTCGCGTAAGGAGCATAGGTTCAGTGCGGGACGTCATCGATGGATAGAGCGCTCATCCTGGCCAGCGTATCGTTTCTGCTGGCGGTGGTGTGGGGGCCGTTGCTGATCCGCATCCTACGCCACTACGGCGTCGGGAAGCGCATCCGCATCAGCGGGCCCTCGGACCATGAGAACAAGATGGGGACGCCCACCATGGGAGGGTTGATGATCGTAGTCCCGGTAGTGCTGATCACGTTAGTGCTCAACGTCTATAATCTCTTGGGGCGGACCCTTATCGGGCGCTCCATCTTGGTGCCATTGGGAGTGATGACCGTATACGCGCTAATCGGCGCTGTTGATGACCTCGCCGGTGTGCGTGGGGTTCGGCGTGGTCTGGGACTCACGGCACGGCGCAAGCTGATGTGGGAGGTTCCCTTGACCCTGGCCATCGCCGCGTTTATGCTGGCCTCCGACATGCAGTTCGCCGGGCAGGTGGGCGTGCCTGGCGTTGCCCGTATGGTTGAGGTCGGTTGGCTTTGGGTCCCAATCGCTGCTCTCCTGATCATTATGTCAGCAAATGCAGCGAATCTGACCGATGGGCTAGACGGCTTGGCCGGGATCATCCTGGCCAGTGCATTTGCTGGTTACGGCGTCATAGCCCTCCTGCAGGGACAGTTCTATCTGATTCGCTTCTGTTTCACCGTCGTTGGCGCCGCGTTTGCCTTCCTATGGTACAACGCCCACCCAGCTCAGCTGTTCATGGGAGACACTGGGAGTCTGGCTCTCGGTGCGACGCTTGGCACGGTGGCCCTGATGACCGGTCAGTGGTTGTTGCTGCCGGTCGTGATGTTGGTGCCGGTGGCGGAGACCCTTTCAGTCATCATTCAGGTGCTCTATTTCCAATGCACCCAGCGCCGGTTGGGTCAGGGTAGGCGGGTCTTCAAGATGAGTCCCCTCCACCATCACTTCGAGCTCCTGGGCTGGTCGGAGACTCAGGTGGTGCAGCGTTTCTGGTTGGTGGAGCTTCTGGCCGTGATGGCCGGTGTTGCCTTGGCGCTGTTATAGTTGGGGTGCTCTTTTTTCATGGAAGGAGATGGTTTGAGGGACCGTAAGGTCGTGATTCTTGGCCTGGGACGCCAGGGGATGGCGCTGGCCCGCTATCTGGTGCGCATGGGTGCCGAGGTGACGGTATCCGACGTCCAGGAGGAGGCGGCTCTGGCCGGTCAGTTGAATGAGTTGGCGGGGCTCCCCATTCGCTATGTGCTGGGCGGTCATCCATCTCATCTGTTGGACAACACTGATCTACTCTGCGTGAGTGGGGGCGTGCCATTGCGCATTTCCATCGTGGAGGAGGCAAAAGAACGGGGTATCCCCCTTACCAACGATGCGCAGCTGTTCCTGGACCGTTGTCCAGCACCTGTTATCGGCATCACCGGCTCTGCTGGAAAGACCACCACGACCGCCCTGGTGGGCGAGATGTGTCGCGTCGCTAGCCTTCGAACCTGGGTCGGCGGGAACATCGGCAACCCATTGATCAGCGACATAGAGAATGTGGCACCGTCGGATTGTGTGGTGATGGAACTGTCCAGTTTCCAGCTTGAGGCGATGACCAGCAGCCCCCATATTGCGGCAGTACTCAATCTGACGCCCAACCATCTGGATAGGCACCAGACTATGCAGGCATACGTGGCGGCCAAGAAGAACATCTTGGTGCATCAGACGGAGGATGACGTGGCATTGCTGGGATACGATGATGCCAACGCGCGCGCTCTCGCCCTCGAGACGCCAGGAAAGCTGTTCTTCTTCAGCGGCGGGGCCGAGGTGGAAGCGGGGGCGTTCAAGACAAACGGAGAGCTGACGCTCCGCATGGGCGGGTGCGATCGAGAGGTCTGTAAGGTCTCAGACGTGCAGCTCCTCGGTCGTCATAATCTGCTCAATGTTCTGGCAGCCAGCGTCCTGGCCACCCTCGCGGGCGCGCCCCTCGAGGCGATTCGCAACGTGGCTACCACGTTCAGCGGGGTCAGTCATCGCCTTGAGCTTGTGGGAGAGGTGGGGGCCGTTCGTTGGTATGACGACTCTATCGCCACGGCACCAGAGCGGGCGGTGGCAGCACTCCGTTCCTTCGACGATCCCATCGTGCTTCTCGCTGGTGGACGCGACAAAGCGCTTCCGTGGGACACGTTCGCTGAGGAGACGGTGCGTCGGGCCCGCTGGTTGATCACCTTCGGCGAATCAGGTGAGATGATCGCACAGGAGGTGGAGGCAGCCATACGACGGGACGGGGATGCGATGCTGGCGGGCATCACCCGTGTGACCACACTATCGGAGGCCGTCCACGCTGCCTCGGAACTGGCCACCTCAGGAGACGTGGTGTTGCTCTCTCCGGGCGGCACCAGCTTCGACGCCTTCCGCGACTTCGCGGAGCGCGGTGAGCGATTCCAGCAGCTCGTCCGCGAGTTACAGAGGGGACAGGACTCATAGATGGCCGACAAGCGACGAACGAAGGGCAAGCCGGACTACGGGGTTATCTTCGCCGTGACCGGGCTCCTGATCATCGGGCTGATGATGGTCTACAGTGCAACCTTTGATTGGTCCTATCAGGACTTCGGGAGCTCTTTCCACATCGCCCTTCGGCAGTGTCTGTGGGTGGGGATGGGGATCGTCGCACTGGTTGTCCTCACCTTGCTGCCCTACGAGTGGTTGCGGGATGCAGCCGTGCCGATCTTGGGGGGGACCCTAGTCCTCCTGATCCTGGTGCTGGTAGTCGGGGATAAGCGCTTCGGGGCCCAGCGCTCCTTCTGGCGGGGCTCAATTCATCCCGGCGAGCTGGCCAAGATCACTGTCGTGATCTATATCGCGGCCTGGCTTTCGTCCAAGGGCGATGAGATTCGCGACGTATCGTACGGGCTCATTCCCTTTGCGGTGCTCATCGGGGTGGTGACGGGGTTGATCGTGGCCCAACCAGACTTGGGGACCGCTGTGTTGATTGCCTTGACCGCGCTGGCCGTCTTCTTCTTTGCGGGGGCCGATGTCTTCCAGCTGGCTGCCGGGGGTGTGGTCAGCGCGTTAACCTTTCTGTTTCTAGTAAGTAAGTTCCCCCACGCCTCCGAGCGGATCGACGATTGGATGCAGGTGTGGAGGGATCCGGAGTTGGCTGGATACCACATGCAGCAGACCTTGATCGCCCTTGGCAGCGGGGGGCCGCTGGGGGTTGGGTTGGGGCAGGGGCAGCAGAAGCTCGGCTATCTCCCTACGCCGCACACCGATGCCATCTTCGCGCTACTGGGTGAGGAAACCGGTCTCTGGGGCTGTCTCCTGGTCATTGGTCTATTTGCCTATTTGACCTACCGCGGTTTCAGGATCACGATGAATGCCCAGGAGCCCTTTGCGGCCCTGCTCGCCTGTGGCGTGACGTGTTCCATCGCTTTTCAGGCGCTGATTAACGTCGGCGTCGTCACCGGGCTGCTGCCGTTCACTGGGATGGCGTTGCCCTTCATCAGCAGCGGAGGGTCTGGGATGATTACCTCCCTGGCCGCGGTGGGGCTGCTCCTCAGCGTTTCGCGAGGGCGCAGCCGGAACCGACAATCTAGCACACAGGAGCGGGAAGGAACCCACAACTATGCGAGTCTGGATCGCCGGTGGGGGAACGGGGGGACACGTGTATCCCGGTCTCGCCGTCGTCCAAGCGCTTCGGGGCGCTGAGAACGTGGAGGTGACCTACGTCGGGGGTCGGGGGGGTATTGAGCAGAAGTTGGCAGCTCGCGCGGAGATTCCCTTTGCCGGCATCCCGGCCGGTGGGCTTCACGGTGTAGGGCTAAGAGAGGCGGCCACGAACGTGGGTAAGCTGGCGCGCGGCCTCTGGGCCGCTTACACCCTGGGTCGGCGAGAGCGCCCGTCGGTTCTATTTGCAACCGGTGGCTACGCCAGCGTGCCGGTGGCCGTGGCAGCCTGGCTGTTGCGCGTACCTATTCTCGTCTACCTGCCGGATGTGGAGCCGGGGCTTGCTGTCCGCTTCATCGCCCGGCTCGCGTCGAAGGTTGCGGTCACCGTGGAGGCATCGCGCGGGTTCTTCGCAGACCGCAAAGTAGTGGTGACGGGCTACCCGGTGCGGAGGAGTTTTGCCGATGTGGAGCAGGAGGAGGCCCGCGAGGCTCTTGGCCTCGCCAGTGGGGACCCGGTGCTCGTCGTTATGGGCGGCAGCAGGGGGGCGCGAAGCATCAATCAGGCGGTGGCGAGCGTCTTGGATGGACTGCTGGAAGTGACGCAGGTAATCCATCTGAGCGGAGAGCTGGACTGGCCATGGGTGGCCGATCGGCGTCAGGCGCTTCCTGGGGGACTGAGGAAGCGGTACGTTGCCATGCCCTATCTGCACGACATGGCGGTTGCCCTGGCTGCTGCGGATCTCGCCTTGTGCCGCGCCGGGGCATCGACGCTGGGGGAGCTTCCCTTTTTTGGCTTGCCCGGTGTGCTGGTGCCGTATCCACACGCCTGGCGCTATCAGCGGGTTAACGCAGCATGGCTGACGGATCGGGGTGCAGCCGTCACCTTGAGGGACGAGAAATTGGATGGTGCGCTGCTGCCGACAGTGAGGCAGCTCATCATGGACGAGGAACGGCTCCAGAAAATGGCGCACAAGGCTCGTGCCCTTTCCAGGCCTCGTGCGGCCGGCCGTCTGGCCGAGACTCTCTTGCAGCTAGCATAGGTGGGTGTGACATGATGCCCTTGGATACATGCTTCTTCATCTTCATCCTGCTGTTCGGTATCATGGGGGCTCTGCGCGGCTGGGCGAAGGAAATGTTGGTACTCTTCAGCATCGTGCTTGCCCTCGCCATGCGTCTGATCTTCACTAAGTATGTGCCCTTTGCCAGCGAATTCCTGAACCGTCCTCCGATGGAGCAGTTCCAGGTCTACTCGGGGCTCATCGTTTTGATGGCCATCGCTGGATACGCCGGCCCCGCCGTCTCCGGGCGGCTGGCCCGCGGCTCGGCTCGCGAGACGCTGCAGGACGTCCTGTTGGGATTCATTGTCGGAGCGATCAACGGCTATCTGATCGTCGGTTCGATTTGGTACTTCCTCGATGCCGCGAACTATGATGTGGTGGGTATTATCCCCCCCGCGTCAGGCTCGCTGGCCGAGGCATTGGCTACTATGTACCTACCGCCTATATGGCTCACAGACGCCATGTTGCTGACGGCTTTCTCTGTTGCAGCGGTGTTCGTCATCATTGTCCTGGTCTAGGTGTCTTGCATGGTGCAGAATCCTGTCAATCTCGCTCGGCCCGAATGGAGGAGCATACTGGGCGCTGAGGGCGTTCTAGACATGCCTGAATTCTCTGATAAGCACGTCCACTTCATCGGCATCGGCGGCGCCGGACTATCGGCGATCGCCCGCGTCCTGTTGGAGCAAGGAGCAAAGGTCTCCGGATCCGATCTCGTCTTGTCGCCCGTTGCCGACAATCTGGCCCAGGACGGTGCGGCTGTCTTCGAGGGGCATGAGGGCTACCACGTCGACGGCGCCGACATGGTGGTCGTCTCATCCGCTGTACCTCAAGACAATGTCGAGATTCAGGCGGCCCGGGCGGTTGGTATCCCGGTCCTACGTAGGCCTGAATTCCTGGGCAAGATGATGGCAGGAAAGCGTGGTGTTGCCGTCGCCGGCACACACGGCAAGACCACCACGACGGCCATGATCTCCACCATCCTGCTGGCGGCCGGGCTCGATCCCACCTTCATCATCGGGGGTGTGGTGGCGGATTTGGAGACGAACGCCGGATTTGGCAGTGGGCCATTGTTTGTCATAGAGGCGGACGAGTATGAGCGCACCTTCCTCAGCTTGAACCCCGACCTGGCAGTGATCACCAACGTCGAACACGACCATCCGGACTGCTACCCAACCTTCGACGAATTCCGGGCGGCGTTTGAGTCGTTTGCCGACCTGGTGCCTGATCGTGGCATGTTGGCTGTCTGCGCGGACGACCCGGTGGCTTATGAGATCGGATTGGCGCAGGCCTCGAGGAAGAGGGTGCGCTTCTTCGGGTTGACCCGTGCGGCCCATTGGCGAGGCGAGGAGGTACGTCCCAACTTCGCCGGAGGTGTTGATTTCCTGGTCGTGCACCGGGGGGAGACCCTCGGCTTGGTGCGACTCAGGGTGCCTGGGGCCCACAACGCCTCTAACGCGATGGCCGCTTTGGCGGTTACTGACTTCATAGGTGTTCCCTTTCGTGTAGCAAGAGAGGCCCTGACGGGCTTCCGCGGCGTCGCGCGTCGCTTTGAGATCAAGGGCCAGGCTGGTGGTGTAGTGGTGGTCGACGACTATGCCCACCACCCCACGGAGATCAAGGCTACGCTTCAGGCCGCCCGAGAGCGCTTCCCGGAACGGCGACTGTGGGCCGTCTGGCAGCCCCATACGTACAGTCGCACCAGAGAACTGCTCGAGGAGTTCGGCGCCGCCTTCCAGGAGGCCGATTGCGTGATCGTTCTCCCCATCTATCCTGCCCGGGAGACCGATACGCTGGGCGTCACCGCTCGTGACGTGGTGGCTTCGATGGATCATCCCAACGTATCTGCCCAAGACTCGATGGAGGAGGCACTGATCAAGCTGCGACAGGAGGTGCAACCCGATGACGTGGTGCTGACCCTCGGCGCGGGCGATGGGAACTGGGTTGGTGAGCAACTGCTGACTGATCTGCAGGAGCAAGATGCCGTGGGTGCTCATCAAGGGGAGAAATAGGTGCGCGCTGAGAGGGTGCACCATCGTCGGGGATGTGAGATACGCAGGGGCTTCATCCCGGGGATCCCGGGTGCTGCGACCGTCTCCGGTGGCGCAAGAGAGCAGATTGGATGGGATTGTGATGGCAGGGGCTGAGCTGCACGTTGCCGATCAGGGCGCCGGGCGCTTCAACCCGTCACAGCTTGAGGCGTTGAGGGCGGTACTGGGGCCTCGCGCCCACCGGAATGTGTCCTTGGCGCCCTACACCGCGATCCGAGTGGGGGGGCTGGCTGACTTGCTCCTGGTTGCTGAGAGCGCGGATGAATTGGTCCGCGCTATCGATGCCGCACGGGAGCACGGCGTTCCCTGGAGCGTGCTCGGCGGTGGGTGTAACGTCCTCGTGGCAGATCAGGGCCTGCCCGGTCTGGTGATCATCAATCGGGCGCATGCTGTCAGCATGGAGGGGGATCAGGTGTGGGCGGAATCGGGAACGAAGCTGGCTGCCCTGGTCCACAGAACCGTTGATGCGGGGCTCGGTGGGTTGGCCTGGGCGGCGGGCCTACCGGGAACCGTCGGTGGGGCCATCGTGGGTAATGCCGGTGCCTTTGGCGGTGAAGTGTCGACCTCGCTTCACTCCGCCGCGGTGCTCGAGCCGAATGGGGAGGTCGTGCAGCGGAGCAGCGATTGGTTCGACTTCGACTATCGTCACAGCCGTCTCAAGGGGAGACGTGGGCAAGGCCGGGCGGTGCTGTCGGCGACATTCTCCCTGGAGCCGTCCGACAGGGCGACACTGCGGTCTCGAGCCGCGGCGGTTTTGGAGGAGCGCCGGCAGAGACATCCGGCTGGGCTCACGATGGGGTCGACGTTCAAGAATCCACCAGGGCAGGCTGCTGGAGAGCTCATTGACAGAGCTGGGCTCAAGGGTTACCGGGTGGGCGGCGCGAGGGTGTCGGAGCAGCACGCAAACTTCTTGATCAATGCTGGAGACGCCACGGCGCAGGATGTGCTGGCCCTCATCGAGCACGTCCGGGCCGTGATCGATCGGCTGTACGGGGTGAAGCTGGCCCTGGAGGTCGAGCTGTTGGGGTGGTCGGGCAGGGCGCGTGCTGACAGGGGAGGTCCGGATGGCTCGTAGACTACGTGTGGCCGTGCTCTTTGGCGGGCGATCGGGAGAACACGAGGTCTCGCTCCTGTCCGCTCAGTCGGTGATGGGGGCGATGGACAAGCAGAAGTATGAGATCATCCCCATCGGCATCACGAAGGAAGGCCATTGGCTCGCATCCGGCGATCCGATGGAAGCGCTCGCGAGGGGCGATCCTGCGGCGAGCAGCCCGGCGGCGCTGCTGAGCGATCCGGCTAGGAGGGACTTGATGCGGCTGGAGGAGACGGGTGAGATGATCCAGGCGACCCCGCTAGCGGTGTTGGACGTCGTCTTCCCTGTCCTTCACGGCCCATATGGTGAGGACGGGACGGTGCAGGGTCTCCTCGAGTTGGCCGGCCTGCCTTATGTAGGCGCTCAGGTTACCGCCTCTGCCGTGGCCATGGACAAGGTGATCTTCAAGGACATCATGCGAGCGCACGGTATCCCTGTAGTGGAGCACGTCGTGGTCAAACGCCGCGCGTGGGGGTCGCAGCCCGAGGATCTCTTGGACCGCATCGAACAGCAGTTTAGCTATCCGGTGTTTACGAAGCCCGCCAACCTTGGATCCAGTGTCGGCGTGGCCAAGTGTCGCGATCGATCCGAGCTTCGAGCGGGTCTTGACGACGCCGCGCGCTATGACCGAAAGATCCTCGTTGAGCCCGCCGTGCCTGCAGCGCGCGAGATTGAGGTTAGCGTGTTGGGCAATGATGACCCGATGGCGTC
This sequence comes from uncultured Anaerolineales bacterium, assembly GCA_964528475.1. GTDB lineage: Bacteria > Chloroflexota > Anaerolineae > B4-G1 > B4-G1 > SKLM01. The sequence goes on from CAZGSX010000016.1 coordinate 33,277, forward strand.
CATTGCTGGTGAGATCATCCCGAGCCGGGAGTTCTACAGTTACGAGGCGAAGTACCTCGATGAGGGTGATGATGCGTCTCAGTTGTTGATCCCCGCTCCTCTCTCAGTGGCAATGATGCAACGTGTACAGGACCTGGCGGTGCGGGCTTACCGGGCCATCGATTGCGCTGGCATGGCACGCGTTGACTTTCTGCTTTCCGCTGACGAGCCAGCCGGTGCGGGTGGGCGGGACCAGTTGTACGTCAACGAGATGAACACTATCCCTGGCTTCACCAAGATCAGCATGTATCCCAAGCTCTGGGAGGCCAGCGGCGTCCCGTATCCCGAGTTGATTGATCGCTTGATTGAATTGGCGCTGGAACGGCATCGTGACAAGGCGCGCACCGAAGTCTCATACCAACCAAGGGGGTGAAGCAATGACCAAGTCCTGGAATCCCAGACGCGAACGGAAGCACTACGAACGGGCCGGCTCGGTCGTCCTACACACAGTGCCGCTGCGCCAGGCGCCCCTGTCGTTGGACAGAATTCGCTGGAGGCACAGAGGGATGTGGATCGGAGTGGCCGTTGCTCTGGTGATCGGCGCCCTGGCCCTCTGGCTCACGACAGACAGTAGGTTCTATATCTATGAGGCACAGATCGTGGGCGCGCGTCGCGTGTCTCAGGAGGAGATCTTTGAGGCCAGTGGGCTGAGAGCCTTGCATGTTCTCTGGGCGCGTCCCCGGGCCATCGAGGCCCGCATCCTGGAGACCCTGCCCGCGTTGGAGCAAGTCGAGGCCACGTGTCGCTTGCCTGCCGCATGTACCATCTCCGTCGTCGAGCGTCGACCAATGGTTCTCTGGGACGCGGACGGCGAGCTCTGGTGGGTGGACGAGGAGGGCGCCGTTTTCCTGGCGCAGGAGGGTGTGCCTGGTTCCGAGATCACGGAAGATGGCCGAGGACAGTGGCAGGTGAGGGGTTCCTTGCCGCGAGATGACGAAGGGAATCTTGATGAGCGTGTGAGTGTCGCCCTCGCCGAGCTATGGAAGAGTGGCAGGGACCTCCCGGGACAGTTCGAATATGCACCGCCGGAGGGGCTGAGTTTCGTGGATGAACGTGGCTGGCAGGTCATTGTCGGGCAGGGTTCGGGGATGGCGGAGCGGCTGGCCGTTCTGGAGCGGATTGCAGCACAGCTTGAGTCTCGGGAGCAGACGCCGCGTTTTGTGGACGTGCGGTTTCCAAAGGCGCCGTACTATGCGCCACAGGCCGATTAGGTGACGGGCTCAGGCGCGGCGGGCAGCGTGGTGAAGTCGGCCGGTGAACGACCGGTCGGGCGCGAGCAGGTCAGCCGTCTGAGCTAGGGAGTAAAGAGACGTGGAACGAACGGTCGTAGGCATCGATGTGGGTTCCAGCAAGATCTGCACCCTGGTGGGGGAGGTCGGCGACAACGGTGGCCTGCGTATCGTTGGTGTTGGACTTGTCCCGTCTCGTGGCCTCCGCAAGGGAGTGGTGGTCAATGTGGAGGACGCCAGGTCAGCCTTGGCTGCCTCCGTCGCCGAGGCCGAGCGCACGTCCGGATACAAACTGGAGCGGGCGTTCGTGGGGATCAGCGGCGAGCACATCGCTTCGCTCAATAGCCAGGGAGTGGTGGGTGTCTCTCAACGTCGCTCAGGGATCACAGTTGATGATGTGGAGCGCGCATTGGATGCCGCGTGCGCCGTGACGGTGCCGCACGACCAGGAGATTATCCACGTCATCCCCCGCGGCTACTTGGTCGATGGACAGTCTGGCGTGCAGGATCCCATCGGTATGTACGGCTTTCGCCTGGAGGTGGAGGCGCATCTCGTGACGGCATCCTCTACTGCTATTCAGAATCTGGTCAAGTGCGTAGAGGGCGCGGGACTCGAGGTTGACGAGTTGGTTTCCGCCGGTATAGCTGCCGGTGACGGTGTCTTGGAGGAGACCGAGCGTGAGATGGGCGTGGTGTTGGCCGACATTGGCGCCGGCACGACGGATGTGACCGTCTTCATCGATGGTACAGTGTGGCACACGGTCACCCTCGGTATTGGGGGTGCTTACATCACTCACGACATCGCCATCGGGCTGCGGCTGCCTCCGGCCGTCGCGGAGGAGATCAAAATCGAGCACGGGTACGCTATCGCGGAGGAGGTTGGCAGGGACGAGACTTTCACGGTTGCATCATTTGGGGACGAAACGGAGCGGGAGGTGCCGCAGTGGCAGCTGGCAACCATCGTCGAGGCGCGCGCCGAGGAGATCCTCTCGATGATTAACAAGGCGATCAAGCGCTCGGGGTACGACGGCCTGTTGCCGGCCGGGGTTGTGCTGTGCGGCGGTACGGCACAGTTGCTTGGCCTACGCACATTGGGACGCCAGGTATTGGGGCTCCCCGTGCGGCTCGGTCGTCCTATGAACGTGCGCGGCCTGGTCGACCGGATTGATAACCCGGCTCATGCCGTGGGTGCGGGTCTAATGGCTTGGGGTAGCACGGAGGAGGCTCGTCCGCAGCTCAAGGCTAGGCCCCGTGCTGGCAAGGGATCGGGATTGCTCAGGTGGCTGCGGGCCTTCCTCCCGGGGTGATGCCGCTCCCAGCGGTCCCGATTAGGTCTCCCTCGCCGCGAGAGCTCTGATCGTGGCCCGTGCGGAGGGAAAGGCGGGAGTCTCCATGGCGCAGTCGTGCTGTGGGGCTCAGCATGAAAGAGGTAGACGGACTCATCTGATGACATCGCGACGATGGGTGGTTAAAGAAGAATGGAGGAGGAATCATGAATAGGGCATCGCAGACGGAAAGCTTCGCCAAAATCCGCGTGGTCGGCGTGGGGGGTGGGGGGAGCAACGCTGTCAATCGTATGATCACCGAGGGGATGAGCGGGGTGGACTTCGTCGCCGTTAACACGGACGCCCAGGCCCTCATGCTCTCCGACGCTCCGGCTCGTGTTCGGATCGGTGACAAGCTAACCCGCGGGCTGGGTGTCGGGGGCAATCCCGATACGGGCAAGGAGGCCGCCGAGGAGTCGGTGGACGAACTGTACGAGATTCTCGATGGCTCTGATATGGTGTTTATCACCGCCGGAATGGGGGGCGGGACGGGGACCGGCGCCTCGCCTGTGATCGCCCGCGTGGCCAATGAGGTCGATGCCTTGACCATCGGCGTCGTCACCCGACCCTTTAGCTGGGAGGGCTCCGTGCGCTCTCAGGCGGCCCAACAAGGCATTGAGGCCCTCAAGGAACAAGTTGACACGCTGATCGTGATTCCGAACGACCGGCTACTGGAGATCACCGATAAGCGTGTGACGCTTCAGAATGCTTTCTCGTTGGCCGACGACGTCCTGCGGCAGGGGATTCAGGGCATCTCTGAGCTGATCACGGTGCCCGGTCTCATCAACCTGGACTTCGCTGACGTGCGGACGATCATGGCCGAGGGCGGCGCGGCCCTGATGGCCGTCGGACGCGCTAGCGGGGATGATCGCGCGGGGAAGGCTGCCGAACAGGCCATCTCCAGCGAGCTGCTCGATATCACCATCGATGGAGCTCGGGGCATTCTGTTCAACGTCACCGGCGGGTCGGACCTCAGTCTCTACGAGGTCAATGAGGCTGCGTCGATCATCAAGCAGACCGCCCATCCGGATGTCAATCTGATCTTCGGCGCTGTGGTAGATCAGGAGATGAATGACGAGATCCGCATCACGGTGATTGCGACCGGCTTCGACCAGACAGGATCCCGATCGCGCTCGAAGGTCGGCTCCAGGAGCGACCGCGAACCACAGTCGGTCAACTTCCCGACGTCGGGTTTTGACGAGGACGACATCGAGATTCCTGCCTTCTTACGGCGACGCAACTGAGCACGCGGCTACCAGCTGTTCGACGGCTTGGCGTCATCGAGCCGTCGGACGCTGTCTGCCGCGGATAGGCCGGTCACGTTCGGAGTCCCATCCGGTGGGCCAACCCGCGCGCATGCACGGGGTGCGTCACTCCGGTGCGCGGTCCTCCAAGACCGCGTGTCAATCCAGCCTGCGACCGCGGATGGCCTGTGCGCACGATGAGCTGCCAGTCGCGGTATCAGCTGGGCTTGGCGGCTGTGACGGGGGAGTACCCGCGCTGTGACACCTTGATGAGAAGGCGCCATCTTGGTGCGAGCCTGCGCCTTTCCCTCCTGGTCAATGGAGCTCCTCCGGGCCTAATGCTTGGGTCAGGCAACGCGGCCCGCGCCCTCTTCCACGTTTTTCCGCTGAACTATGCCGTCCAAAGCGTGCTTCATCCTTCGTAGCCCCTCGATCAGAGTGGCCCGGGGGCACCCAAAGTTGAGACGCACGAATCCCTCTCCGCCACGGCCAAAGGTCGCCCCGTCATTCAGGGCCACTTTGGCTTCCTCCAGGAAAAACGTGTGGGGGTTACCCGGGATCGCGGACTCGTGGCAGCTCAGCCATGCCAGGTACGTTCCCTCCGGTCTGCCCATGGTCACACCTGGCAGATTCCTTTCCACAAAGTCCATAGCGATGTCGCAGTTCGCGTCGAGATAGCGCAGGACGGAGTCCAGCCATCCCTGGCCGTCGCGGTAGGCGGCCAGCGCGGCCGTGTATCCCAACACGTTTACGCCCGACATAAGTCCCTGACGCACGCTGCCGAGCTGTTTCCGCAGCTCCCGATTCTGCACAATGGCGACGGAGGATTTGAGTCCCGCGATGTTATACGTCTTGCTGGGTGCCATGAGAGTGACCGTGGAGGCCGCAACCTCCGGCGACAGCGCGGCGATCGGCGTGTGCACATGTCCGTCGAGTAGCAAGTCGCAGTGGATCTCGTCCGAGCAGATGACGATGTCTCGGCGCAGGCATATCTCGGCCATTCTCTCTAGTTCCTCGCGTCTGAAGACACGCCCCACAGGATTGTGTGGATTGCAGAGAATGAAGAGCCGCGTTCGATCGTTGATGGTCCTCTGGAACAGATCGAAGTCAATGTCGTAATTGCCATCCTGCTGGCGCGATAGCTGCATCTCGTCGTTGGTCATACCGGCGTCCCCTGGGGCACTGAGGATGGGAGGGTACACGGGGGTCTGGATTAACACCCCTTGTCCCGGCGACGCCAGGGCGTGGCAGGCCAGGTTGAAGGCGGGCACCACACCCGGGTAGAAGATGAGCTCGTCTTCGGAGACCTGCCAATCGTAATGCTCGGCAAGTCGGGCGACAATCACCTCTCGAAGCTCGTCCGGTGGCGTGCCATAGCCGAAGACGCCGTGCGCCACCCGCTCCTGCAATGCTCTGATGACCGGCTCGGGTGCCCTGAAATCCATATCGGCGACCCACATGGGCAGCACGTCATCGCCGTAGCGATGCCACTTGATGCTCTCGAAACGCCGCCGATCTATCTGTTCGTCTGGGCGATAGGTCATCTTGATGATCAGACTCCTTCATCCAGGGGAGGGCGGCGGGGTCGGTACCACCTGCCCTCCAAAGCGTTATGTTGGGAGCGGTAGCAGCTGCTGTCTCCCCAACTGGCCCACTGGCCATCTTCCTCGACTGGCCGCCTTCTTCGCTGTGCAAGTCGATTAAGCGCTCCAAGCACACATCGCAGCACAGACTTGGCAGCAGGAATCTTCGTAGCAGCTCGAGACGGCAGGCAATCCTATCATAACCCGAGTTGTTGAGCAAGGGATCACGACCTAGTCCGAGGGCATTGAACTTTAAGACTAGGGGGCTCCAAATGCTTGCTCGGGTCGCGCGGCCGTGGTATAATCAGGACACGCTTTCCCCAATATATAGGGTCAAGTCTTGCGCAGGGCCCTATATGTGGGCTCTCAATCTTTTCAATGCCGCCTACCCGTCTTGAATGCACCCACCTGAGGGTGTGCTGGTCTTCGTTCCGATGGGGAGGCGGTTACTCTTCTAGATGGGGGAAGGGCTCTGCTATGAAGTGTCCTTACTGTGGTAGTTCAGAGACTCGCGTCATCGATACGGCGCGCAAAGAGCATAGTATCCGACGCCGGCGAGAATGCAAGCAGTGCGATAGGCGCTTTTCGACCATGGAGCGGGCAGTGCTCACGGCGCCGTTGGTGGTCAAGCGGGACGGGCGTCGCGAGGCGTTTGATCGAGACAAGGTACTGTCCGGGCTTCAGGTAGCGTGCGCTCGCCGCCCCGTCAGTGCCGGCGATCTGGAGCGTGTCGTCGATCGCGTGGAGAGCCGCGTTCGGCAATTGGGCAAGACTGAGGTTCCCAGCCGGGTGATCGGTGACGCCGTGATCGATGAGTTGAAGTCTCTCGATCCGGTCTCGTACGTTCGCTACGCCATCGTCTATCTTGGTCTGGAGGATCTGGAGGCGGTACGAGCGGAAGTCAATCGCCTCCTTGAGGATTAGGG
>CAZGSX010000017.1:0-13929 GCA_964528475.1 uncultured Anaerolineales bacterium
GTCGGTGTCTCCGTCGGCTCGCTGGTCAACGTGACTGTCGGCGTCGGGGACGGCGTGAAGGTTAGCGACGGCGTCGCCGTCGGCGTGCTCGACGGGGTTGGGGTCTCGGTGGGCGTCGCGCTCGCTGTAGGAGTCGCCGTCGGCTCCAACGTCGCCGTCCGGGTCGGAGGGTACCACTGAGGCGGCGTGGGAGGCAGCGTCCTGGTGGGCTCACCGGGCTCCAATGTCGGCGTAGGTGACGCCATCCCGGCGATAGTAGGAGTCGCCGTCAGCGTTGGGGTGGGTGTAGGAGTCCGCGGCTCAGGCCTCAACACCAACATGGATATCCCGACACAGTAGCAGGGTAGAGTGAGAAGGATAATGGCGGCCAAGATCCAATGGATAGGCCCCCAGCCGCTGGTGTCAGGTATGGTGTCGAGCATCGTAACTCCCAAGAGGCCTGCGCGAAGCGCCCGTCACGTTGCAGAGAGCCACCCAGGTGGCCCCAAGCCGAAAGCTATGATAGCACCGGCGGACACATTTGTCAACGCAGGGTGTCCCGGGAAGGCTACGGGAACACTCCCACTTGCATGCCCCGCATTGCGGGTTATACTTCCTCCTGTCTATGCCTGGGAGAGAGAGCCCCACCGTGCCGCCGTATCACCGAAAACTGGCCTTGCCGCTACTGGTTGCGCTCGCTCTGTGCGCGGCCATGGGAGGCGTGATCCTTGGCTATCCCCTCTTCTACCGCGCGCGCATCTATCCCGGTGTGACCGTGCAGGGTGTCGAGGTTGGCGGGATGCGCGTCCAGGAGGCCACGGCGCGCTTAAGTGACACGTTGTCCAACGCATCAGATCAGACGCTTACACTCCTGGAATCTGAGCGCTCGTGGCAGATCGACTGGACCGACGTCGGTCGCTCCTACGATTGGGCTGGGACCGCCCAGGCGGCCTACCGCGCAGGCCGGGGGGAGCCCTGGCACCGGCAGCCCGTGTCGGCGTGGCGCATCAGGTTCCAAGGGATGACGGTAGAACCGCTAATTGATCCGGCGGATCCGGATCGGGTGAAGACCTTCGTCGAGACACTGGCACCGCAGATCTACGTGGCGCCCAGGGAGCCCGAGATCCACATCGCTGCCACCGGCGTGACTTGCGTCCCGGGGGAGGCCGGACAGGCCCTCGATGTGGAAGTGACGAGCCAGCGAGTGATGGAGGCGCTGGCGACCGAGGAGCGGGAGGTGGAAGTGGCGACAGTTGAGCTACCTCCTGAAGCGCCCAGTGTCGAGCCTGCATGCTCGCGGGCCAGATCGCTGCTTTCCCAACCCTTCACGCTGCTGGCAGACGACCCCCTCACCAATTACCGAGTCGAGTTTGTGGCCCCCACGGAGCGGCTGGTCAGCTGGTTGCGCACTGTTCAAACGGAGCAGGGATTCGTCCTCGAGGTGAGAGAGGCGGCGGTGAAGGCCTGGTTGCTTGAGCTGGGGCCTGAGCTGGAGCCCGAGCGAGTACTGGACAAAGAAGAGACACTAAGGCGAACGCTGGTCGCCTTGAGAGCTGGAGAACACCAGGCGCAATGTGCCATCCAGCACCCGGAGACCACGTATGTGGTCAAGCCGGGAGACACCCTGTTCGACATCGCCTACGGCCACGGGTTCCCTCAATGGCGACTGGAGGAGGCGAACCCCAATGTGGAACCGTCTGAGCTCCTGGTCGGTATGGAGCTGACCATTCCGTCCATCGATATCCTCCTCCCGGAGCCGCTGGTACCAGACAAGCGCATAGAGATCGATCTGCCGGAGCAACGGCTGCGCGCCTACGAGGGAGACCACCTGGCCTACGATTTCACCTGCTCCAGCGGCATGACCAGCACGCCGACTATCGCGGGGCAGTTCCAGGTACTCTACAAAGAGCCACAGGCCTACGCCCAACGGTGGGCACTGGAAATGCCCTACTTCATGGCCATCTACTACGAAGGCCCCGATTTCGCCAACGGTATTCACGAGCTGCCGATCCGCGCCGACGGTCAGCGGCTGTGGGCCAGCGTCCTGGGCTGGCCGGCCTCGTACGGATGCATCATCCTCAATGTGGGCGACGCTCAGAAGCTGTACGACTGGGCGCCCGTGGGCACGCTGGTGCGGATTGAGGGCGTGGCACCGGGCACCCCCGCCTATGTGCCGACCTATGACGAACAGACCGCCGACCGATGAGCGATACCCGAGCCGAAGCTGGGGCGTGGCGCCGGCCTTGGGCCGTGCGGCAACCGAAGACGCAAGACGTTCCACGCCGCCCGTGCCTGCGAGTAAGACCAGGGCGAAGCCAGGAGGAGCCATCGCTCGCGGGGCATTCCCCCTCCATCGGGAGTGTGTGTTCCGGGAGCATCGTCACGACACCTTCAGTTCATCTCTGGAGGAAGGAGGCGGTGGCGGGGAAGCCATGAACACGAAGCTGTGCGCCTCGACGCTGATACCGTTGATCGTATTGATCGTGGTCTACGCCGCGATCGGCTCGCTCTACGCCGCCTTGACCCCGGCCTGGCAGGTCCCCGACGAACCCGCTCACTACAACTACATTCGCTCGCTGGCGGAGGGACAGGGCCTTCCCGTGCTCGAATCGGGAGATTACGACCACGAATATCTGGGGCGCCTCACCTCCGGAGGCTTTCCTCCGGACCTGTCCATCGAGCCCCTGGAGTACGAGGATCATCAGCCACCCTTGTACTACCTGTTGGCCACGCCCATCTACCTCCTCTTCGATGGGGCGCTATTGCCCTTGCGCTTGCTCTCCGTGGCGCTGGGCACCCTCCTGTTGATCATCGCCTTTGGCACTGTGAGAACCGTCTTCCCTAACCGGCCCAGGCTGGGGCTGATGGCTACGGCCTTCGTCGCGTTCATTCCCCAGCATGTCGCTATTACGGCGGGCGTGAACAACGACACCCTGGCAGAGGTAGTCGTGGGGGGGAGTCTCTGGGCCCTGATGGTCTACCTCCGCGAACCGGAGCCGCGACCCTGGCGCGCGGGCCTCCTCGTCGGCACCGCTCTATTGACCAAGACCACCGCCTATATCGTCGTCGGGGTTGCGGCCGGGGCGGTCCTCCTCCGCTGGCGAAGCGAGGAAAGGACGCACCGCTGGGCGGTCGAGCAGTTGGCCTGGATCTTCGTCCCGGCCCTGCTCATCTCCGCGCCCTGGTTCGTCCGCAATGGGTTGACGTACGGGTGGACCGATCCCCTGGGACTGGCACAACACAAGGCCGTCGTCGAGGGCCAGCCCCAGTCCGCCGAATGGGTAGCAATGGTTGGATATGGGGGCTTGCTCAGTCGCCTGGTGCGAACCACGTTCCGGAGTTTCTGGGGTCAGTTCGGCTGGATGGCGGTTCCCCTCCCGCCTCGCCTCTACCAGGTCCTGCTGCTGCTCTCTATCGCGCTGGGCTCCGGCTTCGTCGCGTGGCTGATCCGAGAGGGTTCGTCGCGATCCACCCCTGCGGTCGTCCGGCGGTCCATGGGGGTACTCGCCCTCTCCGCCGCGCTCACACTCTCCGCGTTCGCGTGGTACAATCTGACCTTCGTCCAGCACCAGGGGCGGTATCTCTTTCCCGCGCTCATCCCCCTGGCGACGGCTGGCGCTTTAGGTCTGGATACGCTGGCAGGGATCGTACCGAGACACCTGCGCCCCTGGGCTCTGGGGGTCTTCTTCGCCGGGTTCCCGGCATTTGACTTGTATTGCTTGTTCAGGATCGTCTTGCCGCACGTATGAGGTGGACCATGGAAAGCATTCGGACGGGATTGACAGGCGAGGCAGACATGACGGTGACGAAGGATGACACGGCCAGGCGCTGGGGGAGCGGGCTGGTGCCCGTCTTCGGCACACCGTCCCTGGTAGGCCTCATGGAAAACGCGGCGGTGAAGGCCCTGGAAGGCCGCCTCCCGAACGGACAGACCTCCGTGGGAGGGCGGATGGATGTGGGCCACCTGGCCCCGACGCCTGTTGGGATGCAGGTCCGCGCTCACGCCGAGTTGGTGGAGATCGACGGCAGGCGCCTGGTCTTTCACATTGAGGCCTGGGACCAGGTCGAGCGGATCGGGGAGGCAACGCACGAACGCTTCGTCGTCGACCAGGATTCATTCATCGCGAAGGCAGAAGCGAAACAGACGTAACCCGTGCTTGTGAAACCGGTAAGACATCGCAATTGCCCTTACCGTCGGGGTGGGTTGCACAGGACGCCAGTGAAGGGGCCGTCTGGTCCGACCCAGGCGCGGACGCTTTAGGCTGACTGGACGGGGAGCCAGTAGCGCTCGGCCGGCCTCCCCGCACCCCTCCGCTTTGCGAAGCTCCGCACCGCCCCAACCATGTCCATCGTGTCCATCCAGAGACTGGAGATCTGCGATCGATAGCAGGCGATCGCAGCGATCTTCGCCTCCAGCGCTTCCTCAGAGAGACGCACAACCTCCGCCTCCCATCGCCTGTCTCCGAGCGCAACTCCGACACTGGCGCAGTCCTCAGCGTAGGGATAGTCCTCATAGTACGTCACAGCTCCGCGGGCCCGCTCGATCGCCCGCCGGGTCAGCTGATGGTCGACATGTCCCCCGACGCCGAGGGGCACGTACAGTGCACCGTCAGGCGTGAGCGGCAGCTCAGTGAGCCGATCCACGAGCTCCCCCAGAAGATCTTCCTCGGCCGGATGGACGCCGCCCCAGAGCGCCTCCTCGCTATCGTAGAGGAAATCGCCTTCGGACGTCCGCCGGTAGATGCAGTCCTTGTAGGGCCAGTGCACGACCTCCGCTCCGAGCACGGCCAGCGCGGCCCGATCCTCCTCCCGTCGCTGTTCCACCGCTTCCGACGCTTGCCCCCACCGCGCGTGCAGGACCCTGGCAAAGGGTGAGAGGGCTGCGCCGCGCTGGGGGGCACCGGCGAAGATCGTGATCACCAGCACCGACTCCTTGGCCTGCACCTGTTCCCAGATGCGGCCGCCACAGGAGAGCACGGCATCGTCCAAGTGAGGAGAGAGATACACATGAACGTAGCGCAGAGTCCCAACCATGATAGGGAGATCCTACCACGGCCCGGGCCGCTTGCCAATGCGGCGAGGCTGCCGCAGTCCGGCTGCCCTGCTGGGGGCGATCGTGCAACGACAAACCTTACTCCCGATCAAAATGGAGGCCGAGAGCCGACAGGAACCATCATCTTGGCCGAACGGACGCAGGTAGCCCGGTGACCTGGCAGAATAACACAGGGTTCATAGCAGGGTAATCGCATTGGGCGGGCTCAGTGTCAGATTCTTCATTCTGAACGACCGGAGAGAGGGAAGAATCTCTGTCTTGGACTTGTGGGGGCGAGATTCTTCGTCGCTGCGCTCCTCAGAATTACAGCTTGGTGGGGGTTGGAATCCATGTGCGATCGCCATGGGATTCACATCCCGGTCCCGTGACGGCGACATTCAGCTGTGCCGACCAGCCGAGGGTGCGGTGCGATCACAGGCTCGTCGTTGGTCACCGACCTCTAGCCTGGTATAATACCGTTCCGTGAACTGAGACCGCTGCAGGGGGTATCTACAGACCCTTTCACTGGGGAGTGCATGGAGCCATCAATGATCAGCGTTCAGGTCAAGCCTTTCGCCACGCTTCGCCGCCACTTCGCCGACATCGAGGTAGGAGAGGCCGTGCCGGTCGAGCTGCCAGACGAGGCCACGGTCGGGGATCTGCTGAGCGAACTGGACGTGCCCCGCGAGCAGGTGAAGATCGTGTTTGTCAATGGCACCGTCCAGAAGCAGGACTACAGCTTGAGCGACGGCGACGAGATCGGTCTGTTCCCCCCAGTGGGAGGAGGATGACAATGCAGCCTCAGCCCCATCGTCCCTCTGATGATAGCCTCAGGACGCGCCGGGTCTCGTTCCAGTCTGCCGGCGAAGAGCTGACCTTGCGGGGGGTCCTTCACCTTCCGGTTGAGGGTTCAGGACCCTTCCCGGCGGCCGTCGTCTGCCATCCACATACATTGATGGGTGGCAACATGGGAAATGGAATCGTCGTCAGTCTCTGTCTTGAGCTAGCCGTGGCAGGGTGGGCCGCGCTGCGCTTCGACTTCCGAGGCGCTGGGAGCAGTGAGGGGGACTTCGATGACGGGGAGGGCGAGATGGATGATGTGAGCGGCGCAGTGGATTTCCTCTTCCGCCAGCCGGAGATCGACCCCGGGGAGCTGGTGGTCATGGGATACTCCTTCGGCGCTGGCGTCGCACTCCACCATGCCGCGCGCGACCAGCGCCTGCATCGTATGGCGGGGATCGCACTAGTGCAAGACCACTACGGGGACACCTTTCTGGATGAGGACCGACGCCCCAAGCTCTTCATCGTGGGCGAGAACGACCCCTGGGCACCCGCTGAGGCGCTCCGCCGCTACGTCGAGCGGTTGGCACCTCCGAAGAAGCTGTATATCGTCCGCGATGTGGGACATATGTTTTCCGGCCGCGTGGACGAGGTGACAGACGTCACCATCACCTGGCTGACATCATGAGGAACAGCACGTGCAGGTCCCGCTCCCGCTGCACAGGAGAGCGACGCATCTGTGAGCTCCCAGGCGCTGCTAGGCAGGTGATGCGAGGGGGGAGCCGGTCTCTGCCCGCCCTGGGTGGTTGGGCGTTGATTCTCGCCCTATCATGCCTTCAGGCCTGCTCCACACCGCCTTTGCCATCGCCAACCACGCTGCCGATCTCCACTCCGGCTACCTCTGAGCCCACGCTTAGCTCCGCGAGCCCCGCTGCGACATTAACCTCCGTTACATCCACCCCGCGCCCCACGCCTACCGCCACCGCCACCCCCGCGCCGACGGCCACTCCTACGCCGCCACCTCTTCCCGACACGTGTCTCCGACAGCGATTCGCCGAGGACATTCAGATCTGTCAGGGAGCACCGCGCTACAACATCGAGCTGACAGTCGATCCCGGCGAGGCCCGCGTGACGGGCCGGCAGCAGATCACTTACACGAACGTCGCGGAAGAACCCCTCGAAGCCATCCTCCTCCGTCTACTGCCCAATGCTCCTGGGTATGGAGGCACCATGACCGTCACACATCTCCTGCGCAGCGAGCAGTCGGTCGTTCCCGAGCTCGATCTGGACAATACGGCTCTGAGGGTCCCCTTGTCGCCGCAGCTGGAAACCGGGCGTATGGTCAAGCTGAGTATGGATTTCGTCGTCGACGTGCCCACCTCTCGGGTTTCCGGTCACGGGCTATTCTCGTACGTGAGGGGAGTGATGGCCTTGCCCACTGTGTACCCTTTGATTCCCGTCTACAACGAGAGAGGCTGGAACGCCCAGATTGCTCCCGTGCACGGAGATGACGTGTTCTCCGAAGTCGCTATCTACGACGTACAAGTGACAGCTCCCCCGGACTTCACGCTGATCGCAAGCGGCGCTTGCGGGACGCCAGAGGACGGCACCTGGACGTGCAGCGCAGCGCCGATGCGCGACTTCACGGTGATCTTGGGAGAGCATTACGCTCGCGCCGGGAGGGAGACAGAAGGCGTGGTGGTCAATAGCTACTTCTACGAGTGGCACGCGGCGGGAGGGAATAAGGCCCTGGAGGTAGCCGTGGACGCCCTGGAGGCCTTCAATGATTACTTTGGCCCCTATCCGTACACCGAGCTCGACGTGGTGGAGACCCCAAACTACCTGGGCGGAATGGAGTACTCCGGCCTGGTGGTCGTCGAGGATAGGCTCTATCCGGGAGTCTCGACGGTGGAGTGGCTCACGGCCCACGAAGTGGCCCACCAGTGGTGGATGGTGGTGGTCGGGAACGATCAGGTCAACGAGCCCTGGCTGGATGAGGCCCTCACGCAGTACAGCACGATGCTCTATTACGAGGCAGTTTACGGCAAGCAGCGCGCCAACGGCATCCTGAACTCCGTCTTCGTTCAGACCCACGAAGCGTTGAAGAGAACGGATCAGGACATGGCGGCCGGGCTTCCCGCCGATGCCTATCCCCCGAATCTCTACTTCGACGTAGTCTACGACAAAGGCGCGCTGTACTTCCACGAGCTGCGGAAGCGAGTGGGCGACGACCTGTTCTTCGAGACGCTCCGCACGTACTACGACCGCCACCGGTATCGGGTCGCTACAGCAGAATCATTCCTGGACACGGTGGAGGACGTGACAGGGGACCGCCATCGCGATCTCTACGAGAGTTGGATCTCCGGAGAAGATGCCGACCCATCCTAACCGCCCATCAACCCCTGGAGGCGCGCCTCTTGGTAAGCCCAAGAAGGAGAAACGCCTGCCCCCCCGATCGAGCCAGATACCCAACGGATGGAGAGAGCGACAGGCTGAGCCTGCATCAGTACCCAGGACCAGCAGCGGATCCCCAAGTCCCGGTGTTGAGATCATCCGACACCTGATCGTGCTCCTGGCAATCCTATCTCTCGGCGCCTGCCGCGGGGCCGCCCCGGTCAGCCCTGATCCACAAGAGACGAGAGCACCGCAGACCCATGCGGCCACAGCCACAGCTCCACGTCAGCCAGTCCAGACATCACCCCAGCCCTTACGCACACCGACTCGGCCGGAATCGAAGGCGGAGACAGGGAGCACCGGCGTCGCGTTCGACCGCGCCCTGCGACCCACGTTTCGGTGCGATGCAGAGGAGTTGACCAACGCCCCTCGCTACGCCATTGATCTGACGTTGGATGTTGATCAGGCAACCCTCGTCGGTCACCAGCACACGAGTTACACAAACACGGAGAGCGTTCCCCTGGAGACGCTTTACGTGCGCTTGTTTCCCAACACGCCTGGCTATGGCGGGACGATGTCGGTCAGGAGTCTCAAGCTTGACGGGCAGACTCTGGAGTACGAGGAGGCGTTGGAGGGCTCAGCGTTGCGGCTATCCCTTCCCGCACCTCTAACACCTGGCGACGGGGTGGAGCTGACCCTGAGCTTCACCCTCGAGTTACCGACCGAGGGTCATCCAGCGGATAGCCGGCGGCCCTACGAGGGATACCGACAGTTGGGGATCTACGACGGCGTCGCAGCCCTGTCCAATACCTACGCCCTTATCCCGGTCTACGATCACGAGGGGTGGAACGTCGAGCTGGCTCCTCCGTACGGGGATGCCGTGTTCTCCGATGTGGCCTTCTTCCACGTGACCATCGCCGCGCCAGAGACCATGACCCTCGCCGCTTCGGGCGACTGCTTGCGGACCGAGACGGACGTCGGGATGACCACCTGGTCGTGCGTCGCCGCGCCGATGCGGGATTTTGTAGCACTGGTGGGCGAGGACTACCGATTGGAAAGCCAAGACGTGGGCGGCACCACTGTCAACAGCGTATTCTACTCAGGACATGAGGAAGGCGGGGCAGCAGCGCTGGATTATGCCAGCCGCGCCGTCCGCCTGTTCAACGAACACATCGGGCCGTACCCCTTCAGCGAACTGGACATCGTGGAATCCCCCACTCTGGCCGGGGGGATCGAATATCCTGGGCTGGTGGTGATCAATCAATCCTACTACGAACGCGACGGCATAAGCGACCGCATGGAATGGGTGGTAGTCCACGAGGTGCTCCACCAGTGGTGGTACAGCCTGGTGGGCAACGATCAGGTTGACGAACCTTGGCTGGACGAGGCCCTGGTGCAATATGGGACCCTCCTCTACCATGAGGATCGATACGGAGCCGAGGTGGCAGAGAGATTGCGCATCAGCATCTTTGAGCAAGCCTATGAGGCGCTTCAACAATCCGGGGGCGATCAGCCGGTTGGCCTTCCGGTCGCGCACTACAGCAGCGCTGATTACGGCGCCGTGGTCTACCGGAAGGGACCCCTCTAC
Source organism: uncultured Anaerolineales bacterium (assembly GCA_964528475.1). GTDB lineage: Bacteria > Chloroflexota > Anaerolineae > B4-G1 > B4-G1 > SKLM01. The sequence continues at coordinate 9,774 of CAZGSX010000017.1, forward strand.
TTCCACAGTTTGCGCGAGCAGGTGGGCGCCGAGAGCTTCTGGGAGATTCTGACGACCTATTTCGAATACAATCGCTATGGCATCGCCCGCCCTGATGACTGGTTGGCGGCTGTCAAAGCCGTCACCGGGAGTGAGTATCGCTCCCTCTTCGAGGACTGGATTGACGATACGAGGAGCTAGATGTGAAATCGGATTCTGACCACCCCCTGAACATCGCCCATCGCGGCGCGAGCAAGCTAGCTCCCGAGAACACCCTCGCGGCCTTCCAAAAGGCGCTAGAGATGGGAGCCGATGGCGTCGAGCTCGACGTGCGGCTCTCCGCGGACGGGGCACCAGTGGTGATCCACGACGCCACGGTCGACGCCACCACCGATGGCACCGGTCGGGTGGATCAGAAGACGCTAGCCGAGCTGAAGGAGCTCGATGCCGCAGCTGCCTTCAAGCGCACCCGCAGCGGCATCATGGACTCCAGCCCAAGCCGCATCCCCACGCTGGCGGAGGTCCTGAAGGTCCTGGGCGGGAGGCTGCTACTCAATATAGAGCTCAAGGGGATCCGTCTGTTTGATGACCGTCTGGAACGAGCGGTCGTTGATCAGATCAAGCATCGTGGCCTAGACGAGCAGGTTCTGCTCTCCTCCTTCAACCCCCTGGCGCTGCGGCGAATCCAGGAAATCGCCCCGGGCATTCCCACGGGCCTGCTCTACTCGCGGCCCACATGGGCCTCCCTTCAGCTCGCCAACCTGCTCATCTCGCGGCCAACCACAGCCCTACACCCCCATCACGCCGTCGTCTACCAGCCGTTGGTCCAGCGCGTCCACGCACGCGACCAGCGCGTCCACGTCTGGACCGTCGACGATCCCACCATCATGCGTCGCCTCATCTCCTGGGGGGTGGATGGGATCATCACCAACACACCCGGCAAACTGGCAGAAGTGCTGAAGGCCGCGTCGTGAATGTCTCAGCCCGCAGGACAGACAGCCGGCCCGGCCAGGCTACAGGTCTCTAGACGGGAGACCCATGCGCCGCTCAAGACCAGACCTCGATCAGGATCTGAACCACATCCTCCGTCCTCCCGACTACCGACCGCATGCGCTTCACCTAGCCCTGGTGGCGACAGAATTGCTGAGCCGCGTTGCGCCGGTGATGTTAGCGCCGGCGTGGCTAGCCTTGGCCGCCATCGCTTGCTGGCCGTGGCACGACTTCCGTATTGCGGCGGGTCTGCTCTCCCTCTCCATGATAGTCATTGACGGCGCAGGGCTGGCTGTCTTGCCCCGCGCTCGGCGGTCGTTCGGGCCGGTGACCCCACCACTTCTAGCCCTAACCCTCCTCCGGACCAGCGTCACGTTTCTGGGCGGCCTGATATGGGGCACACAGGTCGCTCTTCTGATAGTGACTGGCATCCAGCTGGTGATCGTCGCAGTGGCGCTCTACGCCACGTGGATTGAGCCATTCCGTGTCCGGGTCACCCAGGCCAGCTTGCACTCGTCCAGGCTTGAGGGGCGGACACCGCTCCGCCTGCTCCACATCAGTGACCTCCACGTCGAGCGCGTCACAACCCGTGAGGAGCAGCTTCTGGCACTGGTCGAAGCTATCGACCCTGACCTGACCGTATTGACCGGCGATTACCTCAGTCTATCCAGCGTGCACGATCCAGATGCCCGGAGGGCCGCTCACGACCTGCTGGAGCAGCTGTGCCAGCGTACAACCGGCCCCGTGTATGCGATCACGGGCAGCCCGCCTGTCGACGTGAGGGGCATCGTGCCAGAGATATTCGCCGATCTGGACATCACGTGGTTGCTGGATCAGGTGGAACACTTGGAGATAAGGGGCCACCGGATCCGCCTGGTCGGACTGCGCTGCACCGCCGAGCGGACGGCGGACGCGCCGCGGCTGCGCCATCTAGTGCAGACCTGGACCGAAGACTGCTTCACTTTGCTCCTCTATCATTCCCCGGACCTGATGCCCGAAGCTGTCAGCCTAGGCATCGATCTCTATCTCTGCGGGCACACCCACGGCGGCCAGCTGCGGTTGCCGCTCTTCGGTGCGGTAGTCACCAGCTCGGCCTTCTGGAAGCGGTACGAGATGGGACGGTATCAGGAGGAGGGAACCACCATGTACGTAAGCCGCGGCCTGGGGATGGAAGGCCTCGGCGCTCCACGGGCCCGTTTCCTGTCGCCCCCGGAAGTGATCGTGTGGGCCCTCTCGCGCCCTTAGGCAATATGGCTGGGACCGCTCCTGCTATGCGAAATCTCCTCTAGTCTGGGGGCTGTGAGAGTTTCTGGGAAGGTGTAGATGCCTGTTTGATAGGTTTTGGGAGGGCATCTATGGTATAATCTGGCCGATTGACCGCCGGGCAGCACGGTTGTCCGGCGGTCTTGATGCGTGATAAGGCGAAAAGGAATGCTGCTGAGCCGTTCTATGATGAAACGAACATCGCGAATCCCAGGGTTCTACAATAAGCCACTTGCCGAGCGTGCTGCCCTCATCTCCCGGTGGGCAGACCTGAGCGAGGAGGAGGCCCTGGCCCTAGAGGGTACCATGGGCCTGGAGCGACAGCACGCCGCCAAGATGATTGAGAACGTGGTCGGCCTGCATGCGCTCCCCTTGGGCATCGCTGTCAACTTCCTGGTGAACGGCAGCGAGGTCATGGTGCCGATGGTCATCGAGGAACCGTCGGTCGTGGCAGGAGCGTCATACGCGGCCAAACTGGCTCGCGCCGGAGGGGGGTTTAGGGCGCTGACCACGTCACCAGTGATGATTGGCCAGATCCAGGTTCTCGACGTCGCTGATCCACACAGTTCACGGTTCGACATCCTCGCCGCACGGGACGAGCTGCTGGCCCTGGCGAACGAGACTGATCCCGTTCTGATCGATCTCGGCGGTGGAGCCAAGGAGATTGAGGTACGCGTCATAGAGGCGTCATCCGCAGGGCCAATGGTAATCGTCCATCTGATGTTCGACTGTCGCGACGCAATGGGGGCCAATGCCGTCAATACCGCGTGCGAGGCACTCGCTCCAGAGATTGAGCGCATCACTGGGGGGCGCGTGTTGTTGCGGATTCTCTCCAATTTGGCGGATCGACGGCTGGCACGCGCTCGATGCACCATCCCCGCTGATGCGTTGGCCGATAAATCGTACTCCGGCCCTGAGGTCGTTCAGGGAATCGTCGACGCCACGGCTCTCGCTGCCGCCGACCCCTACCGCGCAGCCACCCACAACAAGGGCATTATGAACGGCATCGACGCCGTCGTGCTCGCCACAGGTAACGACTGGCGGGCAGTCGAGGCCGGAGCTCACGCCTATGCAGCTCGCGACGGGCGGTATACGAGCCTTAGCACCTGGGCGCGGGACGGTGACGGAAACCTGGCTGGCAGCCTGGAGATCCCGCTCACTGTCGGCATTGTGGGCGGTGCGACGCGGGTACACCCCACGGCTCAGGTCGCCCTCAAGATCCTGGAGGTAGAGACGGCCCAGGAGCTGGCCGAGATCATCGCAGCAGTTGGATTGGCACAGAACTTAGCGGCTCTACGGGCGCTGGCCACCGAAGGCATCCAGAGGGGACACATGCAGCTTCACGCCCGACAGGTGGCCATGGCCTGCGGCGCCAGGGGCAGCGAGGTTGAGCAGGTGGCAGCGACGATGGTCGACCAGGGCTCCATTCGTGCTGACCGGGCGCGCCACATCCTGACCCAGCTGCGCGAGGAGCAAGCGAGAGAACCGTGAACCACGATTCTCGTGAGATGGCTGCCATTCTCGGTCAGCCGATGTGTCGCCTTGGACACCTGGCCGATGGCCTGCGAGATGCGTCAGATGCGCCCAAGGTAGCCGTCCCGCTTGATTATGAGTCAGGATGAGTATAGGACGTGCTCATGCCGAATGACGCAACCCTAACCATGCTTAAGCCAGACCGAGACGTAGGCATTGTGGGTTACGGTGCCTATATACCGCGCTATCGACTGCCCGCCAGCGAGATCGCTCGCGTGTGGATGGATGGTAAGGGCGGAACACCCATCAAAGAGAAGTCCGTACCAGGGCCCGACGAGGATGTGGTCACGATGTCGGTTGAGGCAGCCCGCAACGCACTGGCGCGGGCGGGCGAGATCGACCTGAACGCAATCCGGGCGGTATGGGTGGGGAGCGAGTCTCACCCGTACGC